>JANXXH010000062.1 GCA_025350705.1 Gallionella sp.
GCGTTCAATCTGAGCCAGGATCAAACTCTTCAGTTCAATACCTGTTTTGATTCTTTCGAATCGGTCTTACTCAAAGTTTCTTCACTTGCATGTTTCGACTTTGCGTAAGTACTACATATTTTTAAAGTCGTTTCCATATCCCGAAAGATACGCAAACTTCCCAAAAACCAAGCACCTACACTCGTCGGTTGTTCGTTTGTTTTTTAAAGAACGGGCTGTCCGGATAAACTGCCGGTCAGCGAAGAGGTGCGCATTATAGAGATGTCAAAACTCTCGTCAACACTTTTCTGAACATTTTCTGAAATATTTTTATAATATTTGCGGCTACCCTGTTTGATTGCGTAATTCACTACAATGCGGCCTCACTTGAAAAGTAAAAAAATGGGACTAATTACTCTCGGCATCGAATCATCTTGCGATGAGACCGGCATCGCGCTATACCAGATGGGGCGCGGGTTGCTGGCGCACGCGTTGTATACACAAGTCGCGATGCACAACGAATATGGCGGCGTCGTTCCAGAGCTTGCTTCACGCGATCACGTCCGCCGTGTCATCCCGCTGGTGCGGCAGGTGATGCGCGAAGCTGATGTTTCGCTCAATCAAATTAGTGCGGTCGCTTACACCCAAGGCCCGGGATTGGGCGGCGCGTTGCTGGTTGGCGCCAGCGTCGCCAACGCACTGGCCTACGCGCTCGACATCCCCACGATAGGCATCCACCATCTGGAAGGTCACCTGCTCTCTCCATTGCTGTCCGACCCCGCACCCGAGTTCCCATTCGTTGCCTTATTGGTTTCCGGTGGGCACACGCAACTGATGCGCGTGGACGGCGTGGGGCTATACATCTTGCTCGGTGAAACGCTGGACGATGCGGCAGGTGAAGCGTTCGACAAGAGCGCGAAGCTGTTGGGCCTGAGTTATCCGGGTGGCCCCGCGCTGGCGAAACTTGCCGCGTCGGGTCGTCCCGGCCTATACAAGCTGCCGCGCCCGATGCAACACAGTGGCGACCTGGATTTCAGTTTCAGCGGATTAAAAACAGCGGTGCTGACATTGGTGAAACAAAGCGGTAACGACGATCAAACTCGCGCCGACATCGCCTGCGCCGTACAAGAAGCCATTGTTGATGTGCTGGCACATAAGGCGCGCGCTGCCTTGGAACACGCCGGCCTGAATCAATTAGTGGTGGCGGGCGGTGTAGGCGCGAACCGATTGTTGCGCGAGCGCCTGACTGAAAGCATAGGCAAGCGCGGCGGCAAGGTGTTTTACCCCGATCTGGAATTCTGCACCGACAACGGCGCGATGATCGCCTTCGCCGGCGCGCTAAGATTTGCGCAGCAACAAGACAAAAAAGATTATCGCTTCAACGTCAAGCCGCGCTGGGATTTACAGGAAATCGTTCTGCGAAATTAACCGGCCTTCTTGCTGCCGATCTTGCTTTCTTTTCCTGCAAGCAGGTTTTGAATGTTGCTCTTGTGCCGCCAAACTAACAGCAACGATATGATGCCGGATGCCAGCACCCACTCTTGCGGCAAACCCAGCAAGAACGCGTAAATCGGCGCACCGATAGCCGCTGTCAAGGCCGATAAAGACGAGTAACGGAACACCAGCGCCATCAACAACCAAGTCGCCAACGCGCCCAGCCCCACCCAAACATTCAGCGCCAGCAACACACCCAACGCCGTCGCCACACCTTTGCCGCCTTTAAAGCGCAGAAAGATCGGGAACACGTGCCCGAGGAACACAGCCAGCGCCACGGATGCAGCCAGCATCGTGTACGACACGCCGCTCGGAGAAAACTGTATCGCCAGAAACACCGCCAGCCAACCCTTCGCCGCATCGCCGAACAACGTCAATGCCGCCGCCGCTTTTTTGCCGCTGCGCAGCACATTAGTAGCGCCGGGATTGCCGGAACCATAAGTGCGCGGATCGGCCAAGCCAAATAATTTACTGGTAACGACTGCGAAAGAGATCGAGCCCAACAGATAGGCGGCAATGATAAAAACTATGGTCAGCATCGGGAATACCTTAGAATGCGAGCGGCGGATTTTACTTCAATCCTGACTGGCTACCAATAAGCGCGTGCCGCCACCTTACTAATAACCGTCACGAGCCGTTCAAGTGCAAGGCGCCGCACAGTGAATGACAAAGACATATCGAATAGATAGGCGAGGAATGAGCGAGCACGCAACGACGCAATTGAACGGCACAATAGGTTATTAGCATGGACATTATTTTTCTGCGCGAACTCAAGGTAACCACGTTGATCGGCATCTACGAACGTGAAAAGGTTGTGCCGCAAACCTTGCAGATCGACCTCGACATCGCCCTGCCCAACAGCCGCGCCTGCACCAGCGATGACATCATGGATGCGCTGGATTATGCAGATGTCGCGCAACACCTCCAGACCGTGCTGAGCGAAGGACATTTCTCCCTGATGGAAACCCTCGCCGAACACATCGCACAAATCATCCTCAAGGACTTCAACGCGCCTTGGGTCAAGGTCAGCGTCGCCAAGCTACAGGCGATCCGGAATTGCAAGATGGTGGGGATCAGTATTGAGCGCGGGCAAATAAAATAGGCCGTTCGCCCTGAGCCTGTCGAAGGGTATGCGTACACAACGTCAAAATCAAAACCGCCGGGCTTAGCCCCACGATGGAACTCACAAGATAATGAGATATGTGGATTCCGGGTTGTCCACCAATGACCGTATGTCTTCCAGCTTGTTACGCAGGATAAATTCAATCTGCCTGGTGGTACAGTTGCCACGGCAAATCCAGACGACCTTCGGCGGGGAGCCATACAACAGGCTCAATTCGTGAAAATCGGAATCCTTGCTGACCAAGGTGTAGTTGTGCTCCCTGGCATATTCCCATACCTCGCGATCCGGCGCTTTCCCCAACCCGATTCGTGAGACATGTTCGGATTGCGGAAAAATATCCGCCAATGCCGGGACAAGGGATGGCGCGAGGTTTTCGTCAAACAGAAGTTTCAAACATTCACCGCAAGCTGGTGATGCTCACGGTCGGCGGCATAGGCCAGGCAGGCCTGTATGTCTTCGAGCGTCAGGTAGTCGAATTCCGCGAGGATTTCGGCGGGCGTCATGCCCGACGCGAGATAATCCAGCACGTCATAAACTGTGACGCGCAACCCGCGTATACAGGGCTTGCCGCCACGCTTTCCCGGCTCTATGGTGATGAGTTCTTTATAGTTCATACACGCCTCCTGCATTATCGTGGGAGATTATCCGGCTTTTCGGGCGATAAAAGCAACTCTCGTCTATTTGAGGCCGTTCGTGTTGAGCTTGTCGAACCATGAACAACTCAAAACAACACTGCCGGGCAACCCCCGGCGAAGTTGATTCACTCTCCCCTCTCCCCAACCCTCTCCCACAAGGGGAGAGGGAGTTGCAGTGACCGGCAAAGTTGCATTTACGCGGTGACGTGTCACCGCACTCCAAACCCTACCTTCCCGGATGTGCCTCACCCAATTTCCGCCAAGTATCCAGCAGCGTATCCGGGTTCAGCGACATCGACTGTATGCCGATATCCATCAGCCACAGTGCAAAATCAAAATGATCCGATGGCCCTTGTCCGCAGATGCCCACATATTTATCCAGCCGGTTGCAGGTGCTGATGGCCATCTCCAGCAGACGTTTGACTGCGGCATCGCGTTCGTCGAAACGGTTCG
>JANXXH010000063.1 GCA_025350705.1 Gallionella sp.
GCGTTCAATCTGAGCCAGGATCAAACTCTTCAGTTCAATACCTGTTTTGATTCTTTCGAATCGGTCTTACTCAAAGTTTCTTCACTTGCATGTTTCGACTTTGCGTAAGTACTACATATTTTTAAAGTCGTTTCCATATCCAGAAAGATACGCAAACTTCCCAAAAACCAAGCACCTACACTCGTCGGTTGTTCGTTTGTTTTTTAAAGAACGGGCTGAGGGTTGCGGGGACAGGATTTGAACCTATGACCTTCGGGTTATGAGCCCGACGAGCTACCGAGCTGCTCCACCCCGCGTCAGCGAAGTCGAGCAATATATCGGAGTCGGGCAGTTTCGTCAAACACTATCTGCATATTTATGTACAATCATCGCATGTCGAACGATTTATATCGGGAATGGCAAACCTCCTATCCGGCTAGTCAGATGCGCGACAGGTAATTACGGCATTATTCTTGGATGCAAACAATTCAGGACAAAATATTTCGCGGGGTCCCAAATGAAAGTTGGCTCAACTCGAGTGTAGCCACTTCAAGTTTTATTATAATGCCACCTCAAGCCGCGCACCGACCACCCAAGCATTCCCCACTGTCGCATCCATATTTGGGTTGGTAATAAATTGCATCGAGGGTTGTAGCGCGAGCCAAGGATTAATCTGCGCACGATACGTCGCTTCAACATTGGTTTGACTGCCTTCGCTATTATTAAGGAGCCGGTATTTATCGCTGGCGTGATTAAAGGTGACAGCTACTCCGGAAATATCATTGTCGCGCCCGGAAAACAGGCCGTGATAGCGCAATCCAAAACTTCCCGTCCAGTCTGCTTGATGGATGTCTTTGCTTGCCGTACCGAAACGAATAAAACCAGCCAGTCCTTGTGCAGGGTGATTTTTTTCGACTGCCAGTGTGCGCTCCGCCAGGAAGTAAATTCCCTGACTTACGTGGCGCAACGGGTTACCAAATGCGTCCACAGCAGTGGGATCAAGGTCGTCAAAACGCGCGGAATAATGCCAAAAACCTATAGCAGTCTTATTGAAAGATTCGTGTTCTTCATGCACTTTTTGTTCGGGCTCGATCAGCTCTCCGGGTTTGGCTGCTTCAAAAGGCGGCTCTTTTTCCTGCGGTGTGTAACCGAACTCAACAATGGAGAGCGAACCATCGCCTTTGTTAAGCTGAACATGGGTGCCATGCGGGTTATTGGGGTCGCCCGGCACACCATCTGCCAAGGCATATTGCGCATAAAAACTTTTGCCCGGCGAAGTATATTTCACGCGCATTGTTAACGCCCCTACCGGGAAAATAGCTGGCGCATTTGGAGCACCCAGAATTGGTTGCGCTACATCATTAGACATACCGTAAGGGGGTTGTAAAAACACGCTAGTGATGTCGGTGACGTAAAATTCGGAATCAATCGAATAAATCCCGGCCAGCACAGAAAAACTGTCACCGGAAAAACTTTTTTGCAGCCAGGCATGAGAAAACTGTGCGGTATTTGCGCCCGCCTCAATATTGTCCACGCCCACAAAACTGCCGACATAATCGCGGTTAAATTTGCTGCCAAGCTGGCTGTGATAATGGAAATAGGCGGCAGTAGCATCCCACCCCCATAACTTTTCCAGATCCATCTTGACTCTGGCTTCGGTGTGCCCCATCCATATCGCGCCGCGCTTGATGCCGCCAGAGGTATTCACCATTACATCGCTTTTGTGGGTCAATCCCACATTGATGCCCTTATTATGCAGCCTGGAACGCACACCACCCCAATCGCCGGAAAGTGTTTCCACACTCCAGTCGGGTGCATCCTCCGTCTCTGCAAATGCAAGATTACTTGCCACAAGCCCGCTCAACACAAGCCTCGCTAATCGATTCGACCACGACATCCCCTCCCCTTTACCCGTTCAACTCAATCACACATAACAAAACACGATGCGATACCATTATGCAGCCAGATACACGCCAACTCAACAATAACGTCAACTCAACTTTTCTCGCCCCTCAAAAACCTAAAACCATAACTATGAACGCAACAGATTGGATAGGCAGTGCCGCTGCCACGCTTACCACAGTAGCCTTCATTCCGCAGGCATGGAAAATTTGGCGCACCCGTCATACCGCAGACATCTCGCTCGGCATGTATGCCCTTTTCACGCTGGGTGTCGCGCTATGGCTGATTTACGGAATTTTTCTGGTATCGTGGCCGATCATCATTGCCAACTCGATCACGTTGCTGTTGGCGGGCGCAGTGCTGGTGATGAAATTGAAGTTCGGCTAGAGTGTAGCGACACCATGAACCCCATCCCAGAGATCAAACCCGGTCAATCCGTCGAACTGCTCAAAGAGCTGCATATCCTGACGCGCGACGGCAAGCTCAACCAGGACAGTCGGCGCAAGTTGAAACAGGTGTATCACTTGCTTCATTTCATCGAACCGTTGCTGAATGAGGTACTCACCGCCAAGCAAAACCTGACGCTGGCAGATCATGGTGCGGGCAAATCCTACCTCGGTTTCATCATCTATGATTTATTCCTGAAGGCACGCCAAACTGAACCTGTTGCCGGACATATCTATGGCATCGAAACCCGTGAGGAGTTGGTCAGCAAATCGCAACAGTTGGCGGCCAAATTAGGCTTTACGCACATGTCGTTTCTGAATCTGTCGGTGGAAGAATCCATCCACTCGCCGCAATTGCCCGAACAAATCGATATGGTCACCGCCCTGCACGCCTGCAACACCACCACCGATGATGCGATCAAGTTCGCGCTGCACAAACAGGCTAAATTCATCGTGCTGGTACCATGCTGCCAAGCCGAAGTCGCGGCGGTACTAAACAAGAACAAAAACCAGTCGTTCGGCAAAACTCCGCTCTCGGAAATCTGGCGGCATCCGATCCACACTCGCGAATTCGGCAGCCACCTCACCAACGTACTGCGCTGCCTGCAACTGGAAGCGCATGGCTATCAGGTAACCGTGACCGAATTGGTCGGCTGGGAACATTCGATGAAAAACGAACTCATCATCGCCAGTCGCAAGGATGCTCCACGCAAGAATGCTCAAGAGCGATTGGAACAAATTTTGTACGAGCTTAATTTGAAAGAGTTGCATGAACGGTTTATATATACGGCATAATCAGCGTGACGATTGATTCCATGATTTCAAGCCCGCCGACTATTGCATCATTATTTGTCCTACTTTAAAATTTTACTATGATATCTCGCGGGAAAGCATCTTTCATCCACCTGTCCCTGAGTGCAATGATTGCGGTAGTCGTACTCGCACTCATGCTGCTGCTCTGGTATGCCCCTCCTTTTTTCTCCGCTGCCGGAGGACATCAGGTCTTGTTGATCCTGCTAGGGGTGGATGTAACTCTAGGTCCACTCATCACCCTGATAATCTTCAACCCCCAAAAAACCCGCAAAGCATTGGCCTTCGATTTATCGGTCATTGCTATTCTGCAAATCTCGGCGCTGATTTACGGCATGAGCATCATGTTTCAGACGCGTCCGGTGTTCGTGGTGTTTAGCATGAATTCTTTTGATCTCGTTACCGCCAATTTGCTGAGCAAAGAGGATATAGCCAAGGCCAAATATCCAGACTACCGTTCGCTTCCGCTCACAGGGCCAGTTTACGTTTACTCGGAGATGCCGACTGACATCAAGGAAAAAAACGAGGTGGTATTAAGCGCCTTCTCTGGCAAGGATTTGCCGCAATTTCCGCAATACTACCAGCCATACTCTGAGCACATGTCAGCAGTCGGTCAGGCAGCCAAACCGATTGCGGAGCTTAAGAAACTGAACCCTGATCGAATAGCCGAAATAGAAAATGCGGTACGCGCCACCGGACTAACAGAAGCAGGGCTCGGCTTCCTGCCTTTGCGTGCAAAATATGAAAACATCGCAGTAGTTGTCAGGAAGAGTGATGGCAAAGTTTTAACTACACTAAAGATGTCTCCGTGGCAGGTCCCTTGAACCAAAACGACACCAACAGTTCCATACAAACTAGAAATTTGAATTAATCATCATGGCGAGTCAACGCCCAAGCTACGTGTTCCCGAACCATCTTTGACGGATACTCGACGCGGGATCGCAACGCTGCAACGATCTCCGGACTCTTGGTTGCATTACCCAATCCGACTGAAATATTTCGCAGCCATTGCTCGTAACCGATGCGATAGATGGCGCTGCCTGCGAGCTTGGCATTGAACTCGGCTTCATCCCACGCGAACAGCTCCACCAGCGACACATCGTCCAGCCCGTGGCGAACTGCAAAATCAGGCTCAACAGAAATTTGCGCAAAACTATTCCACGGACACACCAATTGACAATCGTCGCAACCATAGATGCGGTTGCCTATCAACGGACGCAGCTCAACCGGTATGCTGCCCTTGAGCTCGATGGTGAGATAGGAAATACAGCGGCGCGCATCCAGCCGGTACGGCGCTATGATCGCCTGGGTGGGGCATATCTCGATGCAGCGTGTGCAGGTTCCGCAGTGTTCCTGCTGCGGGGCATCGACCGGCAGCGGCAGGTTAAGATAAATCTCACCGAGAAAAAAATATGATCCGTGCTCGCGCGATAGCAACAAGGTGTGCTTGCCGCGCCAACCTAAACCGGCTTTGCGCGCAAGCTCGACTTCCATCACCGGCGCGCTATCGGTAAAGACCCGCCCTTCAAATTCTGCCACCACCCCACGAATTTTCTCGGCCAATTTCGCCAGCCGGTTGCGCAACACCTTGTGATAATCGCGCCCCAATGAATAGCGCGAGATGAAGGCGCGCTCGTCCTCTGCCAACACCTGCCAACTGTCGCGCGCTTTGGGGGACATGTAGTGCATGCGCAGAGAAATCACGCTCAAGGTGCCAGGCACCAACTCTGTCGGGCGGCTGCGTTTGATGCCGTAATTTGCCATATAATCCATTTCACCGTGCATGCCGAGTGCGAGCCACTCCAGCAAACCGCTTTCAGCCGACGACAAATCGGTGTCGCTGATGCCCACAGCATGGAAGCCAAGCTCATGAGCCCATGCACGTATCTGTACGGCGAGAGCCGGATAATCAATTTGTCGAGGACTTACTTTTTGCATAGCGAAGATGATAGCCTAATCCGCACGCGGGCATAGCAAAGGCGGAGCACACTGATATGAATCCCTCCATTCCCGTCCCCCTCCCAAACCCTCCCCCGAAAGCGGGAGAGGGGACAAACGTTCGCTGCGCGAGCGTGTCATTCCACCTCGCCGATGAAAGCTCGACCCTCGCGTTGGCGAGACGCCTTGCGGCACACCTCCAACCCGGCATGGTGGTTTATCTGCACGGCGATCTGGGAGCTGGAAAAACCACCCTTGTGCGCGGCATGCTGAATGCGCTGGGTTACAACGGTCGCGTAAAAAGTCCCACCTACACGCTGGTTGAACCCTATCATGCCGCCGGGTTAGAATTTCGCCACTTCGATCTGTATCGTTTGCACGATGAGGAGGAATGGGAAGCAGCGGGGTTCCGCGATGAATTTGATGGCCAGAGTATATTTTTCATCGAATGGCCGGAACACGCGCTGGGATTAATCCCTCAAGCCGATGTAAAAATAGACTTTGAAATTCTGGCGCAAGGACGTAATGTAGAGATGCAGGCCAACACACCAACAGGAAGAGAATGTTTAAAGCAGCTTTAAAACTTGTCACACTGTTAGTTTTACTCTGGCTACCCTTGCTTTGGATACACTGGGCTCACGCCGACATTATCGTCAGCTCTGCGCGTGTCTGGCCCGCTCAGGATTACACGCGGCTGACCCTAGAATCCAAACAGGCCATCCGCCACAACATGTTCAATCTGAGCAATCCAGAACGCTTGGTCATCGATCTGGAAAAAGTGGAGCTTGGTCACGCGCTTAATGACTTGGCCAAGCTGATCGGCAACAATGATCCTTACATCAAAAGTGTACGTGTTGGGCGTTTCAAGCCCGGCGTGGTGCGCTTGGTGCTGGATCTGAAAAGTGAAGCAAAACCCCAGTTGTTCGTCCTCAACCCGGTCAGCGAATACGGATATCGCTTGGTGCTGGATGTGTATCCCGCCCACCCGCTTGACCCGCTGATGGCTTTGCTCGAGAAACCAAAAACCGATACTCCAGAAACATCTGCCACATCTGGCGTAACAGAACATCCCGCAGAAAAAACATCTGCCAACGACAAACCACAGAGTGATACGCCGCCTTCCGGCGCAACCACAACACCCAAGCAGACCGAGGTGCGCGCTCGAACCTTGATCATCGCAATCGATGCCGGACACGGTGGCGAAGACCCAGGTGCACGGGGAAGATATGGCTCGCGTGAGAAGAATGTGACACTGGCAATCGCACGCAGGGTAAAAGCTTTAGTTGATGGCACGCCGAATATGCGCGGTATACTGATTCGCGATGGCGATTATTTTATTCCCCTTGATGTCCGCGTCGCCAAAGCACAAAAGATGAATGCGGATTTATTCATCTCTATCCACGCCGATGCCTTTATCAAGCCGAATGCGCGTGGTTCATCGGTATTTGCCTTATCCCAACACGGTGCGACCAGCGCTGCCGCACGCGCGTTGGCGAAAAAGGAAAACGAGGCAGATATGATCGGCGGCGTGAACATCACGATGAAAGACCTCTATCTGAGGCGCACTTTGATCGACCTCTCACAGACCGCCACCATCACCGACAGCCTGAAACTGGCCAAGCACGTTCTGAACGAACTGGGTGATATCAACACCCTGCATCGCGGGCGTGTCGAGCAAGCCGGATTCGCCGTGCTGAAATCGCCGGAAATCCCATCGATATTGGTCGAAACTGCTTTCATCAGCAACCCCAGTGAAGAGCATCGCTTGAATGATAAAAACTATCAGATGAAACTCGCCAATGCGATCCTGGGGGGTATTAAACGCTATTTCGCACAAAATCCGGCCTTGTCCAAACCAAGAGTCGCGCAAATCAATTAGAGCCCCACCGCTCCCTGCGGGAGAAAAGAGTCAGGCAGGAAATACACCCGTCGACAGATAACGATCGCCGCGATCGCACACGATAAAGGCAATCACCGCGTTCTCGACTTGCCGTGAAATATGCAGTGCGACGCTCAACGCGCCACCGGAAGAAATGCCGCAGAAGATGCCTTCTTCGCGCGCCAATCGGCGCGTCAATTCTTCGGCATCAGCCTGGCTCACATATTCCAGCCTGTCCACATTCTTGCCGCTGTATATTTTCGGCAAATAGGCTTGCGGCCATTTGCGGATGCCGGGAATCTGTGCGCCCTCTTCCGGCTGCACACCGATGATCTGTATGCCTGGATTTTTTTCCTTGAAGTAACGCGAGCAACCCATGATGGTGCCGGTGGTGCCCATGCTGCTGATGAAGTGAGTGACCTTGCCATTGGTGTCTCGCCAGATTTCCGGCGCGGTGCCTTCGTAGTGCGCCAGCGGATTATCGGGATTGGCGAATTGATCGAGGATGATGCCTTTGCCTTGGTCGCGCAATTTTTCCGCCGTGTCGCGCGCCAGTTCCATGCTGCCTTCCTTGGATGTCAGCACCAGCTCTGCACCAAAGGCGCGCATGGTCTGACGGCGTTCGATGCTCTGGTTCTCAGGCATCACCAGTATCATCTTGTAGCCGCGCATCGCCGCCGCCATGGCCAACGCGATGCCGGTATTACCGCTGGTCGCCTCGATCAACGTATCGCCCGGCTTGATCTCGCCGCGCGCCTCGGCATGGGTAATCATAGACAGTGCTGGCCTGTCCTTCACCGAACCGGCTGGATTATTGCCCTCCAGCTTGGCCAGCAGCACATTGCTGGTATGGCCCGGAATGCGTTTGAGTTGCACCAGCGGTGTGTTGCCGACAAATTTTTCTATGGATGGATACATCGCTCTACCTTGATCTTTCTGAAGGGCTCAATCATAACTGCGCGGACGAGAAACTGGAAATGCACAAGGTGTGCGGAATATCTACAGCACCAAGCAAGCTACCAGTAACGGCGCACGATTGCCGCATCCGGCACATGCGCCACAGTGACCGATGCGCGCCCGGCGACCGAAGGCTGCGCTATCCTGACCCGTAAAGCCGAAGTGCGCAGCTCTACAGGATAAGCGATGGGCTGATCGCTCCAGCCCACCCACAAATATTCAGGAAGATAACGGACAAAGCGATAAGTGATACTGGTATCGAGGTCTTTTTTCAGCTCACCGGCACTTTCACGGTAACCCTCCCGCGAGATTTCCATGCCCTTCTTGATGCTGGCCCCCGCAACCACCAGCCCCAGCTCTACCGCATTTGATGTGTTCACGTAATTGATGATGGCCGCACCCAACGCCGTACCGCTTATACCTACAGCCAGCCCAATGCCGGTAGTTGCAGCGATCTTGCCGCCCGCGATGGTGCTGCTGACAGCGGCCTTTCCGCCATAAGTAGAGTCCATGATCAACTCGTGCAATTCGCTTTCCCGCGCAAGGTGGCGCTCGTACCATTTACCGGCATCTGGAGAAAGATACGGCACAATCGCAATGCCGTGACGATCTGTAATGGAGAGCTGGCTCTTGGCTCCGCGCAACCTGAAGCTGACCTGTCGTTCCGAGCGCAACGGGTTGGCAGTCAGCTCCGGGTTCCACTCCGGCTCCGGTCCCGGCCCGCCCAGCACCAAAAACAAATTTGACGGGGGCTGGTCGAGCTCCGCCAAATCCTTGGCCCAGGTGAGGTTGTTGTCCATGAACCACGCCGCACGCAAATCCACCTGCGCCTCGTGCCATTCTCCGCACATGGTCCATAGCCCGGCGAGGAATAAGCGCATGGCCGGATCGTCGAAGTGTCCTGCCGGACTCCAAGCCAGCGATAACAGGCTGCCAGCCACACGCGCCTCGACGCAGGCATCGGAGTATTTCCCCTGTAGCGAATAACCCCAGCTCAACAGAAAGTGCAGCCAGATTACTTCGTGTTCCGAGGCAAAATAATCTTCAGGAGTCTGCAAATAGAAAAAGGTCTTCGCTTCGCGCGAGACATGGTAGCGCACACGGTCATCCAACACTTCCGCCTGCCTCTGCAAACCGTTGATCTGGGATTTGCCCTGAATCAGACTGAGATAACCCTGCTCCATGGTCGTGATGAAATCTCCCCGCTCCACCCGGTGTGGGAACTTCAGGAGAGCATTTTCGGCATCGCCTTGAGTAAAGTAGCGCTGACTTTCCTGATAGTCACGCTTGGTGAGCAGCCTGTCCTGGCTGCACCCTGAAACCAGCAACACCACTACCAGCCATAACAAGCGGTAAGCCACAGGAGTTAGCATCACTTTGAGAGCGTAATGTCTCTACAAGTACTGTCCTATCCCGCCGCTTTCAGCAACTGCTCAGTATATCTGGACACGCCTTGTTCCACATTCAGAAACATCTCGGTGTAACCGCTGCTGCGTAGTGCTCCGATGTCGGCCTGTGTGTAGCTTTGATACTTTCCGCGCAGTGCTTCAGGAAAAGGAATGTAACTGATCAGACCTTGTTGCTGCATCTCGGTGAGATCTAACGCAGATTTGGACTCGGCAATGCGCAGGGTATTGATGGCTGCCACAGCCACATCGTTGAAACTTTGGGCTTGTCCTGTGCCCAGATTGAAGATGCCGGATTTTTGCGGGTGATCAAGAAAATACATGTTCACTTTAACCACATCTTCGATCGAGACAAAGTCGCGCAACTGTTCGCCGTTTGCATAGCCATCGCAACCTTCAAACAATTTGACCCGGCCTTCGGTGCGATACTGGTTGAATAAGTGATACGCAACCGAAGCCATGCGACCTTTATGCTGTTCGCGCGACCCATACACATTAAAATAGCGCAGGCCGACGATCTGCGCACTGCGCTTTTGCCAGCGGCGACGCACGATCTGATCGAACAGGAATTTGGAATAGGCATAGACATTCAACGGGGCTTCGCATTCGCGGCTTTCCTTGAACTTGCCACCACCACCATACACCGCAGCAGACGAAGCATAGAGGAACGGAACTTCTTCATTCTGGCAATAATTCAACAACTCCAGAGTGTACTGATAGTTGTTATCCATCACGTAACGTCCATCAGTCTCCATAGTGTCAGAACATGCGCCCTGATGCAGCACCGCGTTTACCAGCCCATCAAAAAATCCTTCCTGTAGTTTTTCCAGAAAGTCTTCCTTGTCGAGATAATCGGCGATTTCACAATCCACCAGATTCTTGAACTTGTCTGCGTTCTCAAGATGATCCACCGCGATGATATTGTTCTCGCCGCGCTCGTTGAGTGCCTTGACCAGGTTGGAACCGATAAAACCAGCTGCGCCGGTGACGATGTAGTACATGATGCCCCCTCAAAAAATTAATCGTAGAGGCGTATGGCAATACGCCCTTTTTCGATATTCCACCATGGGCGTATTGCCATACGCCCCTACACCTTCATATCCTGAATGATTTCCTCACGACTGACCACCGCCGTGCCCAACTTGCCTACCACGATACCCGCTGCACGATTAGCGATGCGCATAGCTTCCGGCAAATCCGCACCGCTCGCCAGCATCACCGCCAGCGTCGCGATCACGGTATCGCCCGCGCCGCTGACGTCGAATACTTCACGCGTTTGCGTGGGTTCATGCAACACTTCGTTGGCACGATACAGACTCATGCCGTCTTCGCTGCGGGTGACCAGTAGCGCATCGAGTTGTAATTCAGCGCGGAGGTGCTTTGCTTTTGTGCTAAATTCCGCTTCGGTTTTCCAGCTGCCTGCCACTTCGCGAAACTCGCTGCGGTTTGGCGTGAGCAGAGTTGCACCACGGTAACGCGCATAATCATCACCCTTGGGATCGACCAACACCGGCTTTCCTGCAGCGCGTGCAGCCCGGATCATATCGGCAATATGCGTCAATCCGCCCTTGCCGTAATCGGACAGGATCACCACATCGGCCAGCGGCAACTGCACGCGAAAATCTTCAAGTGCGGCGTGCAGCACTTCGTGGCTGGGAGGCGTTTCAAAATCGATACGCAGCAACTGCTGATGACGCGCAATGGCGCGCAACTTGATGATGGTGGAAATGCTGTTATCGCGATGCAGTAGTGCATTAAGGTTGCTGTGCTCATTGAGCAATTTTTCCAGACATGCGCCCGCCTCGTCGTCTCCGACCACCGACAACAGCGTAGCTTGTGCCCCAAGTGACGCGATGTTGCGCGCCACGTTGGCCGCACCGCCGGGACGCTCGTCCACCCGTTCCACCTTGAGCACCGGCACCGGAGCTTCCGGCGAGATGCGGTTCACATCGCCAAACCAGTAGCGATCCAGCATCACATCGCCGACCACCAGCACTTTCGCATTCTCGAATTTTGGCAACTTGGTCATGCCATCACTCCGCTTTCCTGATTCATTGCATCACTCCAATTTCCTTGTTGATATCCAGTAAAGCTTGCAACGGATCCACCGCCTGGGTGATCGGGCGGCCGATCACCAGATAGTTAGCACCAGCTTGCATAGCAGCTTGCGGGGTCATCACCCGCGACTGATCGTCGAGGTTGGCTTGTGCCGGACGGATGCCGGGTGTCACCAGACAAAATTCTTTGCCGTAATGTTTGCGCAGCAGCGCAGCTTCTTGCGCAGAGCACACCACTCCATCCAGCCCGCTGTCGCGTGCCAGGGCAGCAAGACGCAGCACCATTTCTGCTAGTGTAGCGCTGATGCCTATTTCGGCAAGGTCTTGCTGCGCCATGCTGGTTAATATGGTCACGGCAATCAACTTGGGTTGTTGTTTACTCTTGGCAATCGCTTCACTGGCTGCCTCCAGCATCTTGCGTCCGCCCAGCGCATGGACATTGACCATCCACACGCCGAGACTGGCCGCAGCTTTGCAAGCTTGTGCGGTGGTGTTGGGAATGTCGTGAAATTTCAGGTCGAGAAAAATCTCAAAACCGCGCCTCATCAATTGCTCCAACAACTTGGTGCCCGTAGAAGTAAACAATTCTTTCCCAACCTTCAAACGGCACAATGACGGTTGCAGCCTTTCAGCCAACTCCAATGCCGGTTCGGCTGAAGGGAAATCCAGCGCGATGATGATTTTCGGGTCGCTCATAGCGGCATCCCGGTTTCTTCGCCGCGACGCGGCGAGTAGCTGTCCCATGCCTGACAAGCAGGGCAGTGCCAATAAAATTGACGTGCCTTGAATCCGCAATTGGCACAGTGATACATGGCAAGACTGCGCGTACGTTTATGAACCAGATCTTTCACCAGCTTGGTATCGGCGCGCCTTTCCATCGATACTTCCAGCAACCGCGCTTCCAGCAGCTTATCCAAACCCAGCAAGGTCGGATTGCGCTCCAATTCGTCGCGCACTAATTTATAAGCAGCAGTCGAACCTTCTTTTTTCAGCACTCTGTCGAATAGTACGTTCATCAAGTCCAATGAATGATATTTATTCAGATAGTCCCGCAACAGGGCAATGCCTTCTTCATCGCGATTCAAATTTGAATAGGCATTGAGCAGACGTTCGGCGATCAACGGCAAATACAACGCATCCTGCTCCTCTATGTTTTTCCAGATACTGATAGCCTGCTCATATTCCCCCGCAGTGGCCGCCATATCACCCAGCAGCATCGTGGCGCGCACCGCTTTGGGATCGTCATGCAATGCCTGTTGCAAATGTTCGTGCGCCGCAACCAGATTGTCGCCAGCAATTTCATCACTCGCCAGTTCGCAAAAGAAAAATGCGGCCTGCTTGCTGTATGACTGCCCTGATACCGACGTCAACCGCTGGGTCACCGCAATCGCTTTGAGCCAGTCATTTTCTTTTTGGAACAACTCCAGCAAGAACACCAAAGACTGTTTCGCATACGGGGTACTTTCCAATTCGCTGAACAGACTTTCGGCGCGATCCAGAATGCCGGCCTTCAGATAATCCTGGGCTAACTCAAAGATCGCCTGCTGGCGTTTGTCATCATCCAGATCAGCTCTATCCACCAGATTATGGTGCATGCGCAAGGCACGATCCACTTCGCCGCGACGGCGGAACAGGCTGCCCAACGCGAAGTGCAACTCGACGGTTTGCGGATCGACCTTCACCACCTCAATGAAAGCTTCGATGGCTTTATCCTGTTGTTCATTGAGCAAGAAATTCAGCCCCTGAAAATACGAATTGGGCAGCACACTCGATTCCGAGAGCAGCTCTTTAATGTCGATGCGTGCAGCCAGCCACCCCATTCCAAAAAACAATGGGAAAATCAGCAGCATCCAGAGTTGAAATTCCATAACTGAAAGTATTTATTTAGACGATTGTTGAGTTTCGCCGATACCGGCAAGTTTATTCTTGACCCGGATATCGCGCTTCAAAGCCGCAATTTCACGACGTTGTTGCAGCACATTGGCAAGCATCGCGAGTACGCCAACGACAGCGCCAACTGCAAAAAATACCAGCAACACAATTACTAGAGAAGATTGCCACTCATAACCAAACAAATAGCGCAGCGTAATCGGCTGATCGTTTTTGACTGCAAAGCCGAGCAGCACAATGAACAGCACTACCCGTAAAATCCAACTGAGATAACGCATAACACACCCCATAAAATCTTTGCAACGATAGCATAAAAAAAGGCGGCTATACCTTGCGATATGCCGCCACTTTCAATGCCTCATCCCGAAATCAAGTCTTCTGTTCGCAGACTCGCTCCCTGAGTTCTTTGCCTGCCTTGAAGTGCGGCACATACTTGGCAGGCACTTTCACTTTGTCGCCGGTCTTGGGATTGCGCCCCTGACGCGGCGGACGGTAATTCAGGCCAAAGCTGCCAAAGCCGCGAATCTCGACACGTCCGCCACGCGACAGCGTGGCAGACAAGGCATCCAGAATCACTTTAACGGCAAGCTCTGCATCTCTGGCCAGCAGTTGCGGATGCAACTCGGCCAGCTTGGCAATCAAATCAGAACGAATCATTTCGGGAACCTCACAAACTTAAGCTTCAGTCTTGCTGCCGCTCATCTTGGCCTTCAGCAATGCGCCCAGATTGGTGGTGCCGGCACTGGCATTGCTTTCAGACGAAAGCTTCTGCATCGCAGCGGTATCTTCAGTCTTGTTCAGTGCCTTGATCGACAGATTGATGCCGCGATTCTTGCGATCCACGTTGATGATGACAGCTGTCACGCTATCGCCTTCCTTGAGGTGATTGCGGATATCTTCGACGCGATCCGCAGAAACTTCGGATGCCTTCAGATACGCTTCCACATCGCCTTCCAGTGCAATCACAGCACCTTTGGCATCCAATGACTTCACCTTACCGGTGACCACTGCACCCTTTTCATGACTGGAAGCAAAACCGCCGAACGGATCGCCTTCCATCTGTTTTATGCCGAGAGAGATGCGCTCGCGTTCCACATCGATCGCCAACACCACGGCCTCGACTTCGTCGCCTTTCTTGTAGCTGCGCACGGCTTCTTCGCCAGGCTGGCTCCAAGACAGGTCGGACAAATGCACCAAGCCATCAATACCACCATCCAGACCAATGAATACGCCAAAGTCAGTGATAGACTTGATCGCCCCCTTAACTTTGTCACCCTTCTTGTGGTTAATCGCAAAATCATCCCAAGGATTAGACTGGCACTGCTTCATGCCAAGAGAGATACGGCGACGTGCTTCGTCGATTTCCAAAATCATCACTTCGACTTCATCACCCAGACTCACGACCTTGGAAGGATGTACGTTCTTGTTGGTCCAGTCCATTTCTGAAACGTGCACCAAACCTTCGATACCCTGCTCGATTTCCACGAACGCGCCGTAGTCGGTCAGGTTAGTCACCTTGCCGAACATACGTGTGCCTTGCGGGTAGCGACGTGCCAGGCCATTCCATGGATCATCACCCATCTGCTTGATGCCCAGCGAAACGCGGTTCTTTTCCTGATCGAACTTGAGGATCTTGGCTTCGATCTCATCGCCCACGGTCAATACTTCGGAAGGATGCTTCACGCGACGCCATGCCAGGTCGGTGATATGCAACAGGCCGTCGATGCCGCCCAGGTCAACGAACGCACCGTAATCGGTGATGTTCTTGACCACGCCCTTGACGATCGCGCCTTCCTTGAGGTTTTCCATGACCGCTTCACGGTCTGCGCCCACACTCGCTTCCAGCACCGCGCGGCGGGAAACCACCACGTTGTTGCGCTTGCGATCCAGCTTGATAACCTTCAGCTCCATGGTCTTGTTTTCGTAAGGGGTGGTATCCTTGACCGGACGAATATCCACCAGCGAACCCGGCAAGAATGCGCGGATGCCGTTGACCATCGCGGTCAGACCGCCCTTGACCTTGCCGCTGACAAAACCTTCGACGATCTTGCCTTCTTCCATGGCGATTTCCAGCTCGTGCCATGCAGCCAGACGCTTGGCTTTTTCACGCGACAGCTTGGTTTCACCATAGCCGTTTTCCAGCGACTCAATCGCGACGGTGACAAAATCACCCGCCTTGACTTCCAATTCACCTTGAGCGTTGAGGAATTCCTCGATCGCTATTAAACTTTCAGACTTCAGTCCGGCATTCACGACCACCATGTTGTGGTCGACACGCACGACTTGCGCGGTAATTAGCTCGCCGGCGCGCATTTCTTTACGCGTCAAACTTTCTTCAAACATTGCTGCGAAACTATCGGGGTTTAATACAGCTGCTGCGGTTGCGTTCATCGGATACACCTAAGAAAAATTTCTGTCTATTACATACAGAGGGTTAGTTAAAGTTCCTGAATGACGGAGAGTCAAACAGGGCCTGGTTCTTTTGCGCCTTTCACCGGGTAGCGTGCCAACACTTCCTGAACTGCCTGCTCAATGTCCAGAGCCGTGGTATCCAGCAGGCTTGCTCCCAGTGCCTGTTGCAGGGGTGACACACTACGTTGAGTATCTCGCTCGTCGCGCGTCCGTATATCCAGCAAAAGGGAGGCGATATTAGCACTGATTCCTTTTTCCATCAACTGCTTATATCTGCGCTCGGCACGCGCCTCGGCGCTGGCGGTCAAAAATATCTTTAGAACCGCATCCGGGAACACCACAGAGCCCATATCGCGCCCGTCCGCCACCAGCCCCGGCGCGCGGCGGAAAGCGTGCTGCTTGGCGAGCAATGCAGCGCGCACCTTGGGCAAAGCCGCCACTCTTGAAGCGACAGCAGCGCATTGCTCTCCGCGTAACTCATCGCCGACCAATGCGCCGTCCAGCCATATCTTCCCACCTTCGAAGCGTATCTCCATGCGTTCGGCCAAGGCCGCCAAACCTGATTCATCGGTCAACAGAACCTTGTCACGCTGTGCTGCCAACGCCAGCAAACGATACAACGCGCCGCTATCCAGATAGTGGAAGGCGAGCCTCTCCGCGACCAACTGCGCCACAGTGCCCTTGCCGGATGCCGACGGCCCGTCGATCGCGATCACCGGCACGGCCTGCACCACATCATGGAACAACGTAAAAAAATTCGGGAAAGTCTTGGCAACACAACGCGGATCGTTGATGCGTATCCCTTCCGCACCAAAAGCGGCAAGAGAAAAGCACATCGCCATGCGGTGATCGTCGTAGGTGCATGCCCGGATGCGACGCGGCATCCCAGGCTGGATCCGCAGCCCACCTTCGCGCTCTTCAACCGCTATCCCTGCCTTCGTAAGTTCGGTCACGATCGCATGGATTCGATCGCATTCGTGTGCGCGAATATGCGCGATCCCGGTGATCTCAATCGGCGCGTCCGCGAAGGGTGCCAGGGCTGCCAGCGTCAAGGCAGTGTCCGAGAACTCGCTCATATCGATAGCGAATCCACCCCGCAACCGCCCCGGACCCTTGACGACAATCCCGTGCCCCCCGTGATTCACCAAGCATCCCATCCGCTGCAGAACCTCCAGGAAACGAATGTCAGGCTGCAGTGTCTCGATCGCAATATCGGCGACCTCTATCTCCCCGCCCGTCACCGCCGCCAGTCCGAAAAAGTAGCTTGCCGTGGAGGCGTCCGGCTCCACGGTGTAGTCCCGCGCAATGTACCGCGAAGGTTTCACGCAAAACCAAGTCATATCGGGAGCGGCCTCTACCTGCACGCCAAAATGCTCCATGATATTCAGAGTGATGCACACATAATTCCGCTGTACCACTGAACTCTCTACGCGAATTTCCACGGGCCGGTTCAGAAGCGGTGCCGCCATCAGCAGCCCGCTCAGATACTGGCTCGACTTATGCGCTGCGATTGTGACCGCGCTCGCCCCCGTCGATCCGCATGCATCGACCTCGACCGGAAGATGGTATTGCTCCGCTTCGTAGCGAAAGCTCCCGCCCAACTCCGTCAGCGCCTGAAACAACGGCCGCATGGGCCGCCCGCTCAACTGCGCGGTCGCGTGAACCCGAATCGGAGCTTCCGCGGTCAAGGCCAAAACGCTGGTGAGAAAGCGCGCCGTGGTTCCTGCCGACCCAATGAACAAGGGCTCCGGAGGCTGGCTCCACAGGCCGCCGTTGCCGCGCACGCGGTCTCCGTCCGCGCTGATCTCAACTCCCAACTGCCGCAACGCCGCGACGCACCAAAACGAATCGTCGCTCTTCAGAACATTTTTAATCGTCGAAACGCCGTCCGCCGCCGCTGCAAGAATCAACGCCCGATTCGTAGCGCTTTTGCTCCCTGGAATCGTGACCGTTCCCAACATTGCGCCCGTGAAAGGCTCGATCGAAACCGTCGCATGCTCATCCGAACTCGACCACGGAGACCGGGAGTCGCGCATCGGCTCAGTTGATGCTGCTCGGCGCCCGCAGCCCGAACGCTGCAATCTCGATATCGAACTGTCTCCCGCCCGAGCCCACCATCTGATAAGTGCCCCGCATGCTCCCAACCGGCGTCCGTAGCGGACACCACGACGAATACTTGAACGATTCGCCCGGAGCCAACACCGGCTGCTCCCCAATCACCCCCGGTCCCTCCACTTCTTCGGTGTGTTCCATCGCATCCGTGATCACCCAATGACGGCTCACCATCTGCACAGTCTCAGATCCTTCATTCGTGATCCGAACCGTATATTGAAACACCCAGCCCTTCTCCAATTTCCGCGAATCTTCCGCCGAATACCGGGACAACACTTCAACCCGAATATTGTTCGTGACTGCCTCGGAAACAGGAGGGAAAGGAGTTTGAATACCAGACATAGCGGACCCCTAAGAATACCAAGTTCATCGCGGTGCTATGCTCTTTGCCAAGCATTCAGCGCATGGCTCGGCCCTTCCTTTCCGCCATTTTTTCGCTCGTGTCTACGGTCGTCCTCGTCGCGCAAACGGCCTCCCTCGCGCTCGGCCCCACCTACCCCTCGCAGAACGGGCCCGTCGCGATCATCACAGCTGATTTCAACGCCGATGGCAAGCCCGATCTCGCTGTCGGCAACGTCTCCTCCGGCACCGTCTCCATCCTGCTCGGCAAGGGCGACGGCACTTTCAACGCGCCGGTTGTGTACTCACTTACGCCCGGCTGCGAGGTCAACTTCCTCTATGCAGCGGACTTCAATCAGGATGGGAAAATCGATCTCTTCGGTAATTGCTTCAGCGTCGCGCCCGCCTTCTTTGTGCTCCCTGGGCGTGGTGACGGCACATTTGCCGCGCCGATTACGACCCCGCTTCCCACCTCGGCGTTGGTAGGCTTCGAGGAACTGACAGGTCAGATGGCCATCGGTGACTTCAATGGAGACGGCAAGCTCGATCTCGCCGCGGTTCTCTTCGATCCGACGACCGGCAATGTCAACGCTACTCTCGAACAGGCCAGCGGCTATGTGTTCCTCGGTCGCGGCGACGGCACCTTTAAAACAGGCGTTCCGCTCGCGCTCGGTACCGAGCACCCGCTTCTCATAACGAGCGCAGATGTCAAGGCCGACGGGATTACCGACCTTGTTCTCTCCACCGCCAGAAACACCGGCACCACCAACGCCGATGGCACTCCCATATACGCCGGGGCCGTGCTCGTTCTCTTCGGCGATGGTAAAGCCAACTTCGGGCTCGGCCCTGAGTTCGCGTTCAGCATCAGCTTGCATTGA
>JANXXH010000075.1 GCA_025350705.1 Gallionella sp.
GCTGGCGATCGCCGCCGCCAACATCGAACCGGCACCGAGCTTCGGTGCCAAGATCCGCGCCGACTTTATCAGCGGCATGGGCAAGGTGAAGGACAAGTTCGTCATCATTCTCGATGCCGACAAGGTGTTGTCGGTGGATGAACTGTCGATGCTGTCGAATGTGGATGTCAGCGGCACCGAAGCTGTGGCGATGCCGTCCAGTCCGAATTCATAAGCTACACTTGGCGGCGATCAAGCGCAGTTACTTCAACCAGTGCGGCGAAGAACTGATTGTCCTGCCAGCGTAAATGGATTTATAAAATTTTATGCTCTCGCCCTGCTCGTGTACCATGGTTAGCCATGAAGGTATCAGGCTCGCATGAATCCATACTTGCACAACTTATTTGTTGCGGTAACCAGAAGAGTTTTTTATGCATATCGCGGCACTGAACGATAACGAATTTCAGCAGTTCCAGTCATGGTTGCACTTTACCGCCGGGATTAACCTGTCCCCGGCAAAGAAAGCACTGGTTGCAGGCCGTCTGGCCAAACGCTTGAAGCACTACAATCTGAGCAGCTATGGAGATTACTTTCGCCTGATATCCCATAAGGGCGAGGCTGATGAGCTACAGATAGCGCTTGACCTGCTTACCACCAATGAAACCCATTTTTTTCGCGAGCCCAAGCATTTCGATTTTTTGCGTTTACAGGTTTTACCCAAGGTACTGCCGGGTAAAACATATCGCGTGTGGTGTGCCGCCAGTTCGTCGGGAGAAGAACCTTACAGCCTTGCCATGACCCTGGCCGACGCCTTGCCCAACACGCCGTGGGAAATAGTCGCTTCCGACATCAGCACACGCGTTTTGGAAAAAGCCCGCTCCGGTCTCTACTCGATGGCAAAGGCGCACACTATTCCGCATCCATTGCTCACCAAGCATTGCCTGAGAGGAACGGGCTCCCAGGAAGGGACGTTCCTGATTTCGCCAAGCTTGGTTAGCCGTATTCAATTCATGCAAATCAATTTGAATGCCGCCCTGCCGAGAATTGGCGAATTCGACCTGGTCTTCCTGCGCAATGTGATGATCTATTTCGACATGGATACCAAGCGCCAGGTCGTTGCACGTATGCTGCCGCTGTTAAAGCCGGACGGTTTTTTCATCGTCAGCCATTCAGAAAGCCTGAATGGAATCACCGACGGTTTGAAATTGCTCACACCGTCCATATACCGAAAACTATGATCGCAAGATGATAAAACCTGACCATGTCATCGAAATATATTTGCAACCGGGAGATTTTTATTTCGGCGATGTCAACACGCGTATTCGTACGATACTGGGTTCCTGTGTTTCCATTACCATGTGGCACCCAACGCGCTTGATCGGAGGAATGTGTCATTATCTGTTGCCCTCCCGCCCCAAGGGAGCCGGTGCTACGCTTGACGGCCATTACGCTGATGAAGCGATGAAGATGTTCCTGCGGGAGATCAAGGCTGCGAAAACCCATCCCGGAGAATATCGCGTAAAAGTATTTGGGGGGGGCAATATGTTTATGAAAACAAAAAAAGCAATGTTGAACAAGTCTGGTGAAAAAGCCGGCAAGGCATTCGATTTGGATGTGGCTGGCAAGAACGTTCTGATTGCCCGCTCGCTAATCACCTCGCACGGATTCAAGATTGATGCCGAGGACTTGGGCGGAGATGGACACCGGCAACTCATTTTTGATATCTGGAGCGGTCATGCGTGGGTGCGCAAGCCCACAGCCGCCGTAAACGAAGCAACCTCATGAGAAAATCGCGAACACCGATCAAGGTATTACTGATCGACGACTCGGCAGTGGTGCGTCAGGTATTGCAGTCGATACTGGAGCAAGAATCCGATATCAAGGTCATTGCTGTGGCGTCTGACCCTGTTTTCGCGCTGGATAAAATGAGCCGGGAGTGGCCGGATGTGATTGTGCTGGATATCGAGATGCCGCGCATGGACGGTATCACTTTTTTAAGAAAGATCATGAGCGAACATCCCACGCCGGTGGTGATTTGCTCATCGCTCACCGAAAAGGGTGCGGAAACCACTATGCAAGCGCTTACCGCTGGGGCGGTTGAGATCATCACCAAGCCCAAGATCGGCCTGAAGAGCTTTTTGCAGGAATCCGCTGATGAATTGGCGAATGCGATCAGGGCAGCATCCTTGGCGAACGTCAAAAATCTGCTCAGGGCCCCATCGCGTCCTATTCCTGTTGAAGCCAAGCTTAGTGCCGATGTCATTCTATCGGCGACCGGCCGCCATCAGGCAATGGCCAAGACCACCGAGCGCATCGTCGCGATCGGCGCATCCACCGGCGGCACGCAGGCATTAGAGTCTGTGCTGACTGCGCTGCCGCGTGTCAGTCCCGGAATCGTTGCGGTGCTGCACATGCCGGAAAAATTTACCGCCTCATTTGCGGAGCGCTTGAACACCTTGTGCGAAATCGAGGTCAGGGAAGCCAAAAACAACGATCGCGTGATTCCCGGACTTGCTCTGCTTGCCCCCGGCGGGCGCCACATACTGCTCAAGCGCAGCGGCGCATATTATTATGTCGAGGTGATGGATGGCGCTCCGGTCAACCGGCACCGTCCTTCGGTGGATGTATTGTTTCGCTCGGTAGCCCGGTTCGCCGGAAAGAATGCTACCGGCATCCTCATGACCGGCATGGGCGACGATGGCGCGCGCGGCTTGAAAGAAATGCTCGATGTCGGCGCCTACACTGTGGCGCAGGACGAAGCTTCATGTGTTGTATTTGGCATGCCCAAGGAAGCGATCAAGCTGGGTGCCGCAAAAAGGATTGCGGCCTTGAGCGAGATACCCTCGGCGATCATGAGAAGCAATTAATCCTGCCGCTCAACCTGTAATACATGCGCAGTTACGCCCGCTGATCTTGGCGGCAAGCAGCTGTTTGCCGGCCTGTTCCATAAACATTTCTTCCTTGCTATCCCGATTCGGCAAACGGTGAACACCGCCGATGCTAACAGTGACCATGCCATGCTGAGAGGCTTCGTGTGGGATTTTAAGCGCGCGCACATTTTCGCAAAGTTTATCTGCGTGGCGGCGCAATGTCTCGATACCGGTTGAGAAGGACACGACAGCAAATTCCTTGTCGTTATATCGCGCCATGCAATCCGATGTCCGCACGAATAATTTTTTGATGCAATTTGCAATTGCACGCATACACTCATCTCCTGCCGATTCTCCGTAACGCTCATTGAATTTCTTGAAATGATCCAGGTCGATCATCAGTACCGAAATCCCGCTGTGTATGCGCTGTGCAACGGTTAACAAGTCGCCGAATCGCAAATCGAAATGTTTGCGGTTGCCTAACCCTACCAACGCGTCGCTGTTGGTCAAATCATTCACTTGCTGTTCCAGCAGAACTCCGTCAGTGACATCTTTCTGGATACCGATGAAATGTGTCAGCTTGCCTGCCGCGTCACGCACAGGAGAGATGCTGAGTTTATTCCAGAACATCGAGCCATCCTTGCGGTAATTGCGGAGCGTGACAATGCAACTCTCTTCCTTGGCGATGGCGTTGCGTATTACAGCGATTTCCGGTTGTTTGGTATCTGCACCTTGCAAGATGACGCTATAGTTTTTCCCGACGACCTCGCTGGCAGCAAAGCCGGTCAATCTTTCAAAACCCTGGTTCGCATAGACCAGCGGAAGACCACCATGCTGCGCATCTGCGATAGTGATGCCATCGCTCGCTTCGTTTAAGGCTTTGACGAGAAGGTATTGATAAATATCCGGGCTGGAACTCATGACGGACCAAGTTTTTTACCGGGTTGATCCAAGTTTTTTTCCAATTGCTCCAAAGGCAAATAGCCTGGGGCTTGTATGCCGTTGCCAAAAATCAAATTCGGCGTGCCGTTGACGTGCAGCTTTTGCCCCAAAGCCTTGACTTTAGCAGTCTGGGTTTCACAAACGGCTGTGGCAGGGGCGATCTCGCTCAGCATCCAATCCTCCCATGCCTTGCTGGGGTCTTTAGAGCAGAGCACATTGCGCACGATTTCATCCGAGCCCGGGAAGATCGGATACATAAAACGATAAAGCGTGACATCGGTGACCCGGCTCAATTCGTTTTCCAGTTTTCTGCAGAAGCCGCAGTTGGGGTCGGTAAAGATAGCCAGTTTGCGTTTGCCGTTGCCCTTCACTCTTTTTACCGCCAGCTCGAACGGCAGCTTGTCGAAATCGATCGCGAACAGCACACGGCGGCGCTCTTCGCTCAGATTGCGCCGGTCTTTTGTTTCGATCACGTTGCCTTCGAATATGTACTGGCCTTTGTCGTCTGTATATAAAAGCTGGCCATCGATGATGATTTCATAAAGCCCCGCATAAGACGTTTTGACGATGTGCTCGATCTTGCCTATGTCGGGGAATTTGCTTTGCAGGGATTTGCGGATTTCGTTCTCTCCTGCATCTGCGGAAGACAGTAGCGTGAACAGAAGCAGGGCGGTCAGTATTTTAGTTGCGGCATAACGCCCGCCTTGGCGAGCATTAGCCTTTTCTGAAACTTCGTTTTGCTTCGTTTTCATGGGATGCTTTCTTCGGGTTAATTCGGGTCGTTTAATTCAGGTCGTTTAATTCAGGGCATGTTGCATCAACATTTTTTTCAGCGGGATAATGTGATTGGTCGCATTCAGCCCCAGATTGCGCACGCTACGCAATAATGGAACGTCGTTATTGAACAAATGCTTCAGGCCATAAGTCGTGGCCTGCATCGTATAGATATCTTCCTTGCGTTTGCGTTCATAGCGACGCAGCAACCGGGCATCGCCGCAATCGTTTTGCGCTCCGCGCCCGGCCATTATCTGCGCCAGCTGGCGCGCATCGCGAAAGCCGGTGTTCACACCCTGCCCCGCCAGCGGATGCATGTTGTGCGCCGCATCGCCGATCAATGCCACGCGCGGCGCACTGATCTGCGGCAACACCAGCATACGCAGCGGAAAAGCGGCGGGCGGCGTGATGACCTGCATTTTGCCCAGCATGTGTTGAGCTGCAGTGGCCACTTTGATGCAGAGCGCTTCGCGAGTAAGCGCCAACAGTTCAGCGGATTTCTCCGGGTGGACCGACCACACCATCGAAACGCGGTCACCCGGCAGCGGCAGCAGCGCGAGGATGCCGTCCGGCTGGAACCATTGATAGGCAATGCCACGATGCGGTTTGTCGGTACTGAAGTTAGCGACCACCCCGTGTTGTTGATAGTCTACCGGCTCTTCACTGATGCCCGCTTGCTTGCGCACCCAGGAATCGCGCCCGTCCGCTCCGACGATGAGATTTGCGTTTAGCGTACGGCCATCTTCCAGCGTGAGCGTGGCTGCCTCGTCGGCAAACTTGAGCGCGGCACACTGCGCCGGGTGAAACAGGGTCAGATTTTCCTGTTGCTGCAACACCTGCCACAAGGCGTGTTGCAGTGCTCGACCTTCCAGGATGCAGGCCAGTTCCGCCACGCCCATTTGATAGGCGCTGAATTCCAGTTCCGCTCCTGTGTCGCCGAACACACGCATCGCCTCGACCGGCGCAATGCGGCTGGCATCCAGTAAAGGCCATGCGCCAGACTCTTCGAGGAAACTGCGGCTGCCGGGACTAATCGCGTAAATGCGGCTATCCCACTCCTCAACATTATTCGGCACATTCATGGCTGGCGCGTTGTTCCGCATAAGCGAGGACTGGCTTTCCACCAAAGCCAGCGACAGCCCACTGTGTTGGAGAGCGGCGGCCAGACTGGCGCCCACCAATCCCCCTCCTATGATCACGACATCAAATTTCATGCACAGAATCATAGCATGCCGCCGAGTTTCATTTATAATCCCACCCCCTCGCAAAAATCTCTTGGCGAAAAATAACAAGATGCGTATCGGCCCCTATCAACTGAAAAACAACCTCATCGTTGCCCCCATGGCCGGGGTGACAGATCGGCCTTTCCGCATGTTGTGCAAGCGCATGGGAGCAGGCATGGCGGTAAGCGAAATGGTATCTTCCAATTCGTTGCTGTATGGCTCGGAAAAGACCAGGCGACGCGCCAACCACGAAGGCGAAGTCGATCCGATCTCGGTGCAGATCGTCGGCGCCGACCCGCATATGCTGGCGCAGGCCGCACGATACAACGTTGATAACGGCGCACAGATCATCGACATCAACATGGGCTGTCCGGCCAAGAAGATCTGCAACGTGATGGCAGGTTCCGCGTTGCTGCAAAATGAACCGCTGGTGGCGACCTTGCTGGAAGCGGTGGTCAAAGCAGTGAATGTGCCGGTCACGCTCAAGATACGCACCGGCTGGGACAAGGCCAATCGCAACGCGATCCGCATCGCCAGGATCGCCGAAGCTAGCGGCATCCAGGCGCTGGCGATACATGGCCGCACCCGCGCCTGCGCCTACACCGGCGATGCCGAATACGACACCATCACGGCGGTCAAGGCCAGCGTGAACATCCCCATCATTGCCAACGGCGACATCACCACGCCGGAAAAAGTCAAATACGTGCTGGAACAAACCGGCGCGGATGCCGTGATGATAGGCCGCGCGGCACAAGGCCGCCCGTGGCTGTTCCGCGAGATCGAACACTTTCTGAAAACCGGCAAACATCTGCCCGCGCCGCAAGTCGGCGAGATCCACCGCGTGCTGCGCGATCACGTGCATGAGTTATACAGTTTCTACGGAGAACACACCGGCCTGCGCGTATCGCGCAAACACATCTCCTGGTACACCAAGGGGCTGGCCGGCTCGGCACACTTCCGGCACCGGATGAACCAATTGGAAAGCATCACTGAGCAATTGACGGCAGTAGATGAATTTTTTGCGGAACAAGCGCAGCGTGGAACACAACTGCATTACGTCGAGGAGATGGCGGCATGAGTGAAGGCTTGATCAATGAGAATGATATGGCGCGCCATGTGCGCAAGACACTCAAGGAATATTTCAAGGATCTCGACGGCGAGGATCCGTGTAGCGGCATGTACGACATGGTGATCAACTGCGTCGAGAAACCGTTGCTGGAAATGGTGTTGGAACACGTGGGCGGCAATCAAACTCGCGCCGCTGACATGCTTGGCATCAACCGCAATACTTTGCGCAAGAAGATGCTTCAGCACGACCTTTCGTAGAAGCACTCCGCGCCGGTGCCGGAGCAACAGTTTCACGTGTACCCACCCTCATTTATATTTGTTTAAAATTATCATGCCAGCAATCAAGCAAGCACTCATCAGCGTGTCGGACAAGTCCGGCGTACTCGAATTTGCCCAGGGCCTGCATCAGCTGGGCGTAAATATCCTCTCCACCGGCGGCACCGCCAAGCTGCTCGCCGACAACGGCATCCCGGTCACCGAAGTGGCGGATTACACCGGCTTCCCCGAGATGCTCGATGGCCGCGTGAAAACACTGCAACCGAAAGTACACGCTGGAATTCTGGCGCGGCGTGATCTACCGGAGCATGTCGCCACGCTGAAAAAGCACGGCATCCCGACCATAGACCTAGTGGTGGTGAATCTGTACCCGTTCAGCAGCACCGTCGCCAAACCAAACTGTTCATTGGAAGATGCCATCGAGAACATCGACATCGGCGGGCCTACGATGGTGCGCGCGGCGGCCAAGAACCACGGCCATGTCGCCATCGTCACCGATCCGGCGGACTACACGGATGTGCTGGCCGAGATGCAGACCAACAGCGGCGCAGTCAGCGACGCCACCCGTTTCGACTTGGCGAAAAAAGCCTACTCGCACACTGCCGCCTATGATTCCGCAATCAGCAACTACCTCACCTCGATCAATGCGGACGGCAGCAAGAGCGCGTTCCCGGCGCAGATCAATTTCAACTTCGCCAAGGTGCAGGACATGCGCTACGGCGAGAACCCGCATCAGCAGGCGGCGTTCTACCGCGACCTGACTCCTGTGCCCGGCGGCATCGCCGGCTACACGCAATTGCAAGGCAAGGAGCTGAGCTACAACAACGTCGGTGATGCCGATGCGGCCTGGGAGCTGGTCAAGACTTTCGACCAGCCCGCCTGCGTGATCGTCAAGCACGCCAACCCGTGTGGCGTAGCCATCGCTGACACGCCGCTGAACGCCTACAAACTGGCCTACGCCACCGACACCACATCCGCGTTCGGCGGCATCATCGCTTTCAACCGCGAACTGGATGCTGAAAGCGCTGCGCAGATCACCGCCAACCAATTCGTCGAACTCATCATCGCGCCATCCGCTTCTGAGGCTGCACTCAAGGTCACGGCGGCCAAGCAAAACGTGCGCGTGCTCAGCGTGCCGCTGTCCAATGCGCATAACCAGTACGACTTCAAGCGCGTCAACAGCGGCCTGCTGGTGCAGACACCGGACACACTGAACGTGCAGGCCTCGCAACTAAAAGTCGTGAGCAAGGCACAGCCCAGCAAAGAACAATTACAGGATTTGGTGTTTGCCTGGCGCGTAGCGAAGTATGTGAAATCCAACGCTATCGTGTTCTGCAAGAACGGGCAGACACTGGGCGTGGGCGCGGGACAGATGAGCCGCGTGGACAGCACGCGCATCGCCAGCATCAAGGCGCAGAACGCAGGCCTGAGCCTGGCTGGCTCAGTTGTATCATCCGATGCATTCTTCCCGTTCCGCGACGGCATCGACGTGCTGGCGGCAGCGGGCGCAAAAGCCGTGATCCAGCCCGGCGGCTCGATGCGCGACGATGAAGTGATCGCGGCAGCGGATGAGCATGGGATTGCGATGGTGTTTACGGGCTACAGGCATTTTAGACATTAAAACATTTAGCCACAGAGGACACAGAGATCACAGAGAAAACCGAATGATCTCTCTGTGTGCTCTGTAATCTCTGCTATAACGACTAGCCACTCGACTAAGCTGGCAGAAGACGCCAGCCAAGTCGCTGGTTATGTGGCAAAGGGGTTGAAATGAAAATTTTAGTAGTTGGTTCCGGCGGACGCGAGCACGCACTGGCATGGCGTCTAGCGCAAGGCGCCAAGGTGCAAAAGGTCTATGTCGCGCCGGGCAATGCGGGTACGGCTTTGGAAGAGGGGGTCGAGAATATCGACATCACCGCCATCCCTGAGCTTATCGAGTTCGTCAAACGTGAAAATATTGAACTCACCGTGGTCGGGCCGGAAGCGCCGCTGGCGGCGGGTATCGTGGATGATTTCCGCGCTGCCGGATTAAAAATATTCGGGCCGACCAAAGCCGCGGCACAACTCGAATCTTCCAAGGATTTCGCCAAGCGCTTCATGGTGCGCCACAATATCCCCACGGCATTCTTCGAGACCTTCAGCGACATCAAGGCAGCGCGAGCTTATGTTGAAAAGCACGGCGCGCCCGTCGTGATCAAGGCCGATGGCCTTGCGGCAGGTAAAGGCGTCGTGGTAGCAATGAGCAAGGATGAAGCGTTCACTGCGATAGACATGATGCTTGCCCAAAATAATTCTTCTGGCAACAAACTCGGTGATGCTGGCGCTCGGGTAGTGATTGAAGAATTCCTGACAGGAGAAGAGGCCAGCTTCATCGTAATGGTAGATGGCAAGCACGTGTTGCCGATGGCCACCAGCCAGGATCACAAGCGCTTGCTGGATGGCGACAGCGGCCCCAACACCGGCGGCATGGGCGCATATTCCCCCGCGCCGGTAGTCACACCGGGAATCTATGCGCGCGTGCTGCGCGAAGTGATCCAACCGGTGGTGCGCGGCATGGAACAGGAAGGCATCACCTACACCGGCTTCCTGTATGCCGGGCTGATGATAGACCCGCAGGGCGGCATCAAGGTTCTGGAATTCAACTGCCGGATGGGCGACCCGGAAACCCAGCCCATCATGCTGCGCCTGAAGAGCAACCTGTCGGTGCTGATGGAACACGCCATCGCAGGTACGCTGGACAAAATTGAAGTGGAATGGGACAGGCGCACCGCGCTTGGCGTGGTGATGGCGGCAGCGAAATACCCAAACACACCGCGCAAGGGCGATGTCATCACCGGATTGACGAAGAATCTTGAAGATGCGCATGTGTTCCATGCCGGAACCGCGATGCGTGACGGGCAGGTGGTCACCAGTGGCGGGCGCGTGCTGTGTGTGACAGCATTGGGCACAATGGTGAAAATGGCACAGAAACGCGCCTATGAAATCGCCGATACCATCCATTTCGATGGTTGCCAGATGCGGCGTGACATCGGCTGGCGCGCGATTGCTTCGCGCAAGAAATAATTGCAAGGCTGCTTCACAAATATTGCTTCCATCGCAGCTCACCTCAGACGCGGCGGCCTGATTGCTTACCCCACTGAATCATGCTACGGCCTGGGTTGCGATCCGGATAACCGCATAGCGGTGCAACGTCTGCTCAGACTCAAACAACGCCCTCAGCACAAAGGGCTGATACTGATCGCAGCTAGTTACCGGCAGGTCGCGCGTTACCTGCAACCGATCACGCCAACCCAACAGCAGCAACTCAAATCAGCGGGGGCACAAGCGATCACTTATCTGATGCCGGCCCTTCATTCCGCGCCGCGTTGGTTGCGCGGCAACCATGACACGCTGGCAGTGCGATTGACTGCGCACAAACAGGCCGCTCAGCTCTGCCGTGGCCTGAACAGCGCGCTGGTTTCCACCAGCGCGAATCGCAGCGGACAACGGCCCGCGAAAACCTATGCCGAATGCCGGCACTTGTTTGGCAAGAAAGTGTGGGTGTTGCCGGGGCGCGTGGGCAAGCGCAAGAAACCTTCGAGCATACGCATGTGGGCTGATGGTAAAATCATACGGTAATTTGGAGTGCGCGGTCTCGACAGCGCTTTTTAGATAAGAATACAGCGACACGTCGCTGCACTCCATAGGAAAAAACATGAGTGGTTTAAATTCCGCCGCTGTAAAAGAATATCTGATCGAACTGCAAGACCTGATCGTCGCGCGCCTAGAACAAGTGGATGGGGAAAAATTCCTGCGCGACAGCTGGGACAGACCCGATGGTGGTAGTGGCACATGCTGCATCCTTGAGTAAGGCAACGTGCTGGAGCGCGGCGGCGTGGCTTTCTTGCATGTGAAGGGCGACAAGATGCCGCTTTCCGCAACTGCACATCGCCCCGAGTTGACTGGCCGCCGCTGGGAGGCGATGGGTGTATGGCTGGTGATGCATCCGCGCAACCCTTACGCTCCCACCACCCACTGCAGCGTGCGCATGTTCGTTGCGGTGAAGGGTGGCGAGGCACCGGTGTTCTGGTTCGGCAGCAGCATGGACTTGACGCCGTATTACGGCTTTAAGGAAGATGCTGTGCATTTCCATCAGGCGTGCAAAAATTCGCTCGCGCCGTTTGGCGCAGACTTGCACCCCAAGTACAAGAAATGGTGCGACGAATATTTCTTCCTCAAGCATCGCAACGAAGCGCGCGGCGTGGGTGGCATTTTCTTCGACGATCTGAGCGTGCCGGATTTCGATACCGCTTTTGCCATCCAGCAAAGCGTCGGCGACCACTTTTTGTCGGCCTACATACCGATCCTGGAACGCCGCAAAGACACGCCCTACGGCGAGCGCGAACGCGATTTTCAGCTTTACCGGCGCGGCCGCTATGTCGAATTCAACCTGGTGATCGACCGCGGCACCATCTTCGGCCTGCAAACCAATGGCCGCACCGAGTCTATTCTGCTATCCATGCCGCCGCTGGTGAAATGGCGTTACGACTGGCACCCTGAAAAAGGCACGCCTGAAGCGAAACTTTATGAGGAGTTTCTGGTTCCAAAAGACTGGGTTTAATGCGTAACCTGAGTTGGGCCGCAATGCCGTCCTGACCCAGTCAAACGATGCGGAGATATCCATGCAGAATAAAGACCACTGGGAAAAAGTTTACTCAACCAAGCCAACCAATGCGGTGAGCTGGTTCCAGCCCCATGCCGATCTTTCCTTCGATATTATCAAGGCAAGCGGCGTTGCTCCTGATGCCGCCATCATCGATGTGGGTGGCGGCGCATCGGTTCTGGTCGATGATTTGCTGGATCACGGCTACAGCAATTTGACCGTGCTCGATCTTTCTGCCGCCGCGCTGGCTGCGGCTCAGAAACGTTTGGGTTCGCGCGCATCCAGAGTGCAGTGGATCGAGGCCGACATCACCAAGGCGAATCTGCCTGCCAGGCAGTTTGACGTTTGGCATGATCGCGCCGTGTTCCATTTCCTCACCAACCCTGAAGATCGCGCCGCTTATGTTCGTGTGGTGTTCAATTCGGTCAAACCAGGCGGACATGTCATCGTCGCCACTTTTGCCGAGGATGGCCCAGCCCAATGCAGCGGCCTGCCGGTGATGCGTTACAGCGCGGATGAGTTACATGCCCAATTTGGCGAATCCTTTGCGTTATTGAACCACCAAAAAGAGACGCATCACACCCCATCAGGTACGGAGCAGCAATTCGTTTACTGCTATTGCCGCAGGATCAACTCCTGAGCTTGATCAATCCCATTAACCAGGTAGGCGTCACACCAGTGGAACACAGTATTTTTAAAGGATAAACTATCGTCCTCCGTTTTTTGTGCCCGCTGGCCAAAATTTTTGGCGAATGACATGCAGCTACTCGAACAAGTCGCGATATTCCTGCTCACCGCCGTGCTCATCGTGCCGGTTTTCCAACGCTTGAAACTTGGTGCGGTGCTTGGCTATCTGGCGGCGGGCATGATCATCGGCCCGTGGGGTATGGGCGTCATAGCTAACGTCGAGTCCACGCTGAATTTTTCCGAATTCGGTGTCGTGCTGCTGCTGTTTCTGATCGGTCTTGAACTGGAACCTCGGCGCTTGTGGACCCTGCGCAATTCGGTGTTCGGTCTGGGCGGCGCGCAGGTGGCGGCGACGGGGGTCGTGATCGGAATGCTTGCCTGGGCGACTGGATTTGCCTGGCAGGCGGCGCTGATCATCGGTCTGGGTTGCGCGATGTCATCCACTGCATTGGTCATGTCCTCTTTGGCCGAACGCGGGCAACTGTTGACCCGCTATGGACGGGAGTCGTTTGCAATACTGTTATTCCAGGATCTGGCGGTCATCCCGTTGCTCGCGCTTCTGCCGCTGTTGGCTGCCGTGCAAGGGCATGATGGAAACCGATGGTTGGCTACGGCCAAAGGAATCGCCGTCATCGCCGCGTTCATCGCCGGCAGCAGGCTGCTGATCCGGCCCGCACTCAAATTCATCGCCCGCAACCGCAGCCGTGAAGTCTTTACCGCTGCCGCACTGCTGCTGGTGATAGGCACAGCGCTGATCATGGACAAGATCGGTCTATCCATGTCGCTTGGTGCCTTTCTGGCCGGGGTTCTGCTGGCCGATTCTGAATTCCGGCACGAACTGGAGGCGGACATCGAGCCATTTAAGGGTTTGCTGCTCGGTCTGTTCTTCATGGCGGTCGGCATGAGCGCCAACCTGACGCTGGTATGGAGCGAGCCGCTCACCCTGTTCGGGCTTGCACTGGCGATGATGCTGATAAAATTTGCGGTGATGTACGCGATTTCACGCGCCACCGGAGCAAGCAACGACACCGCCCAACGGCTTGCTGTAGCGCTGGCGCAGGGCGGCGAGTTTGCCTTTGTGCTTTTCGCCGCCGCAACCGGTCTGGGCGTATTTGATCTTGCGACGTCACAGATATTGATCATGGCGGTGACCATTTCGTTGTTGTTCGCTCCTTTGTTTATGGTGGCGCATGATCGTTTGATCACGCGCTGGCTCGATCGCACCAGCACTCCCGAATATGACGTGATAGGCGGCCCGGGCAACCCGGTCATCATTGCCGGATTCGGCCGCGTAGGTCAGATCGTTGCACGCGTGTTGAGGATGTGTGGCATACCGTTCACCGCGCTGGAAGTGAACTATCAGCAAGTGGATTTTGTGCGCCGCTTCGGCAGCAAGATCTATTTCGGGGATGCCACCCGTCTCGATCTGTTGCTGTCGGCCAAGGCCGGCGAAGCCAGGCTGTTTGTCCTCGCCATCGATGATGTCGAAGCCTCGCTGAAAACTGCCGCGCTGGTCCGCGAACATTTTCCAGGTCTCCCCATACTGGCCCGGGCACGCAACAGAAGCCACTTTTTTCAATTGCGCGATCTGGGCATCAAGATGATCTACCGCGAGACTTTTCTTTCCAGCATAGCGGTCGCGCACCAGGCATTGCTCAACCTTGGCTTCACTGCCGCTGCCGCCGAGCGCGCCGTCACCCTGTTCAGGCAACATGATGAGCAGATGATAGAAGAACAGCATGCAGTCCATCACGACGAAGCGCAGCTCATTCAGAATGTCAAACTGGCAACGGAGCAATTGAAATCACTGTTCGAAGCCGACACCGTTGACCTGCTGCAGCAGGATTCGGATGTCAAAAATACTCTGCCTGAAAAATAAGTCCGGCAAAAGTCTTTTTGCCTTTGCACGAGCGAATCGGGCGATGTGCTATGCTCTGCGCGATTATTTCTTTAATGGTTTTTTGATGAGATTCATTCTTTACTTTTTGTTGCTGGCCGCCTTGCCTGCGCTGGCGGGCATGACCACCGGGGTATCGCCGCAAACTCCCGCAAACGGGACGACGCTAAATAACCTGCAGAAGGGTGGAAGCGAAGGTTCCGGGGTATCGATCCCAAGCCCGGATTGCCAGACAGTGGTTTGCCTTCCTTTGGTGAACCCTCCGGCAGACCCCTTGCGGGTGAGCCCCTCAGTCGATCCTGGCGCAGACAGCGGAGGCGCGCAGGGATCCGTTTCACATAGTCAATCGACCGTCTATAAACCGCAATCGGCAAATCGCTTGGCATCACTCACGGATAGCGGCTCCATTGATACCCACAATCCCGCCCAACCGATGATAGAAGAGGACTTGCCCATGAGCAAGTCCCTTGCGCTTGATGTGGATTTTCTTGCTGCGCACGATGCGTTTCTCGCCGGTGATTCTGTCAAGCTGGGACGTTATGCACAACGCTTGAAAGATACACCACTGGAGGTGTACATCAGTTATTACCAGTTAAGCATGAATCTGAAAAATGCCGATCCGCAAGCAGTGAAAAATTTCCTTTCACGCCCGGAAAATACGCCGATGATCGACCGGTTGCGCGCAGAGTGGCTCAAGCTGCTCGGCAAAAATCAACGATGGGATATGTTCGATGCCGAATATCATCGCTTGCTTAACGAGGATGCCGATCTGGCGTGTTATGCACTGCAATCGCGCCGCCGCATCCACGAGTCGGTTGCATTGCGCGATGCGCGCAAATTGTGGTTCACCGACAAGGGACAGCCGGAAAGTTGCAGCACGCTGTTTGAAGCGGCACTGTCTGCCGGCATCATCACCGAACAGGATATCAGGCAGCGGCTGCGGCTGGCTTTGGAAGGGAATAATGTTTCGCTTGCCGTTAGCCTGGTCGAACGACTCGATGGCAATCACACAAGCTTGTCTGGCATGCTGAAAAGTGCCGCTGCCAATCCGGATAGTTATCTGAAAGGCCTGACGCCCGACAACCACCATTCCACAAGAAGCTCAGCCGTGAAGTCATCGCCAAAGCGCACTTCACCGACTCGCATCGGCACAGCACATGTTTTGTGCCTCGAACAACGGCCCTTTTCCGCGGGAATCCCAATAAATTCCATATTCTTTCTGGCTTCTATCATCCCATCACCGCCCGAGGGACGGTTTGGATGGAGAAATCCTTTGTTGCTGCATAGCTTCAATAAAGCTTGCGCCCCTTCATCAACTCTGGCCAGCAGCAAATCGTACCTATCCTCCGCACCCGTAAGCTTCGCAAAGGCGGCGGCGCCTCCGCCAGACACTCCTGCTTCTGGTTCTGACGCAAAGTGCGAAGCTCCTTGCGCAACTAATAGCGAGACCACCCTTGTGCCGATCGGTAAATTGGCAAGCGAGGGGCGACGTAGCGTCGCTCTGTTTGCCTTGCAACGTCTGGCAAAGCAATCACCCGATTGGGCTACTGCGCGCTGGATGAAGATCGCCGGCTATTTCCCCATAGCCGAACAGCGTTATTTTTATGGCCGGCTGGCTTATGAAGCAGCGCGCAATCTGGATGCGCGTGCATTGCAATGGTACAAGGCAGCGGCGGACACACCGCTTGACGAACTTCAATCTGCATGGCGGGTGCGCGCGGCATTACGCGCACAGGATTGGTCCGAAGTGTTGGCAAGCGTAAACGCAATGGGCGAGCAACAGCAGCACGAATCAGCTTGGCAATACTGGAAAGCTCGTTCGCTTCAAGCATTAGGCAAGCCTGTCGAAGCAAGAAAGATATTTGCGCCGTTGAGCGGCGAATTTAATTTCTATGGTCAACTGGCAAACGCGGAACTGGCTGGCACCCCGGTATTAAGCAAGACAAAACCGATATACAAACCCAGCCCAAGAGACATCAAGGAAATGCTGGCGCTACCGGGTATTCAACGCACGCTGGCGCTGTATAACATGGGTTTGCGCAATGATGCCCTGGAGGAATGGCGTTGGGTGCTGCGCAACTTGAATGATCGTGAGTTGCTCACTGCGGCAGAAATCGCGCGACGCAACGAGATGTACGACCGCGCTATCGGTGCTGCTGAAAGAACCCTCAATACCCATGATTTCAGCTTGCGCTATCTCGCGCCTTATCGTTCCGAATTGCAGGAGCATATCCGCGAGAATGGTTTGGACGAGGCATGGGTGTATGGCCTGATGCGCCAGGAAAGTCGTTTTGCCACCAGCGCAAAATCCGAAACAGGTGCCTCAGGGCTGATGCAGATCATGCCCAACACGGCGCGCTGGGTCGCACGTAAAATGGGATTGAAGAGTTATCGCAAATCGCTGATCCACCAACTCGACACCAATCTGCGCCTCGGCACGTATTACATGAAATCGGTGTTGTCCCAAGCTGACAACAGCCCGGTGCTGGCTTCAGCGGCATACAATGCCGGGCCGGGCCGGGCACGTCAGTGGCGCGGCGACCAGCCGCTGGAGGGCGCAATTTACATTGAATCCATCCCGTACGAAGAAACGCGCGACTATGTAAAAAAAGTGATGAGCAACACCGTTTATTACGCCGATCAATTCGGCAACCCGCCGCGCTCGCTCAAGCAGCGCTTGGGCATCATCGCGGCAAAACCTGCGGGTAACTAGTCGGCAATCCTCAATGAAAAGCGAAACCAAAATCTATTGCGTGGGCGGCGCTGTGCGCGACCGCTTGCTGGGACTGGCCATTCAGGATCACGACTGGGTAGTGGTGGGCAGCACACCGGAAGACATGGTGGCTCAAGGATTTCAGCCCGTCGGCAAAGATTTCCCGGTGTTCCTGCATCCGCAAACCCATGAAGAATATGCGCTGGCGCGCACCGAGCGCAAGACCGCGCGCGGTTACCAGGGCTTCGCCGTGTATGCCGCGCCCGATGTCACGCTGGAGCAGGATTTGCTGCGCCGCGATTTCACCATCAACGCCATCGCCCAGGATGCCGATGGCAAACTGATCGATCCGCACAACGGCATCGCCGATCTGCGCGCGGGTATATTGCGCCATGTCAGTGCGGCATTCGGCGAAGACCCGGTGCGTATTTTGCGCGCGGCACGTTTCGCGGCACGCTTCGGTTTCAGCATCGCGCCGGAGACCCTGACGCTGATGCGCGGTATGGTGATCAGCGGTGAAGTGGATGCGCTGGTGGCGGAGCGCGTCTGGCAGGAACTGGCACGCGGCCTGATGGAAAAAAAACCATCGCGTTTTTTCGAGACACTGCGCAGCTGCGGCGCGCTCGCTAAAATTATCCCGGAAGTGGACGCGCTGTTCGGCGTACCCCAACCTGAAAAACATCATCCCGAAATCGATTGCGGCACCCACACCATGCTGGTGTTGGACGACGCCGCCAAACACGATTACACACTGGAAGTGCGCTTCGCCGCGCTGACCCACGATCTGGGCAAGGGCAACACACCCAAGGATATTCTGCCGCGTCACACCGGCCACGAATTGCGCAGCGTGGAGCTGGTCCAGCAGCTCTCGCAGCGCTTGCGCCCATCCAGCGAATGCCGTGATCTGGCCTTGCTGGCCGCGCGCTATCACGGCGACATCCATCGCGCCAAAGAATTGCGCGCCGAGACCATCCTCAAATTGTTTCAGTCGGCGGATGCATGGCGCAGGCCGGAGCGTTTCACGCATCTGTTGCAGGCGTGCGCTTCGGATGCGCGCGGGCGCACCGGTCACGAAAATGACGCTTATCCTCAGACGGATTATTTGTTGCAACTATTGGATATCGCACGCGCAGTGGACGCGGGTGAAATAGCGCGGCAGTGCTCAGACAACAACGCCATTGCTGCCGCAGTTCAACAGGCGCGCATCATAGCGATAGAAGGACTGGTTGAGAAGCAGCGCAGACAACATAACGTTTAATTCACAGCAAACGCGTCAAGTCACCACGAGCGAATCCTGATAACGGGTTCGCCTGTTTTTTCCCCAATGCGATCACCTTGAACAACTCGCCCATCTCGGCCGGGCTGGTGAGTTTCTGCAATTGCGCGGAGAGCGGCAAGTAGTCGCGCAGGTTTTCGGGTGAGGTGTCTTGCAGCAATGCGGTGATACCGCAGTTGATCAGGAAGAACGCCTGATTGGTATAGCCCATCAATTCCAAGCCGGCATCGATGCCACATTCGGCGATGTCGGTGAAATTCACATGCGCGGTGATGTCCTGCAGGCCGGGCAGAAAAAACGGATCGTCGTGTGCATGGTGGCGGTAGTGGCACATCAGTGTGCCGCTGCGGCGTTGCGGATGGTAAAACTCGCGCGCGCCGAATCCGTAATCGATGAACAGCATCGCGCCCTGCTCCAGGCATTGCGCAAGACTGTTGATCAAGCCGCGCGCGGCGAAACCGATTTCGCTTACATAGTCATCCGGCACTTTGATCTTCCGGGCTGCGTCCAATAACGCAGCATCGCTGATCGCGCGTTCCTGCCAGATGAAACTGTTGCCGCTCACTGCCACGCCACGCTCGTTGATCGCGCTGTCGCGCCAATGCACCAGATGCACCGGCAATGCGTCGAGCACTTCGTTGGCGATGATCGCACCTGAGAATTTTTCCGGCAGCGCATCCAGCCACTGGACGCGATCATGCAGATGCGGCAGACGTTCACGTATGAGCGCTTGCTGGCGCGCGCGCAGATCGGCGCTCACCTCAAGGATCGCATAGCTGTCCGGCAGACTGCCGAGTTGCTCCAGTTCGGCCAGCATGTCCGCCGCCAGTTTGCCGCTGCCCGCACCCAGCTCCAGTATGTGCGGTGCGCTGCGCGACATGATCTCCGCCACTTGGCGCGCCAGCGTGCGCCCGAACAACGGCGAAAGTTCCGGCGCGGTGATGAAGTCGCCCGCTTCTCCGAATTTATGCGCGCCCGCCGTGTAATAGCCCAAGCCGGGCGCATACAAAGCAAGCTCCATATAGCGAGCAAACGATATCAAACCGCCTTGCGCGGCGATGTCGCGGCGGATGAATCCGGTCAATAATGCGCTGTGTTGCGCGGCTTCGGCACCAGGTGCAGGTAATGTAGCAGGCATGGTCGGGTATAATTCGCATAACGGCATAAATCTACTGCGCGACGCCAAGGTGGGGTCGGGCGGTGCTCACGCTCCTCACATACTAATGTGTATGCTCCGGGCGCTGCGCTCCGTCCTCCCCCACCTTGACGCCGCTCGCGACAATTTCTGACCGCCATGCTTGAAAAAGACAAAGTGTAGTGGAGAGTGCGATGCAAGGCAAAGTGGTATTGGTGACGGGTGGTGCGAAGCGTGTCGGCGCGGCAATTTGTCGCCGCCTGCATGCGGCCGGGGCGCAACTCGCCATTCACTACCGCAATGCTGAACAAGAAGCGCTGGATCTGCAAAATGAATTGAACAAGCTGCGCCCGAAAAGTGCCGTCGTGTTTCAGGCTGACCTGCTTGACCTGAATGCATTGCCGCAACTGGTACACAAGGTCATCAAAAAATTCGGGCAACTCGACGCGCTGGTCAATAATGCTTCCAGCTTCTACGCCACGCCTTTGGCCGAAGTGGATGAAGCACAATGGAACGACTTGCTCGGCACCAACCTGAAAGCCCCCTTGTTCCTTGCACAAGCAGCAGCAGTAGAATTGCGCCATCGCCATGGTTGTATTGTGAACATCGCAGACATCCACGCCGAACGTCCAATGCACGGGCATCTGCTGTATAGCGTCGCGAAATCCGGACTGGTGGCGCTGACCAAAGGACTGGCGCAGGAACTGGCACCGCAGGTGCGCATCAATGCCATCTCCCCAGGCGTTATCATCTGGCCGGAAGGTGAAGATTGGAAAGATCAGGAGCAGCGCCGCAAGATCGTCGCGCATACCCTACTCAAGCGTGAAGGCGAGCCTGAAGACATCGCACGCGCAGTGCAGTTTTTAATAGCTGATGCGCCTTACATCACCGGGCAGATAATCGCCGTAGACGGCGGACGGAGTGTAAACATTTGAAGAACAGCTAGTAGCTTGTAGCAGGTAGCGAAGCCGGCTTTGCTTCTGCTACACGCCACCAGCTACTGACTACCAGCTAAAACCAACCATGAACGACATCACACAACCCATACACTTCGAACATCACTCCACCAATTTCAACCGTCTCAAGGGGCGGCTGGAACACATGGTCGGCAAATCCATCGGCGATTTCAACATGATCGAGGAAGGCGACAGTGTGATGGTGTGCCTGTCCGGCGGCAAGGACTCTTACACGCTGCTGGATGTTCTGCTCACCTTGCGCAAGCGCGCGCCGATCGACTTTCGCATCGTCGCGATGAATCTCGACCAGAAGCAACCGGGCTTCCCTGCGGAGGTGTTGCCGAATTATCTGAAGTCTCTCGGGATCGAATATCACATCGAGACGCAGGACACCTATTCCATCGTCAAGGAAAAGATCCCCGAGGGCAAGACCACCTGCTCGCTGTGTTCGCGGTTGCGGCGCGGCATCATCTACCGCGTGGCGGGCGAACTGGGCGCAAACAAGATCGCGCTCGGACATCACCGCGACGACATGATCGAGACGCTGTTCCTGAACATGTTCTTCGGCGGCAAGCTCAAAGCGATGCCGCCCAAGCTGGTCACCGACAAGGGCGACCACATCGTGATCCGCCCGCTGGCCTATTGCGCCGAGAAAGACATCGCCCGATACGCGCGCGGCATGGAATTCCCGATCATCCCGTGCAACCTGTGCGGCTCGCAGGAGAATCTGCAACGCCAGAACATCAAGGAGATGCTCGCCGCTTGGGAGCGCGAATATCCGGGGCGGACACAAACAATATTTACCGCAATGCAGAATGTTGCGCCTTCGCATCTGCTGGATGGCAACCTGTTCGATTTCAAGCATATCCAGATAGGATCAAAAGTAGCGGAAGGCGATACTGCATTCGATATCGGCTTGTGAATGCCATGAAAGTCTGTCTAAGGAATACTGGCTGCTCATTGCTGCATAACAGCCCAAACCGGATCAACTGTTCAGGATGCCAAGTGTCTGTGATATGCTTATACGATATTATTTGATATCTTTGAGGAGTGAAACTATGTTCCTGTACCGGATTGTTGCACTTTCGCTATTAGCCGCCAGCACCACAGCCATGGCTGATTCTGTCGATTTTACCTTTCGCGATACCAGCGCACAGTTTCAGTACAGGGCATCAATGGGCCGCGATGCGCTCGGAAAAAGCGAATTCCACATCGGGGCTCTTTATGTCGATAAAGATGACATGCTGAGCGATATTGGTATTTTCGTGAAGGACGAATTAGGCGGCAATGCGCCCGGGTTTTCTGTCGGTGTCGGCGTAAAGGCGGTGGTCGGCAAGGCAAGGGGCGACAATCTTGTAAATAGTGACGCTGCCGCGCTGGCACTTGGTGCGATGCTACGTTATTCCCCTCCTGCGATTTCACGATTGGGCTTTGTCGGACAGGTGTACCTATCCCCGAATGTCGTCACCTTCGGCGATGCCGACCGCTATGTTGAAGCCGGTACTCGAGCGGAGTTTGAAATCATACCCCAGGCAGTCGTCTATATCGGCTATCGAAGAATCGGATTCGGCATCAAAACCCAATCTTTCGCCGTTATTGATAAAGGCGCCAATTTTGGCGTAAGGATCTCGTTCTAGGAAAACGGCAGCTTATCGCTGCCACCCGTTCCGCATGACACGCGGAACCGAGACGTAACCTCACGCCGCCTTTACCGCAATTTTGAAAACCACCTTGCGGATGTCACCAGTCCCAACCAGTGGCGCATGCGCATCCTCCGGAAAGAAGATACAGAACGCGTCAGGGGGCGTCGCGATCCAGGTCGCAGGCGCATCGTGGAAAAACCGGATGTCCTTCTCCGCGCTGTAATCGCTCACCGGCTTGTGGCAATCTGCCAGCTCCTTCCAGCCCATCTCGTCTATTCCTTCCAGCACCAACTGAATATCGATGTAACGACGATGAGCCTCCAGCTTTGCCTCTGCGCGCGTGCGCCCCTGCATATGCTCGACGATGACGAACAGGTCTTCTCCGAAGATCGGATGGTGTCCCGGCGCAAGAGCATGCAAGTCGGTGTTGCGGATGTAGTCGAACGCGCGTGGGAACAATGGGTGCAGCGCGGCGTAGCGGTCGGCCTGACTGAGGGCGGAGAAAATCATAAGCGTATCTGCACTTGATTAGATGAAACGCGCCACCATGCCCTTAGCCAACTCACCCTGCAACGGTATCTGCACGCGATGGCCACTGCCCGGCGCAGTGGTGAGCATTTGGCCTTTGAGGCTACGCATCTCGTTCAACACGACGATGTGATTACCGGAGGGGTGAATGATCTCGAGTTTGTCGCCCACCTGGAATTTATTCTTCACGTCTATCTCGGCGATGCCGTCGGCGCAGCTGACGATGTCGCCGACATATTGCTGGCGGAAACTTTCGGAGTGGCCGCGCATGTAGTTCTGTTGTTCGTGGGTGTGGTGGCGTTCGTAGAAGCCGTCGGTGTAGCTGCGGTTCGCCAACGCATCCAGCGCGCCTAGCAGACTCAAGTTGAACGGACGACCGGCGACGGCATCGTCGATAGCCTGCCGATACACTTGCGCGGTGCGCGCCACGTAATAAATGGACTTGGTGCGGCCTTCGACCTTGAGCGAGTCGATGCCGATCTTTGCCAACCGCTCGACGTGCTCGACCGCGCGCAGGTCTTTGGAGTTCATGATGTAGGTGCCGTGCTCGTCTTCCATCACCGGCATCAGTTCGCCGGGATGATCCTGGCGCGAGATGACGTACACGCGGTCGGCCATCGGGTGACGGGCTTGTCCGCCGCAGTCGGACAGCGCACTTTGACCTAGTGCCTTGTCGAAATCAAAATCTATTTTCTGGATATCGCCCGTACCATTCTCTTCGGCGTTGTCCACCTTGTAATCCCAACGACAGGAGTTGGTGCAAGTGCCCTGATTGGCATCGCGGTGATTGAAGTAGCCGGACAGCAGACAGCGTCCGGAATAGGCAATGCACAGCGCACCGTGCACGAACACTTCCAGTTCCATGTCGGGACATTGCTGTCGTATCTCTTCGATCTCGTCCAACGATAACTCGCGAGAAAGAATGACGCGCGTGAGCCCCAATGATTTCCAGAATTTCACCGCTGCGTAATTGACGGTGTTGGCCTGCACAGAAAGATGAATATCAACTTCGGGCCAGCGTTCGCGCACCATCGCGATCAGGCCGGGGTCGGCCATAATGAGCGCGTCCGGTTTCATCGCTATCACCGGCTCCATGTCGGCCATGTAGGTCTTGACCTTGGTGTTGTGCGGCATCAGGTTGCTGGCGACGAACAATTTCTTGCCGAGCGCGTGAGCTTCCCGGATGCCTATCTGCAACTCTTCCAGTTGGAATTCGTTGTTGCGCGCGCGCAAGCTGTAGCGCGGCTGCCCGGCGTACACCGCGTCCGCGCCGAAAGCGTAAGCAGTGCGCATCTTTTCGAGGGTGCCTGCGGGAAGCAGAAGTTCAGGTGCTTTCATCCTGCCCACTCTCCCTAACCCTCTCCCGTGAGGGGAGAGGGGATATATGTATGTGCATCAAAGTCCCAGCCTCTTCCAAATCGCCAACGCCGGCGCGGCTTGGTTCAGCGTATAAAAATGCAAGCCCGGCGCGCCGCCCGCGAGCAGCTTCTCGCATAATTGTGTGACGACATCAAGCCCAAAGGTCTGCACCGATTCATTGTCATCGCCGTAGCTTTCCAGTCTCTTGCGCATCCAGCGCGGGATCTCCGCACCACAGGCATCGGAGAAGCGCGCCAGCTGGGTGAACTTCACGATGGGCATGATGCCCGGCACGATGGGCACGGTAACACCCTGCTTGCGGCACTCGTCAACGTAACGGAAGTAGGCATCGGGGTTGTAAAAATATTGAGTGATCGCGGAATCGGCCCCGGCAGAGATTTTGCGCTTGAAGTTGAGGATGTCGTCATGCGCAGACTTGGCTTGCGGATGAAACTCGGGATAAGCCGCCACTTCGATATGGAAGTGATCGCCCGTTTCTGCACGGATGAACGATACCAGTTCGTTGGCATATTGAAACTCGCCTATGCTGGCCATGCCGGAAGGCAGATCGCCGCGCAATGCGACGATGCGCTTGATGCCCATATCCTTATAGCCATTCAACATAGCGCGTATGTTCCCGCGCGTGGAGCCGACGCAGGACAAGTGCGGCGCGGCGTTATAGCCTTCGGCCTTGATCTGCCGGATGGTTTCCACCGTGCGGTCCTGAGTGGAGCCACCCGCACCGAAGGTCACGGAAAAAAACTCGGGATGCAGCGCCGCCAATTGATTGCGCGTAGCAGCAAGCTTGACCGCACCTTCCGGCGTTTGCGGCGGATAAAATTCAAAACTAAAAAGTTGTTTACTCATGTTATTTTCATTTTCTATTTGGTCTCATCAACTGTGCGGCAGCCGAAGACAGCGCCCAGGTAAAAATACTGTAAAGCACCGCGCCCAATACGCCGTGCCAGAAACTGTCCACGACAAATCCGCGCAGCACCGAACCTACCAGCCAGAACAGAGCGCCGTTGATGATAAAGATGAACAATCCCAACGTAAGCATCGTGACCGGCAAAGTCAGCAGCAGCAGCAAGGGACGTATCAAGGTATTGACCAGCCCCAGAAAAAACGCCGCGATCAAGGCCGCCGTAAAACCATCCACATGGATGCCGGGCACATAGTTCGCCACGGCGATCAGCGCGAGTGCATTGAGTACCCAGATCAACAGTAACTTGAATTGCATTTTCATTTACGCTTCCCTTTATTTGCTTTGGTGCTTGCGTTGGTCGCATGCGCGCGCAACGCGGCACCATATGCGGTCCGGCACCACTCGCCCATATCGGCGGGTGAATCGAGGCTGGCTACCGGCGCTGACCAATAAGATAGCTGTACGGTTTGCGCCTGGCTCTGATAAACGAACGGGCGACTGCCCGCCCGCTCGAATTGGGCCAAGTTGTTTGCATCGGTCTTGAAGAACAACTCATCTTCAACTATCAACGCAAACATCAAACCTTCGCGGTACAAGCCATACCCACCGAACATCCTGCGCGCCGATACCGCCGCCCACCCCGCCATGAGCTCCACCACGTAATCGACAAACTCGTTACGGGCGGAGCGCATATGCGATTAGTAGCGGTAGTGGTCGGCCTTGTACGGACCTTCCTTGGGCACGCCGATATATGCAGCCTGCTGATCGGTCAGCGTGCTCAGTTGTGCGTTCAGCGTAGTTAATTGCAAACGCGCGACCTTCTCATCCAGATGCTTGGGCAAGGTGTACACGCCGATCGGATATTCCTTGGTGCGGGTGAACAGCTCGATCTGCGCGATGGTCTGATTCGCGAACGAAGAAGACATCACGTACGAAGGATGACCGGTACCACAACCCAGATTCACCAGACGACCTTCGGCCAACAGCAGGATGCGCTTTTCCGGCTTGCCGTTCGCGGCAGGGAAGATCACGTGGTCGACTTGCGGCTTGATGTTTTCCCACTTGTATTGCTTGAGTGAGGCAACATCGATCTCGTTGTCGAAGTGGCCGATGTTGCACACGATGGCTTGGTTCTTCATTTTCTTCATGTGGTCATGGGTGATCACATGGAAGTTGCCGGTGGTGGTGACAAAGATGTCGCCGTGCTCGCAGGCGTAATCCATCGTCACCACGCGATAGCCTTCCATTGCGGCTTGCAGCGCGCAGATCGGGTCGATCTCGGTCACCCACACTTGAGCAGACAGTGCGCGCATGGCTTGCGAACATCCTTTGCCCACGTCGCCGTAACCAATAATCACAGCGATCTTGCCGGCGATCATCACGTCGGTCGCGCGCTTGATACCGTCCACCAAAGATTCGCGGCAGCCGTATAGGTTGTCGAACTTGGACTTGGTGACGGAATCATTCACGTTGATGGCGGGGAATTTCAGGTCGCCACGTTCATGCATCTGGTACAAACGATGCACACCGGTGGTAGTTTCTTCGGTGACGCCCTTAATTGCGGCGAGACGAGTGGAATACCATTTGTTATCTACCGCCAGCTTGGCCTTGATCGACGCGAACAAACACGTCTCTTCTTCGGAAGAAGGCTTGGAAATCAGAGATGCGTCCTTCTCGGCGCGTGCGCCCAGATGCAGCAACAAGGTGGCATCGCCGCCGTCGTCCAGGATCATGTTGGAAAATATTTTTTCGCCGCCGGGGCCATCCTTCCATTCGAAGATGCGGTGGGTGTAGTCCCAGTATTCGGTCAGCGTTTCGCCCTTGTAAGCGAACACCGGTACGCCGGTCGCGGCGATCGCGGCGGCAGCATGATCCTGGGTGGAGTAGATGTTGCAGGATGCCCAGCGCACTTCTGCACCCAATGCAGTCAGCGTCTCGATCAGGACGCCAGTCTGGATGGTCATGTGCAGCGAACCGGTGATGCGCGCGCCCTTCAGCGGCTGGGTCTTGGCGAATTCCTTGCGGATCGCCATCAGGCCGGGCATTTCGATTTCGGCGATGGCGAGTTCCTTGCGTCCCCATGCAGCCAGGGACATATCGGCGACTTTATAATCGGAAAATTCTTTTGCAACAGCGTTCATCTTAAACTCCATTCATAATTGGTTAATGAATGGGTGCAGTTGAAACGTTGAGCCACTGACTCCGAGCCTGACGGGGGACTGTGTCCAGCCCCGCTGCAGCACCCCTCGGAGGGTGGTGTAAATCTGATATAAAAACTGAACTTCGTTATCCACGAAAAGCACGAAAAAACAACGAAAATATTTACTGGGTACTCGCGATATTCTTTGTACGGCACCTTAGCATCTACCGATAACACCGCATCAACTAGCCCGATTTTATTTTCGTGCCTTTCGTGTTTTTCGTGGACCCGTTCTTCCGCTGTTATTCACGCGCAAAATCAATAATTACTTCCCGCCGTCCGCTTTCAGCTTGGCAGCGCGATCCGTTGCTTCCCAGGTGAAGCCCGGCTCTTCGCGACCGAAGTGGCCGTAAGCGGCGGTGTTCTCATAGATCGGGCGCAACAGGTCGAGCATTTGCACGATGCCTTTGGGACGCAGATCGAAATGGCGCAACACCAGTTCGGTCATTTTTTCATTGGTGATCTTGCTGGTGCCATACGTATCCACCATGATGCTGGTCGGCTTGGCCACGCCGATCGCGTAGGAAATCTGCACCAGACACTTGGTCGCCAAACCGGCAGCAACGATATTCTTGGCGACATAGCGGGCAGCATACGCGGCGGAGCGATCAACCTTGGACGGATCCTTGCCGGAGAACGCGCCGCCACCGTGAGGGGCCGCGCCGCCGTAGGTGTCGACGATGATCTTGCGACCGGTCAGGCCGCAATCGCCCTGCGGGCCGCCGATGACAAAGCGTCCGGTCGGATTGACCAGATAGTTGATGCTGCCCTTGATCAATTCTTTAGGCAACATCGGCTTGATGATCTCTTCGATCGCCGCTTCGCGGATCTGCGCCAGTGTCATTTCCGGCGCGTGCTGAGTCGAGAGCACCACGGTATCGATGGAGTGCGGCTTGCCATCCACATAACGGATCGTCACTTGGGATTTTGCGTCCGGACGCAGCCAGGGCAGACGGCCGTCGTGGCGCAATTCCGCCTGACGTTCCACCACGCGGTGCGCCAAATAGATCGGCAGCGGCATCAGCGTCGGCGTTTCATCGCAGGCGTAGCCGAACATCAGACCCTGGTCGCCGGCGCCCTGGTTCAGAAAATCATCGGAAGCGCGATCCACGCCCTGCGCGATATCCGGGCTTTGCTTGTCATAAGCCACCAGCACCGCGCAGCCCCGGTAGTCGATGCCGTACTCGGTGTTGTCGTAGCCGATGCGCTTGATAGTGTTGCGCGCCACGTGGATGTAGTCCACGTTCGCGGTGGTCGTGATCTCGCCGGCCAGTACCACCAGGCCGGTATTGGTCAGCGTCTCTGCCGCTACACGCGCATACGGGTCTTGCGCTAGAATAGCGTCCAGAATGGCATCAGAAATCTGATCCGCTACTTTATCCGGATGACCTTCGGATACGGATTCTGATGTAAACAAATAATCGCTCATGGATTCCCGCTCAATCAAGTAAAAAATTAAAGGCGCGCATTGTATCAAAAAGCCCGTCCGCCCGCTGATGACTTCATTCCTGTTTAAATTGATCTTTCGCCTGCTGGCTAGCTTGCCACTGCGCTGGCTGCATGGTTTTGGCACACTGCTCGGCCATTTCACGTTTGCGATGTCCAAACAATATGCCGCACGCACCGAGGAAAACCTGCGCCAGTCGCACCTTGCCAAGGATGAAACACACTATGCCACGCTGCTCAAACAAACCATAGCTGAAGCGGGCAAAGGCATAGTCGAATTGCCATGGGTGTGGGGCAGGCCGCTGGAGCAGGTCTGCGCCACGGTGCAAAGCTGCCACGGCTGGGAACACATGGAGGCGGCATACAAGCGCGGCAAAGGCATTATTCTGCTGACTCCGCACTGGGGCTGCTTTGAAGTGGTCGGGCTCTATGTCGGTCAACGTTTGCCGCTGACCTGTTTGTATCGCTCGCCTAGGCAAGCATGGCTGGAAAAAATCATGCGCGGCGGTCGCGAACGCGGCTTGGCGCGTCTGGCCACGGCAGACATCAGCGGTGTGCGGGTGCTGTTCAAAGCACTCAAGCGCGGTGAAGCGATCGGTTTGTTACCCGATCAGGTGCCCAGCTACGGCGAAGGCGAGTGGGTGGATTTCTTTGCCCGACCCGCCTACACGATGACCTTGAGCGGTCGGCTGGCCGAGAGCAGCGGTGCGACTGTCTTGCTGTCGTTCGCTGAACGTCTTCCACACGGGCAAGGTTATATACTGCGCTTCGAACCATTGGCACTGGATTTTTCCAAACCTGTGCCGCTGCAAATCAATACAGCGCTGGAGCGCGTGATCGCGATTTCCCCCGAACAATATCTGTGGAGTTATAACCGCTACAAGGTTCCGGGCGGCGTGCTGCCGCCGGATGCAGTCAAGGAACGATGATGATGACACGTCTCGGCGTTTTTATTTTGTGGTTGATCCAACTTTTGCCATTCCGTATCATCGTCGCCATCGGCAATGGTCTTGGCACGATTGTCTATCCTTTCGCTGCCGAGCGTCGCACAGTGGGCGACATCAACCTGAAACTTTGCTTCCCTGACATGAGCGATGAGGCGCGCGAAAAAATGTTGCGCGCCCACTTCAAATTATTCTGCCGGGGCCTCATCGAGCGCAGCATCCTGTGGTGGTCGAGTGCGGCACGCATACGCAGCCTGATCCGCGTCGAGGGTATAGAACACTTCGAGGCGATCAAAGGCCAGCCCGCTATCCTGCTCACGCCGCACTTCGTCGGCATGGATGCCGGCGGTCAATGGATCGCACAGCACATCGATACTGTGTGCATGTATGCGAACCAGAAGAACGTCTACCTGACCGAGTTGTTGTTGAAGAAGCGAGCCCGCTTCCGCAACCAGCATCTCTATTCGCGCCAGCAAGGTCTGCGCCCCATCCTCAAGGGGATGCGGGCAGGCATGCCGTTCATCTATCCGCCGGATCAGGATCAGGGCGTCAGGGACGGCGCATTCATTCCCTTCTTCGGCGTGCCTGCCGCGACGATGACCTCGGTGCCCCGCATCGCACAAATGACCGGCGCGAAAATAGTGCCCAGCATCACGCGCGTACTTCCCGGTGGCAAAGGCTATGTGCTGACCTTCTATCCTGCATGGGAGAATTATCCAAGCGGGGATGACATCGCGGACACACGCCGCATGAATGAATTCCTCGAACAGCGCATACTGGAAATGCCGGAACAGTATTTCTGGTTGCACAAGCGATTCAAGACCCGGCCTGAAGGCGAAAAGAAATTATATTAGCTCTTAGCGGGTAGCCTGTAGCTTGCAGCCAATCCGGTTTTGCTACTCGCTACCAGCTACGGGCTACCGGCTCAAAGGGAATGCAATGAAATATCACGACCTGCGAGACTTCCTCGCTCAACTGGAAAAACTTGGCGAACTCAAGCGCGTGTCTGCGCCTGTCTCCACGCATCTGGAGATGACGGAAATCTGCGACCGCGTACTGCGCTCGCAAGGCCCGGCTATCCTGTTCGAGAATGTGGTCGGACGCAACATGACCCAAAATAAAATACCAGTTCTGGCGAACCTGTTCGGTACGCCGCGCCGCGTAGCACTGGGCATGGGAAAAGAATCCACCGCCGCGCTGCGCGAAGTGGGCAAGCTGCTGGCCTACCTCAAGGAGCCCGATCCGCCCAAAGGATTGAAGGACGCCTGGGAGAAATGGCCGGTGCTGAAACAGGTGCTCACCATGTCGCCCAAGATCGTTTCATCAGCGCCCTGTCAGGAGATCGTGTGGGAAGGCAAGGATGCGGACCTGGCCCAATTGCCGATACAAACGTGTTGGCCCGGCGATGTCGCGCCGCTGATCACCTGGGGTCTGGTCGTCACGCGCGGGCCAAACAAGATACGCCAGAATCTCGGCATCTATCGCCAGCAGGTGATCGCACCGAACAAGGTCATCATGCGCTGGCTGGCGCATCGCGGCGGCGCACTGGATTTTCGTGATCATTGCGAAAAAAATCCTGGGAAGCCGTTTCCCCTTGCCGTGGTAATCGGCGCCGATCCCGCAACCATTTTAGGTGCGGTGACACCCGTGCCGGATTCATTGTCCGAATACCAGTTCGCCGGATTGTTGCGCGGCAGCAAGACCGAGCTGGTTAAATGTCTGGGCAGCGATCTGCAAGTACCCGCGAGTGCCGAGATCGTTCTGGAAGGCGTGATTCATCCCGATGAAGTTGCGCTGGAAGGACCGTTCGGCGACCACACCGGCTATTACAACGAGCAGGACAAGTTTCCGGTATTCACGATTGAGCGCATCACGATGCGGCGCGACCCGATCTACCATTCCACTTACACCGGCAAGCCGCCCGACGAACCGTCCATGCTGGGCGTCGCGCTGAACGAAGTGTTCGTGCCGCTGCTGCAAAAACAATTCCCCGAGATCGCAGATTTTTATTTGCCGCCCGAAGGATGCTCATATCGCATGGCGGTAGTCAGCATCAAAAAACAATATGCAGGACACGCCAAGCGCGTGATGTTCGGCATCTGGAGTTTTTTGCGCCAGTTCATGTACACCAAGTTCATCATCGTGGTGGATGACGACATCAACATACGCGACTGGAAAGAAGTGATCTGGGCGATCACTACGCGCGTCGATCCGGTGCGCGACACTCTGCTGGTTGAGAACACTCCTATCGATTATCTCGACTTCGCCAGCCCGGTATCGGGACTGGGTGGCAAGATGGGGCTGGATGCCACCAACAAATGGCCGGGCGAGACACAGCGCGAATGGGGAACACCTATCGTGATGGATGAAGCGACCAAGCGTCGTGTGGATGAGATGTGGGCGAATTTGGGGCTGTAGCCAGTACAGTAGACCGTGATACTACCGATTAAAAGTTATAGCACCCCTGTTGTATCAATCACTCATTGACCTTAATCAAAATATTGACGAAACCGCTCTTTGTGTGGAGAATCATCCAGCATTGTGCATTTTTGCCGTTACGCGGATAACGAACATGTGCAACTGGTTTACCCTGTCAGTTTTTGGGTAGTTACGTTGTGGATTTTTAATTATTTAGGGGAATTTAGGAAATGAAGAAAATCATATTAGTAAGCGCAACAATGGCGTTGGCAATGGCTGCCGGAAGCGCAGCTGCGGAGAACGGCCCGGCCGCTGGAAGATTTGGCATTAATGTACCTTTAGCAAGCAACGTTAACGATTTTTTGATTAACGGCAAATATTTTATTGCGAGAGATATGGCTGTGATAGCGGGAGTCGGTTTGCAAATGACTGATGACGGCTTAAATGTTGCTGGCTCCAAGTCTACCAATATCGGATTCCAGGGCGGCTTTAGAAAATATTTAAAGACTGATGATCTGGCAACCTTTGTGGGTGGAAAGCTGCGGTATACCTCTACAAATTCGAGCAATGTGACCACCTTTTCAGTGCTGGGTGAAGTAGGCGCGGAATATTACCTCGGCAAACAATTCAGTCTCGAAGGCTCGGTTGCTGCTGGTTACGATTCGACAAGTACCACAGTTGGAGCAAACACGATCAAAAGCACAGCGCTTGGCACAGGCACAGTTAACGTAAGCGCCAACTTCTACTTCTAAACATAAAAGTTTCATAAATAAAAAAGCCGGATCCAGTCCGGCTTTTTATTATTAGCGTTAAAGCCAGATTAGAATTTGATCACTGCACCAGCCGACACCATAGAGTAACCATCAGGGTAGAAATCCAACCCCGCACGAAGGCCAACTTGCTGGGTCAGGTTGTATTGGCCAGCAGCGCCAGCACGCAAACCGATAGTATTGGTCGCGTAGTTCCCGAAACAACCTGCGCACGAGACGTCAGTGGAGGATCTTGCCAGGCCAGCCTTGGCAATCACAGAAAATTGCGAGTTGATTGGATATGTTGCGGCTACGACTGCGCCGATAGCAGATGCTTTATAGTTATACCCCAAAAAATTGGTGTTACTTCCAAAGTTTGTGTACTCGCCTTCTACTGCAAACCTTACCTTTGACATAAAATCGCTTGATGTCATTTTTGATGTGACACCGGGGTCGATGTTGTAACCACCATACACGCCAAATCCTAATGTACTGCCTGCGACATCCGATGGGCCAATTTTTACTCCGGCGTATATTCCAGCCGCATCAGCAGCAACAGCAGGCACAGCAACGAAAACCGACAGCGACGCAGCAATAATAATTCTTTTCATGACTTGATTCCTTTTGGTTGATTGTGACGCAGCTTACTTCCTGCAAACTGTGCGGGCATCTTATCCGGCAATACAAGGTGAAGCAACTGGAGTTCTTGCCAGCCTGAGAAAAACTCTAATGCTCCTTTTGCAGCCACTCGACCAGCGCGTCCTGCGCGGGCTGCGCCAGTTTGGCATTGGCATGATTGACGATGAACACCACGATCCACTGTTTGCCGCTGTGCGCTTTCACATAGCCCGCGAGGGATTTCACACCTTCCAGCGTGCCCGTCTTGAGGTGGGCGTATCCGGCCGCTTCGCTGTCCTTGAGACGTTTCTTGACCGAACCATCCATACCGAGTAACGGCAGCGAAGCTTCAAGCTCGGCTGCGAACGGGCTGCGCGTTGCATGTTGCAGAAGATCGGCCAGATGCTGCGCGCTGATACGCTCCTTGCGCGACAAGCCTGCGCCGTTTTCCAGCACTAATTCCGGAAATTGCAGCTGTTGAGTCTTCAGCCACTGCCGTATCGCCTCAGTGCTGCGCGCAATATTCGCTGGCGGCTGGACATTCACGGGCGTCGGAACCGCAAGCGTTGACGGGACAGAAAATTCCACTGCCGCAGTATCTCCGCCTTCCTGCTCGGCAAGCTGAGGGGTTTCACTCAATGCTTGAGCCCTTGAGAAATCGTCGCGGCTATCTATTCCTTCAGCAGGCAACAGCCCCGCCGCACCCTGAGAAGCCTGAGCCACATCAGCTTGTGCCGTGTCTCTGGCCCCCAGTGCCAGAAATAATTGCCGCGCCATGATGTTGTTACTGAACTTGTTGATATCGCGTATCACTTCCGACAACGGAGGCGAAATATATTTTGCAAACGGAACCTGGTCGACAGGCACAGCTCCGACACGCAGCTTGCCCTTCAGCGTGCCGCCGAGCTCTTGCCACAACGCGCTGAACACGGCGATGAAATATTCGTCGTGCGGCAATAGCGAAAAGTAATTGTCCGCCTCGCCACAGAAGGCGGGAAGAACGCCTTCCAGCAATATCTTATGTCCGTCTAAATGCGCTTTGTAGGCATCCGCGCCGCCACAACGCAATCTTCTTGAAGTGGTGATGCGATTAACCAGCGTGTAGCCAGCCAAATCAGGTTCCATCAGCGCAGTGGTCTCGCGGCCATTCGGGATCAAATGCAAATGCAGCGCATTGAAATTGAGCAGCAACGCGCTGGTGCCGACGTTGTAGGCGCGTGTCGGATCATTGTCGAATCCCGCCGGATCCTGGTTGGCAACTTCAAAAAAACTGCGATCCAGCACGACGTCGCCGCGTATCTCGCGCAGCCCGCGCTGGCGCAATTCGCGCAACCACATCCAGAATTGCTCGACAGTAAGTTTCGGGTCGCCATAGCCCTTGAACACCAGGTCGCCCAGCAACACGCCATTTTCCAGCTTGCCGTTGAGATAAGCCTCGGTCTTCCAGCGATACGCCGGGCCCAGCGTTTCCAGAGCAGCAAAGGTGGTGAGCAACTTCATCGTCGAAGCCGGGTTCACCGGGATATCCGCATTCAGGCTGATGATAGGCGCAGACTCATTCGTCTCCTGCACCAGGATACTCACGCTGGACAGCGGAATATGCGCGCGCTTGAGCGCCGCGCTGACTGGCTCAGGCAAGGTATCTGCAACTGCGCGGGTGGCGATCAGGCAGAAAAAAAACAGCTTGATAAAAAAAATTCGCATATCGTTTAACTCAGTAGATTGACGATGCGCAAGGTACGGCTTACCAGCAAATCCATCTCCAATTCGCTGATTATATACGGTGGCATGAAATAAATCGTATTGCCGATGGGGCGCAGCAGCAATTCATTTTCGAGTGCGAGTGCGAAGCAGCGTTGTGCAAAATCAGCATGCGGACTATGCACCTCGAATGCCCAGATCATGCCGGTATTTCGCCAGTTGTGTACCGCAGCGTGTTCGCGCAACGGTTTTGCGATTTCGTTCAGGTACACTGCCTTGTTGCGGTTCATGGCAAGCACGTTATCCTGCACAAAGATGTCCAGCGTGGCAAGCGCCGCACGGCATGCCAGTGGATTCCCGGTATACGAATGCGAATGCAAAAATCCACTTTTCATCTCATCGCCATAAAATGCCTGATAGATTTCGTCGCGTGTCATCACCACGGACAACGGCAGGTAGCCGCCAGTAATTCCTTTCGATAGACATAGAAAGTCTGGGGTAATTCCCTTGTTTTCATTCCCTCTCCCTTCTGGGGAGATAACCAGCGACTCGGCTGCCGTCTTCTGGCAGTCTAGTCGAATGGCTAGTGGTTCCATCAGGATCAGGGAGAGGAGGGGCGCTTGCTCGCAGGCGAACATCGTGCCGGTTCGTCCCATGCCGACGGCAATTTCATCTGCAATCAGATGCACCTCATATTCACCGCAAAGCTGCCGCGCGCGCCGTAAATAGATCGGGTGGTACATCGCCATGCCCGCCGCACCCTGTACCAGCGGCTCGATGATGAAAGCAGCCAGTTGCGCATGATGCTGCTGCAAATGTTGCTCCAGCGCATCCGCACAACGCAGCGCATAAGCCTCGGCACTCTCTCCCGCCTCGGCTTTGCGCCAGTCCGGACTGGGCACGGTTGCCTGCTGTCTGATCAGCGCACCGTATGCATCGCGGAACAGCGCCACATCGGTCACCGATAATGCGCCCAGCGTTTCACCGTGATAACTGTTTTCCAGGCTGATGAATTGCATCTTGTCCGCCTTGCCGCTGTTGCGCCAATAATGCGCGCTCATCTTGAGCGCGATCTCGGTTACCGATGCGCCATCTGAAGCATAGAAGCAATGCCCCAATCCTTTCGGAGCAAGCTCACGCAAACGTTCTGAAAGCTGCACCACCGGCTCATGAGTGAATCCGGTCAGCATCACATGTTCCAATTTGCCAAGCTGGTCGGTGATCGCAGCGTTGATGCGCGGATCACAATGCCCGAACAGATTCACCCACCAGGAACTTACCGCATCCAGATAGCGCTTTTGCTCATAGTCATGCAGCCAAACGCCGCTGCCCCGCGCGATCGGTAGCAAAGGGAATTTCTCATAGTGTTTCATCTGCGAACAGGGGTGCCACACGGCAGCCAGACTGCGGGCGAGGAGACCGTTGTTATCGGTAGTGTGAGCCTTATCGGACATGGATGAAATCATAGCGGGTTTGCAGTAACTTGTGCTGAACAAGGAAATTGTAGGGTTATTTTGAGCTGGATACGCTCAACTTTATTTTGAGGAAAGTCTTATCTGTGGCATCCTTAACACTTCGGTTTTTGCGAACACCCCAACTTTTTGCGGTTAGAAAGAAACAGTAATGAAATGTGTAGATGATTTCCGTTTGCGCTTTGGCAAGCGCGAGGTGGTGCCAATTATAATCGGCGGGATGGGCGTTGATATTTCCAGCCGCGAACTGGCCTGGGAAGCAGCACGGTTGGGCGGGATCGGGCATATTTCCGACGCGATGCTGCCGACCGTTACGGATCGCCTCGACAAAACGAAATTTGTCAGCCACAAACAAAAACAATACAAACTCAACATCGAGAAGACCGACAAATCGATCGTGCAATTCGATTTGGCGCAGGTGGCCGAATCGACCCGCTTACATGTCAGCAAGACGATGGAAGCCAAGCGCGGCGACGGCATGATCTTCGTCAACTGCATGGAAAAGCTCACCATGAACAACCCGCGTGAGACCCTTAAAGTTCGCCTCGCATCTTCGCTTGATGCTGGCATCGACGGTATTACGCTAAGCGCAGGTCTGCACTTTGGTTCCTTCGGATTAATGGAAGATCACCCTCGTTTCCGCGATGCTAAACTCGGAATTATTGTGTCATCAGTGCGCGCGTTGCAGATTTTTTTGCGCAAGAACGCTAAACTGAATCGTTTGCCCGATTACATCATTATTGAAGGCCCCTTAGCTGGTGGTCATTTAGGTTTTGGCTTGGATTGGGCAAAGTACGATTTGCAAACAATTGTGAATGAAATTGCTGCCTACCTGGCAGGTGAAAATCTTTCCATTCCGTTGGTTGCCGCAGGCGGAATTTTTACTGGTAGCGATGCTGTTTCATTTTTGGAACACGGTGCGTCTGCAGTGCAAGTAGCGACTCGTTTTACCATTACCAATGAATGCGGCTTACCAACAGACGTTAAGCAAGAATATTTCAAAGCAAATGAAAGCGAAATCGAAGTCAATACGACTTCACCTACTGGTTACCCAATGCGCATGCTATCAAACACGCCGGCAATTGGTTCCGGTATTCGACCTGGTTGTGAGTCTTATGGGTATCTGCTTGATGGCAATGGAGGATGTGCTTACATCAATTCCTACAATCGCGAAGTAGAGGCTCATCCCAACGATAAAAATGTTGTCGTCATGGACAAAACCTGTCTCTGCACCCATATGCGTAACTTCAATTGCTGGACTTGTGGTCATTATACGTATCGACTAAAAGATACGACCAGACAAAACCCGGACGGAAGTTATCAACTATTGACTGCAGAGCATGTCTTCCGCGATTACCAGTTCAGTGTCAACAATCAAATAGCCTTACCAGAATAAAATGTTAAACGCCCCGTAAAATACGGGGCGTTTAACTATGTCTCTGACTTAAACCATTTTTTGCATACCGCGACACATTCAGCAACCTAATTTAACCATCGCAGCAATAGTATTAATGAAACTAAAAACAGGTTGAATGTTAATTGTTCAAAGCTACTTGAGTAACGATTTTCGCCAATGGCTTTGCCGGACTGGCGCCACCAAGTTCATACGACATATGTAACTTCATTTCGCTTTCTTTCGTGTATTGCACCAACGGTGCTGACATCTTTGAAACGCTTGCAATCGAAACTTTATTAGAAGAGTTGAACGCTGTCCAACTTGCAGCGCCTACAAATCCCGCACAAGCAAAAACACCGAGAAGAGCAGTGGATCGCAAGCGCCCTCTTCCGTTCGACTTAACGAGCGCAGGAATATCAACGGCAACCGGTGAATCTTCCAGCATGTTTTTAGCACGTTGACACCAAACTGCATTCTGCTCGTGATTTTGCGTCAGTTTAACAATTAACTGTGTTGTCAATTCTTTGGCTTGTGCTTGCTCCTCCATTAATTGCGCACTGACTGTTTCGGCTTGAATGCTCGACTGCTCTTTAAGATGTAAAAGCTCTTGGCGTAAAGCTTGTACCTTTTTGAGCGCCTTTTCTTCTTGCATCGCGGTGTTAGCGCTAATTAACGATGCCTCAGCTTCTTCATCAAGGCGCTGTTGCAATAAAGAGATCGCTGTGGTTTCTTCCGCAATTCGACATGCAATTTGCTTTGTCAGCTCTATTTCTTTGTCCTGCTGCGATTGCAAAGACAACTGCAATGTCTGCAGTGCATTTAAACGTTCATTTTCACGCGCAGCCAATTGCTCTTGCTCTTGAATCGCTTTTGCCGCTTCCATCGCGCACTTTTTTTGCTGTTGCAATAACAAATCCGCAGTCGCAGTCAATCTGCTTTCTTCTTCCAGTTTTTCATCCAAGATGATTCGTGCTGCTTGCTCCAATTGCAAACGTTCTAAAGATTGCCTGGTGATTTCTTGTTCGATGAAAACACGTTTTTGTGACTCTTCAAAAATGAGCTTTTCTGTTGCTATTTTTTGCTCGATTTCTTGCAAAGTTGCTTGATGCAAGACTGCATTTTCTTGTTCCAACTGAATCTGGGATTGCATCTGTAAAATCTCAGCGCTTTCTAGTTCTGCACGCTTTATTTCAGTTTGTTGCAAAGTCAGCATTTCTTCTGCACGTGTTCGAGCGACAAAGGTCAATTCTTTTTCAAGTGCGAGCTGCTGTTCGGCCAATTCACGCGCATCACTTTCGATTTGACTACGTTCTTCCAATGCGATTCTGGCGTCTTGTTCAGCCGTTGTACGCAATTCACATTGGGCCAAATATTCTTGCTCAGCGGCCAAACGTAGGGCGATTTCATCTGAAACTATTTTCTCTTCATTTAATTTTTTCTGAACCGTACTTAAAAATTCTAACTCTACACCTGCGCGTATATTTTCCTGGTGTGTTAATTCTGCGGCTTCTTGCAGCCTTACTTCAATCGCATTTTTTGCAATGCGCTGAGCCTCTGCATGTTCAGAAGATTTAACAAATAGAGCTTGTTCTGCAGCATATTTTTTCTCTGCATCAATCAGTGCAGATTCTTCAAGTTCCGCTCTTTGCTGAGCACTTGCAGCAAGTTGACGTTCTACTTCAAGACGTTCCTTTAAAGCATATTGGGTATCTTGTTCGGCATCAAATTTGTTTTGCAGCGCTTGACTCAATTCGATTTCAAACGCTTTTCGCTCCTGCTCCATCCTTGTTGATTCCAGCAATAAACGTGTTTTCTCTTCCAGTGCTTGTGCTGCCAAACGTTTACTCAACGCCTCTTCACTTGAAGCGTCTATGAATAGTTTTTCAGCCTGATTCAAGCTCTCAAGTTCGATTTTTAGGTCACTCATTTGCTGCTGACGTTGTAGCGCCAAATTCAATTTTTCGGCTTCAGCTGCTTGCATTGCTGTGGATGCTGCAATGGCCAATTGTTCTGTGGCCTTACATTGTTCCAGACTTGTCAGTGTTGATTCTTCTTGCGCTATCCGTTCGCGTCTCCACGTCTGCAATTCTTGCTCGCTTTGCAGACGTTGCTGCATCAGAACAGCAATGAGTTTCTCTGCTTCCGCGCTAGCCGCCATTTCTTGATATAGCGCTTGCTCGGCAATTAACTTATTCTCGCTGGCTATTCTTGCCTGACGATTCGCGACATGCTGCGCTTCGACATATTGTAAGGCCGTAGTTTCAGTATCGAGTTTTGCATTGAGTTCAGATTGCGCCAACAGCTCTGCCTGTAATTTCATCTCAGTAACCGCACACAAGTCTATATCGGTTTGAGCCTGTTGATTGACGATGCTTTCCAACTCATCTATTTTTTGTATTTTTTTTGCGGTGAGCTGATGGGCGTTTTTTTGCGCTTCTGCATAGTCAAGTGCTTTATCGTTCAGCTCTTTTTCAAGTTGAACATTTTTTTCTGCATCAAGTTTCGCTTGCTGTTCAGTCTCCGCCCGTTCACTGGCTAATCTGGCTTGCTCTTCTTCTGCGGCCGCGCGCGATTTCGCGTCATACACTGTCTCTTGTAGCTTCATCAGTTTAAGTTGATGCGCTTTTGTTTCCTGTTCGGCAGCTTGTTCGCATGCATGCTTAACATATTCGACTGTTAAGTTAAGTTCATTCAATTCTGCTATCTGGCGCGCTTGTGCTTCCCCGAGCAGTTGTTGCTGTTGCAGTTTTAATTCTTGAATGGAATCATTTGCCGCTTGCTCTTCTTCAAGCTGCCTATTTTTCAGACTAAGCATTTCTTGTTCGCTCATTAAACGAGCTTGTACCGCTTCAGAAATAAGTTTTTCAGAGTCGGCAATTGCAGCGAGCTCTTGATGCAGCGCTTGCTCAGCAACTAAAGTTTTCTCTGCACTTTCTTTAGCCAGGCGTTCTGCACGTTCGTTGGCGCGGGCATGTTGCAAAGCTGTCTCTTCTGCCGCCAGTTTTGTTCTTGCCTCTTCACTGGCCAACAGCTCAACCTGCAATTTTTCTGCAATCGCCGTTGTTAGATCGGTTTCAATTTCCAAGCGTTGACGTGAAGCATTTTCTAACTCAGCGACACGTTGTGCTTTTTGAATAGTGAGCTCATGCGTTTTATGTTGTAAATCGGCATAAGCACGCACTTCTTCATGTAGCGCTTTCTCTTCAAGTAGATTTTCTTCTGAACTTAATCTGGCTTGTTGCTCAAACTCTGCGCGCTCAGCCGCCAGCTTTGCCTGCTCCTGTTCAAGTAAAACACGTTTATTCAGTTCTTCGTTTTCTATCTGTTCTTTCAGAAGTTTTTCTTGCTTCGCTTGCGCTTCTAATTGTGCGGCATCAGCATTTTTCTGTTCTATGGATTGCGTTTTCAGCAAAGCATCTAAAGCGAGTTGTTGCGCCTGCGCTTTTCTTTTCTCCAATTCCAGCAAATCTGTTGCCACCGTCAGTCTTGCCTGAACCGACAATTTTGTTTGCTGCTCTATCTTTACTTTTTCTCTGCATTGATCCAGCAGATTTTTTTCTGCTTGAGTTTTTTCTTCTAACACCTGAACAATTTTCTGCTCTAACTTGAGGCGATTGTTGTAGGTAGTTGTGTGCTCTTGCTCTTTAAGCGCTTTAACTTCTAACTCTTGCAACAATTGCTTTTCAGAAGTTAACTTTTCTTGCACCAGCTCCAGCGCACGTTTCTCTTCTGCTGCGCGCTTTTTCAACACCACATTAAATTGCACTGACTCTTCTGCTTTTGTCTGCGAAATTGAAGTAATCTCGCGTTGCAGTTGCACATGTTCCGTCATTTTTTCAAGTCGCAATTGCTCTGCTGCGAGCATCGCTTGACGTGTTTCTTTAGCTTCCTGCTCTTTTTCCTTGCGTGCCTGAAGTACTGATACATGTTCAAGTTCTAGCTTAGCTTTCGCCAGAATTTGCTCTGCCGCGTCTTTCTCTGCCTCAAGCTTTTGCTGATTCACCTGTACTGCATCGCGCTCTGCTTCCAGGCGCAATTGTTCTGCTTTGGTGATTTCCACTAATTGTCTTGCTTTGAGCAAGGCGTAAGTTGCGGCCTTATGCTGCAATTGTGATTGCAATTGGGCTTGCGTCAAAGCTTCTTGTTCAGCATTGAGAGTTTCGCTCAAAGCTTCACGGTGCTTTTTATCTGATTGACCTTTGGCAAGGGCGATTTCTTTTGCTTCTTGCTCAGTCTTTAGTCGAGCTTCCGCTTCAACTTGGGCGATCTGTTCTGAGACTAATTTCTCTTGCGTAGCGGCTAAGACTTGTTGTATCGAATCCGCCCGACGACGTTCGGCACTCAATTTTTCTTGTATTAAGGCTAAGGCAAATGCTTCGTCATTAGTGCGCTGTTGTTGAATCTGCAGCAACATGCTGGAGTCTTCATTTTTCTTCGCCGCGATCTCGGCAAGTTGCTGTTGTAACTTGGCCTGTTCCAAACCATTACTTAAGGTCAGTGTCTCTGCAATGCATAGCGCCTCAGTCGCAGTTCTGGTCGCTTGATCTGCCTGTTGCTGCATTTGCAGCAATTCAATCTGCGTTTGTTCTGTCTTGGCTAAAGCTTCAGCTTCCAGTGTTTTTTGTTGCTCGGTGAGCAGCTTAACTTTGATTGCGTCGGCGACTTTTTGTTCTGCTTCAGCACGAAGTTGTTCTGCTTTTGCCAGCTCGAGTGAATTATTGGTCTTTATCTGAACGGCCGAATTGGCCTTTTCTAATAGTTCTGCCTGAATCGCAGCTGCGCTCAAGGCC
>JANXXH010000081.1 GCA_025350705.1 Gallionella sp.
TTCCCTGAACTGCTGACTTACGATGAGCAGACTGTTTGGCGTGTGATATGCGAGCACTCGACATATAGCAAAGATACGAAAAGGATGAGCTGGTTTAAGGCAAAGGACGATGTAGATGTCAATCTTGTGCGTGACTGCTGGCCAGAAATCAAAGCCTATGCATTGGGCGCAGGCACCAAAGAAGAATTGAATGCAGCACATTGCCTACACGACAGTACCCCTTTTTAGGAGATCATCATCATGGCCAAAACATATATCAAGCTCACCCGCCCCTCCATGCGCAAACTTGCGCCCGGCGAAAAGGTCAACGAGCACGGCATCACCTTCGAGCGCCAAGCCAATGGCGATGGCGTGTTCACCGTCAATGTGATGGTGGACGGGCAGCGCATCCATCGCGTGATTGGGCGTGAAACAGACGGCACCACGCGCACCCAGGCGGAAGAGTTTATCGAGAAGGCGAGGCAAGATGCCAAGACAGGCAGGCTCAATCTGCCAACGGGTCGCAAGATCGCGCTGGGCTTTTCCGATGCCGCCGATAAATATCTGGTCAAGCTGGCGCAGGAAGGCGGCAAAGACCTCAAGATGAAACGCTACCGGCTGGCCATGCACCTCAGTCCTTTTTTTGGTGATGTGCCGCTATCGAAAATATGCACTTTCGATGTGGAGCGCTACAAGAAGCTACGTTTGGAAGAAGATGCGCAGCACAATGTTTTGAAGGACGGCACAAAGCTTTATAAAGGAAAAACCAAGCCGGGCACGATCAATCGCGAACTGGCGGCACTGTCGCACCTGTTCACCAAGGCCGTTGAATGGGGCTGGCTGGAACACAAGCCAGCAGCCATCAAACGCCTGAAAGAGAATAGCGGGCGCATCACTTATTTGACGGTAGATCAGATTGAGCGCTTGCTGAAAGCCGCGCAGGAAGATCAGAACATTCAGATATACCCGTTCATTCTCATCGGGCTGGAAACCTCCATGCGCCGCAGCGAGATTTTTTCGATCCGCCGCGAACACATCAACCTTGAGCAGCAAACCATATCTATCCCGAAGGCGAAAGCTGGCGCGCGTGAGCAGCCTATCACTGCGCACCTTGCAGACTTCCTCGTCGCGTATGTGGGAACCTTGCCGCCCGGCACACCGTGGCTGTTTCCATCGCCAGCAGCGAGGGAAGGGCACACGATCAACCTCGACAAACCATTCCGCCGCGTAGTCGCCAATGCGGGGCTGGATACCGCGCTAATCGTGCGTCATACCTTACGCCATACTGCGATAACACATCTTGTGCAGGCAGGCGTAGACTTGCCAACAGTGAAGCGCATTTCGGGCCATAAAAACTTGAGCATGGTGGAGCGTTACAGTCACCAGAACGGTGCGCATATTGAGTCGGCTATGGACAAACTTTCAGAGCGTTATCGCAAAGCAAGCTGACACGATTACACAGGAATTACACAAAGCACAGAAACGAAAAAGCCTTGCATCGCTGCAAGGCTTTGAATGTTTTGGCTCCCCGACCTGGACTCGAACCAGGGACCTGCGGATTAACAGTCCGTCGCTCTACCGACTGAGCTATCAGGGAATGAAGAGGTGCTGCCACGAAACGGTGCGGCTGAGCCGATGGGTGCGGGAGTGGGCGCATCGCACCTTCTCCCGCAAACGGCCGACTTCCGTCGGTAACGTATCGAAGGTGCGCATGATAGTGATTTTGCATTGCCCGGTCAACCTCAATTAGTCCTTATCCAGCGCATGTAGCGTTCTTTGCCCGATTTGTCATGACGACGTTATTTGTGACTCAGCTGAGTCTGTTGCATGATTGAAGGTGGATATATGGGTATTGGGATGAGCCCACCGCTAACTGAGCAGAGCTATTTGGTGGTTGTGGAAGTTCAAAATAAATTCTTGACTTATCATATAGACCATTCGGCTAAGATATCGATAAACGTAAAAGCCCACTTTTACTCGTAACATCCATAATTGACCATCACAATTCGTGCTTACTATCAATTAGAATAGGGTATGGACAATAAAACAATTTTTGTCAAAACCAGCAAAGGCGAAGATGAGATGCTTAGTAGGACATCGCATCTTGCCGACGATGTTAAACGCGCGTTGCTGATGGTGGACGGATCATCTACTTTCGGCGAGATCAGCAAGCGCGCCGCTCCCAGCATGCGCGCCAGCCTTGGCGAGACACTTCAAGAGCTGGAAAAAAACGGCTTCATCCAGGATATGGACGCGGTCGGCAAAACTCCAAGAATAGCCGTGCCACCCAAGATGGCTGTTCCCTCCAAGATGGTCGTTCCCATCAAAACGCCAACCCCGAAACAACAACCGGTGGATGATGCTGCTGATGGAGAATTGGATTTTATGTCGGGGTTTACTGCATCGGAAGCGCCAGGAGCCGGGCCGGCCGAGGCTGAGAACTTGAGGGCGGAGAGTGATGGAATATCCCAACAAGAAATGGAAGCGGCAATATTTGGTACACCGCAGGGAGCTGAATCCATACCTCACGTTTCTGAGGCCGACAAATTAAAGGCTGAACAAGAGACGCGGCTGCGTATCGAGGCCGCAGTAAGTGCGCAGAAACAAGCCGAAGAAGCCGTACACATAAAAGCAGAACAACAAGCTGCTAAAGCGCGAGAAGCGGCGCAGCCTAGCCAAACTACCCCGGGAGCCAAACCGGATACATTTGCTTTTGATGCATTTCATGTTGATGCATCTCAAGATTTTGCTTTTGGTAAATTCAAGATTGATGAACCTCGGGGCTCAGCCGAGCCGCATAAAGAACGCCAACCGGAACAACCAGCCAGACCTGCGGCCAAGCCGACTACATTTGCTTTTGATGCATTCCAGATCGATGAACCCAAGCGCGCAGCTGAGCTGCATAAAGAGCGCCAATCAACACAGCAAGCCAGTCCCGCCCAGCAACACGGAGAGGCGGCTAAAACAACCCGGCCCGAAGACGTCCGGCAACCAGCCAAGCAACAAGTACCCCCGCCTGTCGCGAGTAAACCGGTCAAGAGATTTCCTGGCCTGGACACAATTCGGCGTGCGATACAAGAACGTAAAGAGGTGGACGGGCGAAGGGCAGCTGAAGCTCTGGAGGCCAAAAAAATGGCTGAAGCCAAAGCCAAAGTTTTGGCTGAAGCAGAGCAACGCAGAACTGAAGCAGCCAAGGCCGAGATGCAACAACTCGCCAATAAAGCCAGGTTTACTGTGGACAATGCCCCAGTTGCCAAATCGGCTCCAGTTGCCAGAGCCCGCCGCAAGTCATTTTCCTGGGGCAAGCTGGCCGGGTTCATATTCAAACTGGGATTGTTTTTATTGGTATTGCTGGTGGGCGTGTTGTTTGTCATCCCCTACCTGGTGCCGATGAGGAATTACATGCCCAAGGCCGAGCAGATGCTGTCCGCAAAACTGCACCAGCCGGTGCATATCGGTCATTTGTCCGGACGCATCCTGCCGATGCCGAGACTCGAATTAGGCGAGATATATATTGGTGAAGGAAAACAATTTCAGGCCGATGAAGCGCGAATCAACTTCGCGCTTATCGGATTGTTCACCAATGCGAAACCAGTCAGCAGTGTCGAATTTCAAGGGGTCAAAGTCAGGGGTGCGTGGCTGAGAAACGTATCCGTATGGCTGCAACAAATGGCCAATGAAGAAAAGTATCCAGTGAAACGCATGGTGATCAGTCAGGGCAAGCTGGACGCAGACGTTTTTGAATTGACCGGCATAGAGGGCGAATTGGATTTCGATTCGGTTGGGAAATTTACCCAAACCCATCTGCGCGCGAATTCCGGAAAATATGCTCTGGGTATCAACGCCACTCCGGTAGGCAAGCTGCAAACAGTGATAACAGTGCGCGGCAGTGCATTGCCATTGTTGCCGAATTGGACGTTTGATGATCTGACTGCGAAGGGTGAGCTAAACAACAATGAGCTGGTGATCAACGATATTGATGCCAGCATTTTGGGCGGTGCCGCGCAGGGGAATGCAAGTATTAACTGGCGTTCTGGTTGGAACGCACAAGGCGCGCTGAGCGCAAAAACGATTCCTTTGCAGCAATTGAGCAAGCTGCTGGATGGAAATGTCGAAGGCTCGGCGCGCTTCAAGATGAACTCGATGGATCTGGCCAGCCTGACAGATTCCGTGGTGCTTGAAGGCAGCTTCGCGGCCAAGAATGGGACGATCAGCGGTATGGACATCGTCGAAACTGCACGCATGCGCAGCAGGGAAAACTTGCCGGGCGGAAGGACGCATTTCGACAATCTCAGCGGCGTCGTTTCGTACGCCAACAATGGCTATCACTTCAAGCAGGTGAAAGTCGCGGCTGGTGTGATGAATGCAACGGCGACGTTCGATGTCACCAGGCAACAGTTGTCGGGAAAGATGAACGTCAGTTTGTCGCTACAGGATTCGGCGGGGCACGTAGACCTGCAAATGGGCGGAACGATCGACAGCCCGACGCTGCGTTACGCCCCCTAAGGAAATGGCCAGCGAGGGCATGCATGCAAGGTTAACGAATCAAGCCAAAGCCTTCGCCATCCGCTCCAAGGCTTTTTGCAGATTCCCCATCGAAGTCGCGAACGATAAGCGGATATAACCTTCGCTTCCGAATGCCGAGCCGGGCACTACCGCCACACCGGCTTCCACCAGCAGATATTCGGACAGCGCGATGTCGGTCGCTTCCTTGATGGTGCCCTTCTTGTGCAAGGCGGCGATCGCGCCTCTGGCATCGGGGAAGGCGTAGAACGCGCCGCCCGCCATGATGCACTTCAATCCCGGAATCTTGTTCAGCGCATTCACCACGAACACATGCCGCTCGCGGAATGCGTTGAGCATCGGCTCGATGCAGCCTTGATCGCCGTTCAGCGCAGCTTCCGCCGCAACCTGCGAGATCGAAGTCGGGTTCGACGTGCTTTGCGATTGCACGTTCTCCATCGCCGTGATGATGTTCTCCGGCCCCGCCGCATAGCCGATGCGCCAGCCGGTCATCGCATAGGATTTTGAAACACCGTTCAGCACCATGGTGCGCGGATACAGGTCGGGGCAGGCATTCAGGATGTTGACGAATTTCGCGTCGGTCAGCGCGATGTGCTCGTACATGTCGTCGGTCGCAATCAGGATGTTCGGATGCTTGCGCAATACTTCACCCAGCGCCTTCAGGTCATTTAACGTGTACACCGCGCCAGATGGATTGCTCGGGCTGTTGATCACCACCATCTTCGTTTTCGGCGTGATCGCCGCTTCCAGTTGCGCTGGCGTCATCTTGAAACCCTGCTCGATGCCCGCCTGCACGATCACCGGCTTGCCTTCCGCGATGAGCACGATATCGGGGTAAGACACCCAGTACGGCGCGGGGATGATCACCTCGTCGCCGGGGTTGATTGTAGCGAGTGTCAGGTTGAAAAAACTCTGCTTGCCCCCGCACGAAACCAGGATCTGTTTCGCGGTATAGTCCAGCCCGTTGTCGCGCTTGAACTTCGCGATCACCGCTGCCTTGAGCGAGGGTGTGCCGCCCACGGCAGTATATTTGGTGAAGCCCTTGTTGATCGCGGCGATCGCCGCATCCTTGATGTGCTGCGGCGTATCGAAGTCCGGTTCGCCTGCACCCAGCCCGATGATGTCCTTGCCTTCAGCTTTAAGTTTTGCAGCGCGGGCAGTGACGGCAAGAGTGGGGGAGGGCTTGATGGCTTGTACGCGTTTCGAAAGTTCCAAGATATTTCCTTGCTGATTGATCGTGAGAGCGAATTATACCTGTGCCGGAGAAAGAATGAACCGGGGCGCAGAGAGAAGGGAAGAAATTAGATGTTAAATCCCTGATGGCATCCGGGCTACGCCGGCTCAAGTTATTTTCGTGTATGTTCCGGCGGCACGAGCAGCCATGTCACCACCACAAGAATTCCAAACAGGGTATATGCGACTGTAAAGACCCAAGGTTCGAAATCATAGAACAAGATCTCGTGCAGCCAGTGCTGGATAAAAGAACTTGAATAGGCGCTGCCGCCCGCCGCCTCTCTTGAGCGGTTTTCCCACTCGGTCAGCGGGCATATCATGCCCAGCCATGATTCTGCTATGACGATCCCGATCGCCGCAAGGTGGGTTATCCTGAACCACCAGTTCCTGACCCAATGCCAATGGCAATAATTTCCGAGCAGCACCACAACAAGTCCCAGAACGACAAACGCCACAAACAGCGCATGTGTGACGAGAATGAGATCAGCAATCAACATGTGCATATCCGTTTTCATTAGCCATGTAAGAATCTTACCGGAACGCGCCAGTCACTGTGATGTTCACGGCAGTTTTCTGGATGGGCATGGCGAGGCCATATCTGGATAGAGCAAATTCCGTGCTCCATATTGTAGTCAACAGGATATAGGAATAGTATTATCAAAGGCTCGTGACACGCTGCAAGATGAGTAGGAGAGACATCATCATGCCATACCAAATCGGAAGGTTCTGGAGCGGAGTGCTGCTGATGCTGTTCATCAGCAGCGTGAGTCATGCCGAGGTGGTCGAGCGTCGCAAGGATCAGTTTGGCAGGGATTTTGGCTACTATTTTTATCCTATCGTTGGTGAGATACTGGGAATGGGCAGGGCAGCCGGGTTTGGAGTGAGCGTGCTGAACATGGATGGTGGCGACACCGATTTTACCGGCTACTATGTGCGCGGCGACATCAAGGCGACCGGGGTCGCCCTGCTTGATTACAACGTAGTGCCACAGCGTTTGATATTCGATATCGGCTATAACGATTATCGGGTCACGGCAACATCCTACAAGCGCGGCATCGATTCCGACCCGGCCGATGTGATCTACCCCAAAGTTGAAGGCGCTTACCTGCTGGGTCAGATGACCCTGACTTTCGATCAGCGCCGCTATGATATTTTTGCCCGCGCTTTGAGCGGTCAGAGTCGCCTGATCGAAGTGCTGGATAAAAACAATCAGGCTTTTGCGGGAGTCGATACCAACTGGAATAGCTTAACCTTGTATTCCGTGGGTGGCTCCATGGATCTGACCGATGACCGGGTCGATCCGCGCAAAGGTGCGCGCGTGGAGTTTGCCAGCCGCCTGCCTCATGGCAACAACCCGGATATGAGCAGGTATTACGCCAACGATTACAATATCACCGGATATTTGCCGATGCGCAAATGGGATACGCTGGCTTTCAACATGTTCTACTCGCGCGCCCATGTCACCCGCGAGGGACTCACCGACTACGCGCTGTTGCAACAACGTTATGGATTGAACTGCGCCCAATATCCGGTCGGGGGGCCTGACCGCATTGCCTGCGATTCTGCCGAAACAAAATTGCTGGATGGCATCCTGGCAAACAATCGCTTTGGCACAGCCACACCGCTGGGCGGGACGCAGCGCTTGAGGTCATATGACAACGGTCGCTTCTATGCCGGGCAGGCGCTGTCCTACGGCGCAGAATACCGCTGGAACCTGACCGACGAGCGCACCCCGTTCGACATCTTTATTGCGAAGGGGATACGCACCGGCATTCAGGTCGCTGCTTTCTGGGAGCGCGGCATGGTCGCCGATGAATTCAGCCAACTATTCAAGAGTGGACGCGAGAGTTACGGCATAGGCGCACGCGTGGTATTGTCTGGCGTTGTCATCCGCTTTGATCTGGCGCGCGGGCCGGAAGGCGCGCAAAGCCAGCTATGGATAACCTACCCGTGGAGCATGTTCTCGGTAGATAACCCCGGCTGATTCACGCGCAAACAAATGCGCTATGCCTGAGTTATTTTCCTGCCACCAGATAAATCGTCACTGACCCTGATTGCTGGCTATCCCACTCAGAACTGGTATTTGAAGGTGGCCATAATGCTGCTCAGCGACACATTGGCCTGGGTAACCCCGGTCCAGTTTCCGGAGGAGTTGTTGTTCGGGCCAAAATCGACATCGCGCTGATACGATACCAACTCGACACCGGCTGCCAGGTGTTTGTTAAAGTGGTAATCGGCGCCCAGTCCAATGCTCCCGCCAACGCGGGCAATGATCTCTTCTACGCCGTTCGCCGCCGTCCGGCCGACAGCCAAACTGGTGAAACCGAGCAGGCCATAGAGATCGATAGTCTCGCTGACTGAGATCAACGGGCGAAACAGCACCGACAGGAAAAGACCGGGCTTCAGAGTCAAGCCAGAGCCGCTCGTATTTCCGGCACCGCCCATACGCACGTCAAATCCGAGGTTCTCGTTGAAGCGGCCGATATAGCCCAGGAACCACCCCGCCGGTTTCCCGTTCACTCCAAGCGTTTGATCCTGGTACTTGAATGTGTACTGGCCAATGCCGCCATTGATTACCGAATCGTAGGCCCATGCCGCCGGTGTAACCGTCAGTGCCATTACGGTGGCCAGCGTGCACAACCCTTGGTTGATACGTATCGCATTCATGATGTCTCTCCCGGTAATGATCAAAGTGGCCACCCATTGGCCGCCCTATGTTTTTGCTGCCCTCGCATTCTCCCGCATGCATCCCCATTTAGCAATCACGCCTTTCCCCGTACAATATACGGCTCACCATGAACATCCTAACCTTCCCCAACAGCCCCTACATCCTGCACCAGCCCTTTGAGCCGGCGGGCGACCAGCCCACGGCCATCGCGCAACTGGTCGAGGGCATACGCGACGGCTTGTCATTCCAGACTTTGCTCGGCGTGACCGGCTCGGGCAAGACCTTCACCATGGCCAACGTCATCGCGCAGCTCGGCCGCCCGGCGATGGTGATGGCGCCGAACAAGACGCTCGCGGCGCAGCTGTATTCCGAGCTGCGCGATTTCTTTCCCGAGAACGCGGTCGAGTATTTTGTTTCCTACTACGACTACTACCAGCCCGAGGCCTATGTGCCGTCGCGCGATGTATATATCGAGAAGGATTCCAGCATCAACGAGCAGATCGAGCAGATGCGCCTGTCCGCGACCAAGGCGCTGCTGGAGCGCGAAGATTGCGTGATCGTCGCGACCGTCTCGGCGATCTACGGCATCGGCGACCCGGTGGATTACCACGGCATGATTCTCCATTTACGCCATAACGAAAAGATGCACCAGCGCGACGTGATCAAGCGCCTGATCGAGATGCAGTACGAGCGCAATGAGATCAATTTCTCGCGCGGCAAATTCCGCGTGCGCGGCGACGTGATCGACATCTTCCCGGCGGAGAGCAACGAGTTTGCGCTGCGCATCACGCTGTTCGACGACGAAGTGGAGACCCTGTCGCTGTTCGATCCGCTTACCGGCCACATCCTGCAAAAGGTGCCGCGCTACACCGTCTATCCGTCCAGCCATTACGTCACGCCGCGCAGCACCGTGCTGGATGCACTTGAGACCATCAAGGTCGAGCTGGCCGAGCGCATCGCGTTCTATCAGCGCGAAAACAAACTGGTCGAGGCGCAGCGCATCGAGCAGCGCACCCGCCACGACCTGGAAATGCTCAACGAGATCGGCTTCTGCAAGGGCATCGAAAATTATTCGCGCCACCTGTCCGGGCGACCTGCAGGCGCGCCGCCGCCTACGCTGATCGATTATCTGCCGCCCAACGCGCTGATGTTCCTCGACGAAAGCCACGTGATGATGCCGCAGATCGGCGGCATGTATAAAGGCGACCGCGCGCGCAAGGAGAACCTGGTCAACTATGGCTTCCGCCTGCCCTCCGCGATGGACAACCGTCCGCTGCGCTTCGACGAATTCGAAAAAGTGATGCGCCAGAGCGTATTCGTTTCCGCCACGCCATCCGTGTATGAGGCCGAGCATACCGGTCAGGTGGTCGAACAACTGGTTCGCCCCACCGGGCTGGTCGATCCGCAGATCGAAGTGCGTCCCGCCACCAACCAGGTGGACGACCTGATGTCCGAGGTCAACCTGCGCGTCAAGCAAGGCGAGCGCGTGCTGGTCACCACGCTGACCAAGCGCATGTCTGAAGACTTGACCGAATATTTTTCCGAGCACGGCATCAAGGTGCGCTACCTGCACTCCGACATCGAGACCGTCGAGCGCGTCGAGATCATCCGCGACCTGCGCTTAGGCATGTTCGACGTGCTGGTCGGCATCAACCTGCTGCGCGAAGGGCTGGACATCCCCGAAGTGTCGCTGGTCGCGATACTCGATGCCGACAAGGAAGGTTTTTTGCGTTCGGAGCGTTCGCTGATCCAGACCATAGGCCGCGCCGCGCGCCACCTCAACGGCAAGGCCATACTCTATGCGGATAGGATCACCGACTCGATGAAACGCGCGATCGACGAAACCGAGCGCCGCCGCACCAAACAGGTGGCATACAACTTCGCGCACAACATCACCCCGATAGGAGTGCAGAAGCGCATCAAGGACATCATCGAAGGCATGTACGAACCGGAGACCGCGCGCAACCAGCTCAAGGCCGCGCAGGAACAGGCGAAATATCTGGCGATGAGCGAGAAGGATGTTTCAAAAGAGATCAAGCGGCTGGAAAAAGAAATGCTGCAAGCCGCGAAGAATCTGGAGTTCGAGCGCGCTACTGAACTGCGCGACCAATTGAAAAAGCTGCGCGAGAGCGTACTGATCTCGCCGTTGTGAATAATCCCCTCTCCCGCATGCGGGAGAGGGGCAGGGGAGAGGGTAGGATACAGCGACTGGCGTGTATAAACAATGTTGACACATAGCCCGTGTGCGCCTAAACTGCGAATATCAAATCAAAGGAGTCGCACATCATGGAAGTCATCGTAAAGAAATGGGGCAACAGCGCCGCAGTGCGCATCCCTGCATCGGTCATGGCTGCGGCGCATGTCGAACTGGAGCAGCCCGTCCAAGTGCGCGAAGAGCAGGGGCGCATCGTCATCGAGCCGGTGCGCCGCAAGGCATACAAACTGGACGACCTGCTTGACGGCATCACCGGCAAGAACCGGCATAAACCAATCGGCACCGGAGAACACGTCGGCAAGGAAGTCTGGTAATGGCGCGCCGCTTTGTGCCGGATGCGGGCGATATAGTCTGGCTGGAATTTTCGCCCCAAGCCAAACGCACACGCGCTGGCCACGAACAGGCAGGACACCGTCCCGCGCTGGTGCTCAGCCCCGCCGCGTATAACGGCAAAACCGGCGCCATGCTGTGCTGCCCGATGACCACGCAGATCAAGGGCTACCCGTTCGAAGTCATCATCCATGCAAAAGATATTCGCGGCGCGGTGCTGGCCGACCAAGTGAATAACCTCGATTGGAAAGCACGCAAAGCCACACCCAAAGGCAAGGCATCAGTCGAAGAGCTGGACGAAGTGCGCGCCAAGATAGCTGCGCTGCTTGTGCTATAAAAAGCGGGTAAGATCGGTGGTCGCAAATTGCGACCACCTCGAATGGGGAATAATTACAAGCTTGAGATGCCAGATTGGCACTTCAAATTTGAAGTCACAAATTGTGACCTCAAGTTTAAGGTCGCAGTTTGCGACCTTATAAAAAAGCACAAAGGGGAAACGTTAAACCATGCCAACGCTGGATTGGCTCAACCAGCGCCTGCTTCTCCGCTTGATTTATCGATCTGTAAAGCGTACCATAAACAGCACTATCAATAATATTGAAAAGAGACCAGATCATGTCCAACCTGACCGCCAACGACCTGAAGACAAAAGGCATCGCCGCCATCGAAGATGCGCTGACAAAACAGCCGGAAGCGATCGTCTCCGTGCGCGGCAAGGAGCGCTTCGTGGTGATGGACATCGCACATTATCATTACCTGAGAGAATGCGAGCTGGAGGCGGCCCTGGCCGAAACGCGCGCCGATGTTGCGGCCGGCCGCTATGTAAAGGAATCAGCCACAGCCCACGTCAAACGGGTCAAGAAGCTCGCTGCATGAGCTTTACCCTGATATTTACTGACCAGTACAACAAACGCGCCGCGCGTTTTCTCAAACGCCATCCTGAGCTGGAAAACCAGTACCTCAAGACGCTGCAACTGCTGGAGCTGAACCCGCACCATCCTTCGCTGCGCCTGCATGCGCTGAGCGGCAGGCTGCAAGGGCTGCATTCGGTATCGATCAACCTTTCTTACCGCATCACGCTGGAAATCCTGATCCACGACCAGGAGATCATCCCGATCAATGTGGGCGACCATGATGCAGTGTATTAACGTTGCGCAGGCTTCCGCAAGCGGCACAGCTCGCGGGGTTGCGTAAACGGAATGAACAAAAAGCTGCCGCTACTGGCGCATGATGCGATAACCCATTAGTATCTGTGGCAAACCGCAACATAAGCGGAAGGGGAGAATGCATGTCCGGCAAGAAAGCTATCGTTGTCGCTGAAAACATCGAATCTAAAATTCTGACCATACGCGGGCACTGCGAGAGGGTGGAGCTGAAGGCTCCGGGCACCCGTCGGCGTCCCCCTTGCGGGGAGAAGGTCATGCTTGATGCCGATCTGGCAGAACTCTATGGGGTGGAGACGAAGCGCCTGAACGAGCAGGTGCGCCGCAATATTGAGCGTTTCCCCGAGGATTTCATGTTTCAGTTGACGGTAGAAGAAATTGCCGACTTGAGATCACAAAATGTGACCTCAAGTTTGAGGTCGCAAATTGCGACCTCAAACAGTCCTGCAGGTCGCGGCGGTCGTCGTTATCTCCCCTACGCCTTTACCGAACACGGCGCGCTGATGCTGGGTAATGTGCTCAAGTCCGAGCGCGCCGTCGAAGTCAGCCTGCACGTTGTGCGCGCCTTCGTGCACCTGCGCGAGCTTGTCTCGGGCCACAAGGAACTGGCGAAAAAACTCAACCAGCTTGAACGCAAGGTCGGCGCACACGACAAGGCCATTGCAGAGATCATCAACGCCATCCGCCAATTAATGGCGCCGGACGAACCGAAGAAGAAACGTTCCATCGGCTTTGCGCCGTGGAAGGAAAAATAAGCCGCAACAAATTGATTAACATGTCCTCTGACCTGACATTCATCACCAACGAACCGGGCAAGAACTTGCGCGACCGTTTCGGTATCCTGCTTGGTGACGACACCCGGCTTTTCGATTGTCTCGTTGGCTACTTCTTCATCAGCGGTTTTCACAAACTTCATCCCGCACTCACAAAAACAGAGAAGATTCGGATTCTCATCGGCATCAAAACTGACCGTACTACTTACGATTTGATCCAAACTGCCAAGGTACAGCAGGAATTGGTATTAGAATCACATGCCCAAGCCAGAGAGCAGTTACCGAACGAAATCCTGAACGAGCTCCAGAAATCCGGCGACAGCTCAGAAATTGAAGATGGTGTTCGCAAGTTCGTGGAATGGATCAAGTCAGGCAAGCTGGAAATCCGCGCTTATCCATCAGAACATCTGCACGCAAAGCTGTACATCATGACCTTCCAAGAAGGTGATCGGGATAAAGGCCGCGTGATCACAGGTTCGAGCAACTTTACCCAGGCTGGCTTGCAGGATAATCTCGATTTCAATGTCGAATTGAAGAACCGTTCCGACTATGAGTTCGCACAACAAAAGTTCAACGAGCTGTGGGCCAAGTCTGTAGATGTGACCAAGGATTACGTCACGACCATCGAAATCAAATCACCCTTTGCACAATTCACCCCTTACGAGTTGTATTTAAAATTTCTTTACGAGTATTTCCGTGGCGAACTCAACTTGGCCGATGAAATCGAGGATTTACATATGCCCGCTGGTTTTAAGAAACTGAAATACCAGGAAGAGGCCGTCCTGAACGCGCGTAAAGTACTTGATGAATACGGCGGAGCGTTTTTGTCCGACGTGGTCGGATTGGGCAAAACCTACATGTCTGCGCTGCTTGCCCAGCATATCAACGAACCTTGCCTTGTCATCGCTCCGCCGCACCTGCTCGACGAACACAATTCCGGCTCGTGGCCGAATGTATTCCGCGAATTCGGCGTGCGCGGCTACCTGTGTGAGTCCCTCGGCAAGCTGGATAAGTTGCTGGATCGTGATCTCCAGAAATTCACTACTGTCTTCATTGACGAATCGCATCGCTTCCGCACCGAAGTCACGCAAAGCTACGAGAAACTTGCGCAGATTTGTCGCGGCAAGCGCGTTGTCCTGGTTTCCGCCACACCACTGAACAACACACCACAGGACATCTTGAGCCAGATCAAGTTATTCCAGAATGGCAAAAACAGCACTATCCCCAACGTCCGCAATCTGGAAGCATTTTTCAGTTCGCTTCGACGCAAACTGGAATGGCTAGATCGCCAGACTAATCACGATCAATACATACAAGCGGTGCAGGACAATGCGCGTCAGACCCGCGAGAAAATTCTCAAGTACCTGATGATCCGCCGCACGCGAACAGAGATCGAAAAATTCTATGGCGAAGATTTAAAACGGCAGGGATTGAAGTTTCCCGAGGTCGCTAACCCTGATCCGATCTTCTACAAGTTGAACAAGACCGAGAATGAGGTTTTTAATGAAACCATCCGCTTGCTGACTCATGATTTTAAATACGCGCGTTACACCCCGCTTCTCTATTACACAGGGGAGCGGGAAGAATATGAAATCCAGAGCCAGCGCAACTTGGCCAAGTTCATGAAAATCCTTGCAGTGAAACGGCTCGAAAGCAGTTTTACCGCCTTCCGTTCCACACTTGGCCGTTTCATTCATACTTACGAGCGAGTCATTGCGGAGTACCACAAGGGTCACGTTTTCATCAGCAAGAAACACAGCAGCAAGATTTTCGAACTGCTTGAATCCGACGACCAGGAAGGTATCGAGAAATTGCTGGAAGAAGACAAGGCGGAAAAACTATCTGCGCAAGATTTCAAGCCGGAATTTATTGCCGCGCTCGAAAGCGATCTGAAAGCCCTTACAAAAATCCACGACCTGTGGAAAAAGATCGTACGCGATCCAAAATGGGAATCGTTCCGGGACATCCTGAAAAATACCTCACTGCTCAAGAGCAACAAACTTATCATCTTCACTGAATCCAAGGAGACCGCCGACTACCTGGCTGGGAAAATTCGCGACGAAGTCGAATCCAAAGTCCTCCTCTTCACCGGCGGGTCACATAAAAATGTTCGTGACGAGGTCATCACCAACTTCGATGCCAAAGCATATCGCCCAAAAGATAATTACCGCATCCTGGTTGCCACTGAAGTCCTTTCCGAAGGGGTGAATCTTCATCGCTCCAATATCGTCATCAACTACGATATTCCGTGGAATCCCACGCGCCTGATCCAGCGTGTCGGGCGCGTCAACCGCGTGGATACCAAATTCGATGTAATTTACACCTACAATTTTTTCCCGACCGAGGAAGGCAACGACCTCATCAAGCTCCGTGAAGCCGCCGAAGCTAAAATCCATGCCTTCATCCAGATGCTTGGTGCCGACGCGCGCCTGTTGACCGAGGGAGAAGACATTATTTCCCACAAACTCTTTGCCAAATGGAACGCCAAGGAGACCATCACTGGCGAGGATGAGAACGAAGAGAGCGAACTCAAATATCTTACCGAAATCCGCGATGTCCGCGACAAACAACCCGATCTTTTCGAGCGCGTCAAGCGCCTTCCAAAAAAAGCCCGCTCCACTCGCATTCTGTTTCCCGATCCAGCCTTTGCCACGTTCCCGGCACTGCTCACATATTTTCGCCAAGGTAAGCTGGACAAGTTTTTCCTGGGGGTGTCTGGCAATCATTCAACTGTCGAATTGGATTTCATGACTGCCGCGAAAATATTACAGCCCGCTGACGTCAACGAACCACTTCAAACTATTCCTCGTGAATTCTATGATTTGCTAGATCGGAATAAAACCGCATTCGTCAACGCCACCACCGCCGAGACTGAACATGCCGAGGCGACTCATCGCGGCAGCCCCAACGACGCCTACATGTTGAAAAGGCTCAAGGCAAAGGAAATCCGCCGCTGCCCGCAATTCACCGAAGACGATGAGGAATTTATTGGCAAGGTTATCCGTCTGTTGGAAGATGGCGCATTGCCAAAACCCACAACCAAGAAGATCGCCGCCGCGCTCAAGGAAGAAATCCAGCCGCTCAAAGTCTTGGCGATACTGCGCCGCGACATCAAACGCGAGTTTTTTCTGGTCAGCCCCGCTGCGCACGCCAGCCAGACACTTGGACCTCGTGAAGTCATTCTGTCGTCATACCTTGTCAGGCAGCCATGAATGCAGAACAAGCCCGGGCGCTCGTCGCCGAGACTTTTCCGGAAGCTTTCGACAAAAGTCGTTTTCGTAACTTTGTCATCAACCTGCTCAACCGCATTGACGAATCGAAGGCACAGACCTGGAACACCACCTACGTCAAGGATGCCTTCAAAGGCCACGTTAAAGGCTACGAACGCATCGGCACTTACACGTCACCCGAATGAGCCTCTTGCAAAACTATTTTTGAAACGAAGCGCAATGACATTTGATGCCCGAATTTCGGCATCGAACAGTTACGCTTCCCCCTTATTTGCGGCAATCTCTCAAATTTTCCGCATTTCCCCGCACTTGAGCCCGAGC
>JANXXH010000087.1 GCA_025350705.1 Gallionella sp.
CCAGGGTTTGCAGCCGCGCATCTTCCATGTCGATCACCATGCCTTGCATAATGACCGATTCAGAACTTCAGCCTTTCAGACTCATTTCTCGTTGGAAATACATGCCGCCTTCAGACTCATTTCATATTGGAATAGGCTGCCTATGGTGGTGGTGGGAAATATGTACGATAATTAACGGAGCAGCACAATTTCACCACCATACGCATTTAGCTGATAAGGAGCAAAATATGGACATATTGCAAAAGATAATCATTGCCGTAGCGGCAGTCTTTGTTGTTGGCGGTTTGGTATGGTTTATTTTCCTGGCGCATTGATAGCCTGTTGATATCCTCCATCCCGTTTTTTGGGCAATCCGAACCAAAGCAGAAAATCGAATATAAATATGAAAAAAGATTTTTGGCTGGAGCGTTGGGAGCGGAAAGAGATCGGTTTCCATCAAGACGAAATCAACCCGTATTTACGCCAATACTGGCAAAATCTGTATCTTGCCCGGGACAGTCTGGTATTCGTGCCACTATGCGGCAAAAGCCGCGACATGCTATGGCTGCGCGATCAGGTGCACCAGGTCTTGGGAGTGGAACTGAGCAACATCGCGGCGCAAGAGTTCTTCAAGGAAAGTGGTCACGCTCCGCAGCAAATCAAACACAAAAAATTCGACGAATACGAGGCGGATGACATACGTATTTTGTGCGGTGATTTTTTCGATTTAGGCAAAGATGACCTTGAGAATGTGATTGCGGTATATGACCGCGCATCGCTGATTGCGTTGCCGCCCGAAATGCGCGAAAGCTATGCGCGCCACCTGGCGAGTATATTGCCCCCCGCAACGCAGATATTGCTGATCACCGTGGAATACACCCAGACGGAAATGCCTGGCCCGCCTTTTTCAGTGACTGCTGACGAAGTGGAAGCACTTTACCGCGAGCACGGCGAGGTACGCTTGCTGCGGCAAGCGGACGTGCTCGCGCAAAACCCGCGCTTCCGGGAACGCGGTTTGAGCCGGTTGCAGGAAAGCATCTTTCTGTTGACACTGCACTAGCCGGAACAAGCGTGCCGAAGATTCACAGTCAGGCGTTTCCGTAGCAGTTTCAAAAATCGCAGACTGTTTCTGAAATACCGATAAGGCGAGATGAGATAGCATAAAATTCCATGGCACCCCGTCCACAGATCACTCGTTCGCTGAACATCCAACGCATTATGCAATGTGCGAAGAACTTCATGACTCCGGTGCCAGCGACTGTGGTACTGCACAGCACCTCAGTGGCAGATTGCACGAGGGCGAAGCGGTGCTAGTGATCACCTTGCTGTTGACGGCCGGCATCGCTGCTGCCGCCCTCTACATCATATTTATCAAACGCAGGCTCGCCCGCGACATCGCTGACCGTAAACAGTCCGAGCAACGCGAACAGACCCGTAATCATGTGCTGGAACTGCTGGCTAATGGAGCTCCGCTCTCCGCGATACTGGAGGCCATCGTGCGTGGAGTGGAACAGCAGCAGCCTGACATGTTGTGCAGCATCCTGCTGCTCGACAACGAGGGCAACCGTCTTGTGACCGGCATCGCACCCAGCCTGCCCGATTTTTACAACGATGAGATCGACGGAATCGAGATCGGAATCGGTGCAGGCTCTTGCGGGACTGCCGCTTTCACCGGCCAGCGTGTCATCGTCGAAGATGTCCAGACCCATCCTTACTGGGCAGCGTATAAAGATATTGCGGACAGGGCAGGTCTGGGCGCGTGCTGGTCGGAACCGATCCGTTCGGCTTCCGGCAAAGTGCTCGGTACCTTCGCCATATATCATCGTCAAGCACACCACCCGGACGATGAAGAGATACGACTGATCGAGCAGACCGCCAATCTGGCCGAGATCGCGCTGGGACGCAGCCATGCCGACCAGGCACTCAAGGAGAACGAGAAGCTGCTCTCCGATATTCTCGAGAACGTCACCGCCTACATCTACATGAAAGATACACAGGGCCGCTACCTGTTCGCCAACCGCCTGCTGCGTGAACGCTTCGCTGCGCCGATGGAAGAGATCGCGGGCTACGATGACAATAAATTCTATGATGCCGACACCGCCGCCAATATGCGCAAGGATGACCTGCGTGTATTGCAGAATGGCGAGATGCTCCAGATCGAAGAGACCAATGAAAACTTGCTCACCGGAGTGATGGATGTCTTCATGACAGTCAAGCTTCCGCTGCGGCGCGATGACGGCAGCATCTATGCCTTGTGCGGCATCTCCACCGATATCTCCGAGCGCAAGGAGGTGGAAGAACATATGCAACATATGGCTCAGTACGATGCACTCACCCACTTGCCCAACCGTGCGTTATTCAATGATCGCTTGCAACAGGCGATCTTTGCCGCGCAGCGGAACAAAGCACGTCTCGCGCTGATGTTCATCGACCTCGACAAATTCAAGCCGGTCAACGACACATACGGTCACGGCGTGGGCGATCTGTTGCTGAAGGCCGTTGCGCTGCGCATCCAGGATTGCCTGCGCGAATCTGACACTGCCGCGCGGGTGGGCGGCGACGAATTCATCATCCTGTTGCCGACCATCGAAACGGGGAAGGATGCCAGCAAAGTCGGAGAAAAAATTTGTCATGCCCTCAACCAGCCTTTCGAACTGGCGGGACACACGCTGAAAATCGGCTCAAGCATCGGCGTTGCCGTCTATCCGGAACACGGCAGCGAAGATAAGCTGCTGGTCAAAAACGCCGACATCGCAATGTATCACGCCAAGAAAAATGGCCGCAACAACGTCAAGTTGTATGAACCGAGGTTGCAAGCCATCAATGAATAAAAATCCGGCGAGTAAAGGCTATGCGCTGATAGAATCTTGCCGCAGACGTGGAGTGGCGATTTTGTTTGCTAAGGAAATAACAGCAGAGGGCGTGACGCTTTCTTTGTTAACGTAGTTGCGAGTGCTTTAAGGCTGGGTCGACCGCTTACCTGAAACACGCGCCGACCGGCGATCAGCATGCCGGTCTTCTCGGACGAGGCTTGTTCCACCAAGATTGCGGTGGGATCGCCCGCATGAACCGAAAAAGAGACTTGCTCCATTTTCTGCGTGGCCAATTCAAATTGTGTACGCGCCGCTTCGGCCTGCTCTTCCTGCTCCTTGCGGATATAGTCGAGAAAGCCCTGTCGCGCGCCTTTGGCGGATTGCCAATCGTTGCCGATGAAATCGGCCCATTGGGTATCGATGATAAAAATTCCCGTCAGCGGCGAGTTGCGCTGACGGGCCAGTTCAACGGCATGGTTCAGGGCATCTTGCGATGCGTCCGAACCGTCGACCGCAACTACGATGTTGCCGTAGTTCATGCAGGCCTACTTCATGTTCATTACGACGATGACGGCGACTATGAGCACGGTGACGATGATGGAGCCGATATCCTCCGCGCGGTCATCCTTGAATAGCGTCATCTTGCTTTTTGCTCCGGCAGCGCCGATGGTTTCGCTTCCTGTTTTATATTCATTAGCCATGATTTTTCTCCTCGCAGTATTTAAGCTGGTTGTGTTCAAATGGCAACCAGGGAATCTTTGATCAGCAGTACGACGATCAGCGCCAGCACATATTTGGTGGTGCCGACGATGAGTCCCAATTTTAGCGGCGTGCCGCCTGCCTGGCGCAGTTCCTTGAAGTCGATAAAGCCGCCCAAGCCGACCAGCCCAAAGCCGAACACCCATTGCATCACGAGGCGCAGCATTTTGATCGTGTCGGATGCGGGTGGTCCACCCTTGAGGCCGACATCGCCGAAGGCGCCCATGCTGGTCAGGAATACCATGGCCATGAAGCCGATGACGAACACCGGGAATTTTTCCACCAGCAGCGTGCCCAGGCTCTTTTTCTTTCCTGTGTTATCGGCGCTGTCCTTGCCGGCCCAATACCAGACCGTTATTGCGAATACGGCAAAAGGAATGGAGATCACGCGCATGATGTTCCATATCTCGGCGACAGATACCGCGGTTCCCGGCGCCACATTGGGATTGAAGGCAAGCGCTGCTGCCAGCACCTGGCCAGAATTGAGGATGCCGGTGCCTATCCATGCACCATATTGCAGGTCGGTCAGGTTGAGCGCATGGCCGATGAACGGGCTGATGAACATGGTCAGGATACCGAAGCCCAATATCGTGGCGATGGCATAGGCGACATGGCTGGCTTTGGCTTCAACGGCCGGTGCGGTGGCTACCGCGGCACTGACGCCGCAAATGCTCAGGGCATTGGCCATCACGCCAGTCATGGAGCGATCAAGACCGAACACCTTGCCCAGCCACAGCACCATGATGATGGTCAGGATAACAAAGCCGCCGATCAAAAAGATCGCCATGGAGCCAAGTTGAACGATCGCCGAGAAGGTGTAGAGCGAACCCAGCATGATGATACCGGTCTTGATCATCAGGCGTGACAGCTTGAAGCCGTTGCTGAATATCTCGGGCATGGTTCCGCCGAAAATGACATTGCGGTAAAGCATGCCGCAGATGATGCCGAGCAGGATGTAATTGAGGTGGGTAACTTTGATCAGCCAGCCCTTCTGGCCGAGAATCACGGTATCTCCCATCCACGGTTCGATCCAGAATCGGATCACCACCATGGTGATGATGATGAGCGCGAGGCCGGGGATTGCGCTGGGAAGTTGACGGAAGAATCCTGGTGATTCGCTGCTCATGTTACCTCCTGAGATTGATTGAACGACGGCTGTAAAACTCTCCATGCTTTAGATTATGATTTTTTGTGGATATCTTGTTGCAGATTTACTATATGTGAAAACCTAATATAAAGTAAATTCGGACATTATTCATCTTTTTTTGTTGTTCTATCGCGATTTCAAGCCTTGGATAATAGCTTGAGCGCCTGGCGGATTCCGTCGGACACATTGGCGTCTTTGGGTAATTGTTTGGCCGCCCAGTCTGCCTCCTTCTCGTTGTAGCCCAATGCCAGCAGGGCGTTCACGATGTCGTGGTTTGCTGAAGAGGCTGCCGAGCCCTGAACGATACTCGCGCCTGTCACGACGAATTTTCCCTGCAACTCCAGCAGCAAGCGCTCGGCGGTTTTCTTGCCCACGCCGGGTATCTTGGTCAGCCGTCCTGCTTCCTTGTTCGCCACGGCGATGGCCAGATCGTTCAGGCTCAGGCCGGACAACACCGACAGCGCCAACTTGGGGCCGACGCCGCTGATCTTGAGCAATTGTCGGAATGCGAGACGCTCATCGTTGCTCAGAAATCCATACAGCAGATGCGCATCCTCGCGCACGATGAGCTGCGTGTGCAGCACCACTTTTTCGTGCAGCACCGGCAGGTTGTAGAACGTGCTCATCGGCACGTCGAGTTCATACGCCACGCCCTGCACGTCCAGCAAAATCTGCGGGGGATTTTTTTCCAGCAGTATTCCGGACAGCCTGCCTATCATGTCAATCTACCTTTCTTCATTCGATACCCTGCGGTAACCAATGCACCCAAACCTTGACCGCCGTGCGCATGTGCTATCGCGCAGGCCAGTGCATCCGCCGCATCCGGGCTGGGCGTACCGGATAATTTCAACAAGCGCTGCACCATCTCCTGCACCTGCTCTTTTTTTGCATGGCCGTTGCCGACCACGGCCTGTTTGACCTGCAACGCCGTGTATTCCGCCACCGGCAGATTCGCCAGCACCGCCGCGCAGATCGCCGCGCCGCGCGCCTGCCCGAGCAGCAGCGTGGATTGCGGGTTGACGTTGACGAACACTTTTTCCACCGCGACTTGATCCGGCCGATGTTGCGCGATCACTTCGCCCAGGGAATTTAAAATCGATTTTAATCGTTCCGGCAATTCACCGTCCGGGGTTTTGATGCAACCGCTGGCGACATAATGCAATTGCTGCCCTTCTTTATCGAGCAAACCAAACCCCGTTACTCGCAAACCGGGATCAATGCCGAGGATGCGCATCAGTGCTCGATCACCGCCGTCGTATACACTTCCTGCACATCATCCAGGTCTTCCAGCGCATCGAGCAGCTTCTGCATCTTCACCGCATCGTCGCCGGTGAAGATCACTTCGTTGGCGGGCTTCATGATGACTTCGCCGAATTCGGCCTTGTAGCCTGCCGCTTCCAATGCCTGCTTCACGTTGACGAAATCATGCACTGAAGTGATCACTTCGATGCTGCCGTCGTCATGGGTGATGATGTCTTCCGCGCCGGCATCCAGCGCGACTTCCATCAGGCCGTTCTCGTCGGTGCCGGGCGCGAAGATCATCTGCCCGCAATGTTTAAACAAGAACGATACCGAACCATCGGTGCCGAGGTTGCCGCCATTCTTGCTGAAGGCATGGCGCACATCGGCCACGGTGCGGGTCTTGTTGTCGGTCATGCAATCCACCATCACCGCCGCGCCGTTGATGCCGTAGCCCTCGTAGCGGATCTCCTGATACTCCACGCCGTCCAGCTCGCCGCTGCCGCGCTTGATGGCGCGCTCGACGTTGTCCTTGGGCATGTTGTTGGCATATGCCTTGTCCATCGCCAGGCGCAGGCGCGGGTTGCCATCCGGGTCGCCGCCGCCCAGCCGCGCCGCCACGGTGATTTCCTTGATCAAACGGGTGAATATCTTGCCGCGTTTGGAATCCTGCTTGCCCTTGCGATGCTGGATGTTTGCCCATTTACTGTGACCTGCCATGCTCCCCTCCAAAAACCCGATAATGCGGTTCCAAAATTATTGTTCCGGGATGGTATCATTTAGGTAGTTTCAACCCAAGTCAAACTGACATGAGCGAACCACTGCCGAGCGAAAAACAGGACAAGATATTTGCCTGCTGCCGCAGATGGCCAATCGCCACGCTGCAAATTATCAAAAAAGAAAATAGGTGAGCACGAAATGAACACGATCCTGATTGCAAATCCCAAAGGAGGGTGTGGCAAGACCACGCTTTCGGTCAACATCGCCGGCTACCTGGCGAATCGCGGTAAACGCGTGGCATTGTTCGACATGGATAGACAGCAGTCCGCCGCGTTATGGTTAGACACACGTCCTTACGATCTCCCCATTGTGCACTCGAAGGAACACGGCAGGCCGGATGACGGCTCAATCGACTGGCTGGTGATAGATTCAGGCGCCGGAGCTGCAGGCGGCAATCTCGCCTTTTCCCTCATCAAGCAGACCAACAAGATCATCGTGCCCATCACCCCCTCGCTGTTCGATTTGCAAGCCAGCCAGGACTTTATCAAAGAACTGATCGAGGAAAAGAAAGTGCGCGACAGCCAATGCCGCATCGGCGTGGTCGGCATGCGCATGGAGCCGCGCACCCGTGCCGCTCATGCACTGGAATATTTCGTCTCGACCCTTGATCTGCCGGTGCTGGCCTTCCTGCGCGAGACGCAGGTCTATGTGAATGCGGCCTTCGAGGGTAAATCCCTGTTCGACCTGCCGCACTACATTGCCGAGCGCGAGCTTGAACAGTGGGCATACTTGCAACACTGGTTGGAGAGGGATTAGGCTGCGCAGATTCAGCGTGCGGCGATATTGAAACGCATGATGCGGTAAAAACCCGCGAAGCAAAGTTCGACGCCGGGCTCACCCTGCAACGCTTTGTCGTTTTGCCTGAGCGCGCCGTTTAATTTTTCCATTACATCTTCCTGCCAGAATCCCGGCAGGAAAGGTTCCAGAGTCCCGAGCAGAAAACGGAACGGTACGAAGCGATACAGCCAGTGTCGATGCGGCGTCGCACCATATTCCGTGACCAGCACCGAGCCGCCCGGATTCACCACGCGCGCGATCTCGGCATAGGTGTTGTTCCGCGCTGCGGCGGGCATCTCGTGGAACAGAAAAAATACGATCACCTGATCGAACGCATCGTTCCGATAGCCGAGGCATTCTGCGTTCATGCGCGCCAGGTGGCAGCGGTCTGCATAGCGCAGCGTCTTGCGCCGTACAAGTTGCAATTGACCCGTCGCGACATCGCACAAGTGAATCTCATTGTCGGCGCCGGACAGCATAGCCGGTGTGAACTTGCCGTACACACAGGTCAGTTGCAGCAGCTTCGTGCCGGGTCTGGTCTCGACTTGAGCCAGTGTGCTTTTCAACAGCTTGTCATATTGACCGAACAGGATGGCGTTGATGACGGGCTGATGATCGAAGAGCCAGATGCCCCAGTTCCAAAGATACGCCCACCAGTAATAGCGCGCGAGATATTCGGGTACTCCGTCGAGAAATTTTTTGTATAAGCGCATGCCGGCACCTGGGTCGGAGGGCGAGTACTTAAAAGCTTTGCTTGTTTTTGTTTTCTTCCATCGCCGTCCGGAGATTTTTCATGCAAACGGACAGCTTGGTTGCTTCATCCGGGCTCAATCGCTTGTCAAACTGGAATATCTCGTCAGGCCCGTAATCATTCCTGTTGAGCCCGACCTTGAAATTTTCCTGCGACATCGCAAGCAACAACTCCTCGGTGCCGGTAAATTCCGTGTCCACCATATAAGCATCGCTGTGCGACGACTCACCATTTTTGGAAGCCATGGGTTGCTTCCCCGAGTCGGATCTTATCCAGGCCTTGCGGATTTTTCCGAGGTCTGCATAAGTGATCTTGCCGTCCTTCAGCAGGGGAGCGCCATCCTTCGTGTTTACTTTTCTGGCGACGATCTTGATCACTCCGAATGTGGCACCGGTATCTTTCCTGAATACAGTGATCAACACATTGAGCCACAAATCGTCCCTGGTCTCCCCGGTGGCTCTCAGCCCGCACCCTGTTTGCCGCCCATCACTGAAATAATCAACCACCGCCAGATTCTGGTTCAGAGGAACGACAGGAGTGGATGGATCGGCAAACGCAAGTGCAGATAACAGCACGCCGAAAAGAAGAATCCAGTATTTCATTTGCTTGCCCCTTTCGTAGGGTGCGTTTACGCACCACTTGGCGATGGTGCGTAAACGCACCCCACATTGTCATTTTCGATTGTGAATTGAAATTACACGTTGAACAGGAAATTCATCACATCCCCATCCTGCACAACATACTCTTTACCCTCCACGCGCATCTTGCCTTTTTCCTTTGCCCCCGCCTCGCCGCCGCAGGCGATGAAGTCGGCATAAGAGATGGTCTGCGCTCGGATGAAGCCCTTTTCGAAATCGGTGTGGATCACGCCTGCCGCCTGCGGTGCGGTGTCGCCCTTGTGTATGGTCCACGCGCGCACTTCCTTCACCCCGGCGGTGAAATAAGTTTGCAGGCCGAGCAGGTCGTAGCCGGTGCGGATCAAACGATTCAGGCCGGGTTCATCCAAGCCGAGGTCGGCGAGAAATTCTTTTTTGTCGGCATCGTCGAGATCGGCCAGTTCCGCTTCGATCTTTGCGCACAGTGCGACGACAGGCGCGCCTTCTTTCGCTGCATGCTCGCGCAGGCGGTCGAGATGCGGGTTATTTTTGAAGCCATCTTCCAGCACATTGCCGACATACATCGCAGGCTTGATCGTGAGCAGACACAAGGGTTTGATGAGCAGCTTTTCGTCATCGCTCAACTTGAATGTGCGCGCGGGCAGACCTTGGTTGAGGTGCGGCAGCAATCTGTCCAATACCGCGATCAGCTTCTGCGCATCCTTGTCGCCCGACTTGGCCTTCTTGCCGTCGCGCTGGATGGTGCGCTCCACCACGGCGAGGTCGGCCAGCGCCAACTCGGTGAGGATCACTTCGATGTCGGAGATGGGATCGACGCGCCCGGCCACATGCACGACATTCTCATCATCGAAGCAGCGCACGACATTCACAATCGCGTCGGTCTCGCGGATGTTGGCAAGGAACTGGTTGCCCAACCCTTCGCCCTTGGACGCACCCGCGACAAGGCCGGCAATATCGACGAACTCGACGATGGCCGGCTGCATCTTTTGCGGCTTGACGATCTCGGCCAACGCCTGCATGCGCGGATCGGGCACCTCGACGATGCCGAGGTTCGGCTCGATGGTGCAGAATGGATAATTCTCCGCCGCGATTCCCGCCTTGGTCAGCGCATTGAACAAGGTGGATTTGCCCACGTTAGGCAGGCCGACGATACCGCATTTCAAACTCATGATTGTTTCCTAACTATTGCTGGATTCTAAAAAGGCGCGAATTGTAACACCCTTGGGGGATTGGCCTGTTGGCGGCAATCGTCCTTGCCGGGTGGGAGATGCGCAATACCAAATAACTTAGCCGTACTGAGGTTGCCTTGAAGTGCATGTTGTAACGATTCACTTTTGGCGGTCTTGATTTGCCCATACAACACCTCCGTTCCGTTAGGGGAGGTGTCAACTATTTTGGGGGAAGTTTACCGTCCCGCTTGAGCGTAGAGTTAGGCTTACCGCGCAACATGACTTTGAGAACAATCTGGGTTTCTCTCAAGATGTTCAAAATGTGCAGGGGAGTGACCGCCTGACCTATGGGGGCGTACAGGTTGCCTACATTCGTTACAGCGAAAATCTGGGTGATTTCTAGCATCTTTCATATCAATCGCTGCATCAATATCAATTGCTTGTCCGTTCAGTGTGCAGCTTGTCATTGTTGGCATATTCAGATGCTCCTGTATAAAAAGCCTAACGTGAAGTTAACCGGCCGCCGGAGGCCGAAGGCCGGAGGGAACCCAACGGCGCAGCGGTTGGGCGGTCCGTGTTGAGCGCAGGGTTAGCCGCAAACGTTGATACGCACCTTCCGCACAGAAATTGACTGCAACCCATACGTCAATGAATTTTCATTACGACGTTGTACAGAGGGCGCAGAGCGAACGCTTGCTGGAAAAAACGTTCGCACTCGGCTGGGTCTTTCATATGCCACTTATGAAATATGAAAGCCAGACACATGACGTGGTGAAGTGCGCTCCGTTTTGCCGGTTCAGAGAGTGCCCCCAAACCCGCGAGAAACAACACAACGGCATTGATAAGAAGATAACTTGGAACTATGAAATAGCTAACGGCAGCGATAGCCAAGAGAGCTACTGTGCAGAGCACCTTAATGCGAAGGGTTGAAGTTCTGTCCGCCGCAGAAATAGCCTTAATGTTTATAAAGTAGCCAACATCATTCGGCTCTGCGAAGTGAGACATCAGCGGGGACGGATTTTCAAGTACATCGCGTGAGATAAAGCTTTCAAGGTGAGATTCATTCGACATGACTTGCCTGAGATACTTGTCTCGTTTGAAACATGCCCAAAACTGTCTCGCAATGACGTATGTGGCTATTGCAAGAATGATTTCAGCAAACAGCATGATGTGCGTCCTTTGCGGCTAACGTAGAGCTAACCGGCGCTGCGCGGCTTTATCGCGCAGTGTCCAGCGACCGAAGGGAGCGAGGTTGAGCGCCGGGTTGGGCGTCATGTGGGCATTCCGATACGACATTCTGGAATACCCACTGAAAGCAGGCGTTTCCGTACCTCTTTCATGTGGGCTTCCTCGGCGAATGCGAACAAGAACGGGGCGTGTGACACATAGTAGAAGGCGTGCATTCTCTGGCTACGCAGCCAGAGAACTTTGGCATCGCGTTGAGCGGCAGGTGTAAAGCCTGCCTCGCGGTGATGGCTTTGGTCGAACGTAACGACACAGCAAACAGCCGGATTTCTGAGTTGGTTTGCGATTGTGGCGAGATTGATGTGGGCCACTCCTTCTCTTTGGTTCTCTCTGTCCGGGAGGCGTATTCCAGTGTCCGGGTCGTTGAATATCGTGTAAGCCTGCGGGCAAGGATCGGTGATTAGGGGAATTCGGGTGACGGCAGTGAAGTCATCCCGTATTTCTTCCGGGATGAATCGTGGCTCCGCCAACAATGGTGCCCACGCAGAGAACACCTCCTGCCACAGGCGTTTTACTGCGTCGTATGAGTCGCCCAGAAACTCTCTCTTCATGTGGCACCGTCTGATGACGCCCAACGTCCAAATTGAGGGGCTGGCCGCCACGAAACCTGGCCGGACCCCCGAAAGTTCAAGAAACCACAGACCGTAAAGAGAACGCTTATCGGCCAGTCCCTCTCGAATGCAGGGTTAGGCATCACGTTTTCTGCTCCATGACTTTCCTGATTCGTTCAAGCTCTTCAACAACAGGATCATGTTCTCCTTCGGTGCCAATGTACGGCCTGAGATCAATTCTGTTCACTTCCTCAACCACTTTCCCAAGAAACTCATAGGTGGCTGTGATGTTGAATTGCGTAGGACAGACATCAGGCTGTGCATTCTCGCCAAAGATGACCCAGCCCTGACCAAGAGCAAAGCTGAGTTCGGCTCCAGGTGGAAAGCTATCGATGGGCGTAGAAAAGGCACTCATTGTTCGAAGGTTTTTCTCAGCACGTTCCTTTTCGCCAAACTGGAAAAAATCTCGGTCGAGCGTAAGGCGGAGATTTTGCGCTCCCATTTTCCCTGTGTTTTTCACGCGAATATAAAGAAACGGCGTGTTGGGGCGGATGAAAGGTGCGGCGGTAACGTAAGGGCGTAGCATTGTTTCTGATTGGTCTCGCATAGCCTCCACGGAAGCCTCGCTGGCCTTTGCCATGCGATGCGTCAAGTAGGCGTAGATAGCCGTGATGAATGCAAGGATTGCGGTGAGGTACTCGATTACCATACGGCCTCCTGTAATGCCTAACGTGAAGCTGAGGGGCGCGCCGTAGGCGCGTCCCAGCCCCCGAAGGGGGCGAACTCGAGCGTAAGGTTAGGTTGCATTTTAGGTAACAACTTTTAATTCTGCCGCTGCCGCTGCATAAACTATCAGAGCGCGGCGCGCATCCTCAAGCGCTCGGTGTGCTGCTCCCTCTGCAAACTCTCCATCAGATGCAAGATCAGTAAGTCGGAAACTTTTTCTTTTTGGCCACGCACGCCTTGCCATTTTAAGCGCACAGGAAACTGGATTACTGAGCTTGGGAAGTTCAAGTTTCATTGTGGCGGCATGAAGAAATGCCATGTCAAAATCTGCGTTGAATGTGACAAGGCGATGCTCTCCGGCAAACGCAATAAATTGCGGTAGAACATTAGCTAATGGCTCACCATCTTTTTCAAGCATTTCCTGTGTGATGCCAGTAATGCTGGTAATTTTCTTCGGCACCTTTTTAGAGGGTTTTACTAGAGCTTGGAAAGTTTGGTGACTGGCATTCCCCTTTTGATAACGAATAGCTGCGATTTCTATAATTTCGTGACGGTTTGCATCAAGGCCTGTTGTTTCAAGGTCAAGAACGATAAATGTTTCCGGGAGGTAATCGGTAGTGATTTGCTGAACGCCACCATGTTTGCGGCTCAACAAGAAATACGCAACAACCGCAATAACAATCAGAATGAACAAAGGCGCCATATACTTTCTCCCATGCAACCTAACGT
>JANXXH010000105.1 GCA_025350705.1 Gallionella sp.
GTACAACGGCATTCCTAAAGAATCGTTCCCACTATTCCTCAAGGAATGTGAGTTCAGATTTAACTATGGAACGCCAAAACAACAACTGAAATTACTTAAGGAGTGGGCTGATATTTAGTGCTAATCTACTTCAGCCCCATATTTTAACCTATGATACTGTAGATCAAGACCTGCATGAAATTACGAAGCAAAATTATTCAATAAACCCAAAAACTCATCACCATACCTCGCCAGCTTGGCTTGCCCAACCCCGCTGACCTGCGCCATTTCGTCCAGCGTGGAGGGGCGCTTGTTAAGCATATCCATCAGTGTGCTGTCGTGAAAGATCACGTAGGGCGGCACGCCTTGTTCGCGGGCAAGTTCTGTGCGTTTGGCTTTGAGAGCGATCCACAACGGATCGTCGTTCGCTCCGGCAAAGGGTTCGCGCGGCCTGTTATTGCCTTGGGCAGTGCGTTCGGCGCGTTGCGCTTTGCGCCCGGCTTTTTGAATTGCCGGGTCGGCATCGCGGCGCAACCATATGGATTGTTCGCCGCGCAGTATGGGGCGCGCGGCTTCGGTGAGTTTGAGTCCGCCGTAGGCCTCAATATCGGATTCCAATATTCCGCTCGCTACCAGTTGGCGGTACACGCTGCTCCATTGTGCTGCATTAAGTTCCTTACCGATGCCGAAGGTGGAGAGCGTGTGGTGGTTGAATTTTTCGACGCGGTCGGTGAGCTTGCCGATCAGCACGTCGCTCAAGTGTCCCGCGCCAAAGCGTTGGCCGGTGCGGTATACGCAGGACAGCGCCATTTGCGCAGCCTGGGTCGCATCCCAGGTATCCACCGGCTCAAGGCAGTTGTCGCATGCACCGCAGTTGCCCGGATGCTCTTCGCCAAAATAGCGCAGCACGGTCTGGTGGCGGCAGGTGGTGGATTCGCAGTAGCCTAGCAATGCATCGAGCTTTTGCCGCTCCAGGCGTTTGCGTTCTTCGGAAGCTTCGCCGTTGTCTATCATCTGACGCATCGACACCACATCGCCCAGACCGTAGGCCAGCCAAGCGTTGGCGGGCAGGCTGTCGCGCCCGGCTCTACCGGTTTCCTGATAATAGCCTTCCATGCTCTTGGGCAGGTCGAGATGCGCGACGAAGCGCACATTGGGTTTGTCTATGCCCATGCCGAACGCGACGGTCGCGACCATCACCACGCCTTCTTCGCGCAGGAAGCGGCTCTGGTTCTTGCTGCGCGTCGCGGCATCCAGTCCGGCGTGATAGGGCAGGGCATCCCGGCCTTTTTCTCTCAGCCATGCAGCGGTCTCATCGACTTTTTTGCGCGACAAGCAATACACGATGCCCGCATCGTTGGGATGTTCTGCATCCAGAAATGCCTGCAACTGATGGCGCGCATTATTTTTCTGCGTGACGCGATAGCGGATGTTGGCGCGGTCAAAGCTGGAAATGAACTGGCGCGCCTGTTCCAGCGCAAGACGTTCGACGATCTCGTGTCGCGTCGGCGTATCGGCGGTCGCGGTCAGTGCGATGCGTGGCACATTGGGAAAGCGTTCATGCAATACCGTCAGCGCGCGATATTCGGGGCGGAAGTCGTGACCCCACTGTGAAACACAATGCGCCTCGTCGATGGCGAATAGGGCGATGGCGTTATCTTCTTGCAAGCGAACCAGAAGATTCAGGAAGCTATCCGTCATCAGGCGTTCCGGCGCGACATAGAGCAGATCAAGATCGCCGTGCAGCAAACGGCCTTGCACTTTGCCCGCGGCATCGGCGCTGATGCTGGAATTGAGGAAAGCGGCTTTCACGCCAAGTTGGCAGAGCGCTTTTACTTGATCCTGCATCAGCGCGATCAGCGGCGAGACCACGATGCCCACGCCTGAACGCAGCAGCGCGGGGATCTGATAACAAAGCGATTTGCCACCGCCAGTTGGCATCAGCACCAGCGCATCGCCTCCTGCAGCAAGGTGTTCGATCACGGCTTGCTGTTCACCGCGAAACGCGGCGTAGCCAAACACGTCGCGCAGAATTTTTCTGGCTGGGGTAGTGATGATAGAACCTAACGGTGTTTTTGGTAGTAATCGACCAACCCGTTGGTCGATGCATCGTGCCTTGAGGTGAAAGTCACATCGCGCAGCTCAGGCAGGATATTCCCCGCCAGTTGTTTGCCCAGCTCCACGCCCCATTGGTCGAACGGGTTGATGTTCCACACCACGCTTTGCACGAACACCTTGTGCTCATACAGTGCGATCAGCATGCCCAGCGTGTGCGGGTCGAGCTTGTCAAAGATCAGGGTGTTGGTCGGTTTGTTGCCGGGAAACACTTTGTGCGGCAGCAGAGCTTCCAGCGCTTCGCCGTGCAAGCCTTGCGCTTCCAGCTCGGCACGCGCTTCCTCGATGGTCTTGCCGAGCATCAACGCTTCGGTTTGCGCATAGCAGTTGGCGAGCAGGATGGCGTGGTGTTCTCCTAGCGGGTTGTGGCTATGGAGCGGCGCGAGGAAATCCGCCGGTATCATGCGCGTGCCCTGATGGATGAGCTGGTAGAAAGCATGCTGGCCGTTGGTGCCGGGCTCGCCCCACACCGACATGCCGGTATCGTAGTCCACCGGATTGCCGTCACGATCTACACGCTTGCCATTGCTCTCCATCTCCAGTTGTTGCAGATAGGCGGGGAAACGGTACAAGTATTGGTCGTAAGGGAACACGGCATTCGCGCCTGCGCCGAAGAAGTTGCCATACCAGATGCCGAGTAGTCCCATCAGCACCGGGATGTTCATGTCCAGCGGCGCGCTTCGAAAATGCTCGTCCATCGCATAACCGCCGTCCAGCAGTTCTTCGAATATATCCATGCCCACATACAGTGCGATGGGCAGGCCAATGGCTGACCATAACGAATAACGGCCGCCTACCCAATCCCAGAACTCAAACACGTTGTGCGGATTGATGCCGAACTTGGAGGTGGCTGCCAAGTTGGTCGAGATAGCAGCGAAATGTTTTGCCACGGCTTGTTCGTCGTCTGTTTTGGCATCCAGTTTCTCGACCAGCCAAGCACGTGCGGAGCTTGCATTGGTGAGCGTTTCTTGCGTTGTGAAGGTTTTCGAGCTGACAATGAACAGCGTGGTTGCGGCATCGAGTTTTTTCAGCGTTTCGGTGAGATGCGTGCCGTCAATGTTGGAAACGAAATGCGCGCGCAGATTCTGGCTGGCATGGGGCTTAAGCGCTTCGCACACCATCAGCGGACCGAGGTCGGAGCCGCCGATGCCGATGTTGACAATGTCGGTGATGGGCATGCCGGTGTGGCCAAGATATTTGCCGTTACGCACTGCATCGGAAAAGCTGCGCATCAGCCCAAGCACACGCCGCACATCCGGCATCACATCTTTGCCATCCAGCAGTACCGGGCGGTCAGAACGGTTGCGCAACGCAGTGTGCAGCGCGGCGCGTTGTTCGGTGGAATTTATTTTTTCGCCATTGAACATGCGCTCTATCCAGACGGGTACTCTGGCTTGTTCGGCAAGATCGATCAGCAATTTTACCGTCTGGTCATTAATGCGATTCTTGGAATAATCGAACAACAGGTTGCCGAGCTTGAGCGAAAATTTATCGAAGCGCATCGGATCGCCCTGAAACATCTGGCGCATGTGAATGGTTTCTATGGCGGCATGGTGAAATTTTAGTGCATGCCAAGCGGGGGATTCGACAAGTTTTGACATGGTGGTTAATTCAAATCAACAACAAACTATTAAGCAGCAGACAAAAGAATAATACCTGCCAGCGGTGGCAAGGCAATTTCGGCAGAATAGGGCAGACCCATCCAAGGGATCGCTTCGGCATTGATCAATCCTGCATTGCCGATATTGCTGCCCGCGTAATACTGCGAATCGCTGTTCAACACTTCACGATACCGGGCTTTCATAGGCAGACCGATGCGATAGTGGTTGCGGGGCACTGGCGTGAGATTCAATGCGATGATCGCGACAGAACCGTCGCGCGCACGACGCTGATAGGACAACACCGAATGTTCCGCATCGTTGCAGTCTATCCATGAGAAACCCTCATGCTGAAAGTCCAGGTCGTGCAGTGCGGTCAACTTGCGATAGAGCTGATTTAGATCGTGCGTCAGGTTCTGTACGCCGCGGTGATATTCATTGCCCAACTGCCACCATTCCAGTTCCCACCTGGATTGCCATTCGCGTCCCTGCGCAATCTCGTTGCCCATGAAGTTGAGTTTCTTGCCCGGGCTGGTCATCTGGTAAGTCATTAGCAAGCGCAGGTTGGCGAATTTTTGCCAAGCATCGCCGGGCATCTTGGATAGCAGCGAACCTTTGCCATGCACGACTTCATCATGCGAGAACGGCAACACGAAGTTTTCTGTGTAGGCATACAGCTGGCCGAAGGTAAGTTCACTGTGATGATAGCGGCGATGTACCGGGTCGTGTTCGAAATAGCTCAGTGTGTCGTTCATCCATCCCATGTTCCACTTGATCGAGAAACCCAGTCCGCCCATATAGACTGGGCGCGATACGCCGGGCCATGCGGTGGATTCTTCCGCCATGGTCAATGCGCCGGGAAATTCGTCATGCACCATGATGTTCATCTCGCGCAGAAAATCCACCGCTTCGAGATTTTCGCGCCCGCCGTATTTGTTGGGTAGCCATTCTCCTGTCTTGCGCGAATAATCCAGATACAACATCGAGGCGACCGCATCCACGCGCAGGCCGTCGAAGTGGAATTCGGACAACCAGAAATGTGCGCTGGACATCAGGAAGGACTTGATTTCGTTGCGCCCGTAATTGAAGATGTGCGTACCCCAATCCTGATGAAAGCCAAGTCTCGGGTCTTCGTGCTCGTACAGGGCCGTGCCGTCGAAACGCGCCAGTGCCCAACTGTCCTGAGGGAAATGCGCCGGTACCCAATCGAGGATCACTCCGATTCCTGCCTGATGACAAGTGTCGATAAGAAGACGCAGCTCATCCGGAGAACCAAAACGGCTGGTCGCGGCAAAATAACCGGTGGCCTGATAGCCCCATGACTCATCCAGCGGATGTTCTGAGACCGGCATCAGTTCGATGTGTGTGTAGCCCATGCCTTTGACGTAAGGCACGAGGTCGGTCGCCATTTCGCGATAGGTGTAAAAGCGCCCGTCCGGATGGCGTTTCCATGAACCGGCATGAATTTCGTAGATGTTGATCGCGCCATGCAGCCAGTCCCATTGTCCGCGTTGTTTCATCCACTCGGCATCCTGCCAGTGGTGCTGGTTGGGCGGAGCGGCAAGGGCAGCGGTGCCGGGACGCAATTCGTAACCCTGCGCATAAGGGTCGGTTTTGATCAGCACCTGGCCGGTGTCGCGATTGCGAATCTCAAAACGGTATAATGCGTGCTGCTTGATTTCAGGGATAAATATTTCCCACACCCCGCTGGCACCAAGCGAACGCATCAGATGAATGCGGCCATCCCACTGATTAAATTCGCCCACCACACTGACGCGCTCCGCGTTCGGAGCCCAAACGGCAAACCTGACACCCTTCACGTCATTTATTTCGATAGCGTGGGAACCGAGCATCCGATAACCTTGGCGCAATTTACCTTCACTGAATAAATACAAATCCTGCGGGGAGATATGCGAAGGAAATTGATAAGGATCATATATCTCGTGCGTTGCACGGCCGTAATGCATGCGCAGGCGATAGGGGCGGGGCGGTTCAGTTTTTCCGCGCCATTCAAAAACCCCATTGAGATGAATACGTTTGAGAGACTTTTCGCCGCTTTCTCCAATTAGAGCAACTTGCGTGGCATGAGGCTCATATACGCGGATGACCCACTCTGCGCCTTCATGATGCAGACCAAGTAATCCAAATGGGTCATATAGACGAGTTTCCAGCAACGATTCAATCAACGTGTCCACCCAAAACCCTCATTTATCTTGTCTAGTAGGGCAATTGTAAACGATAATGAAGACCTTCTATAGGGTTTATCAGGAGTGTTAAAATGGAACCCGAGTTTGGTTACATTCATAGAAAGTATCACGTCGCGACGGATAATCGCGCGCCGCGTTTCATTAGCCGCATCACAAAAAACACTTATGCAATGGTGTTGGCGGGCGGTCGTGGTAGCCGTCTTCATCAACTCACTGATTGGCGTGCCAAACCGGCGGTTCCTTTTGGAGGCAAGTTCCGCATCATTGATTTCGTGTTGTCCAATTGCGTGAATTCCGGTATCCGCCGCATCGGTGTAGCGACACAATATAAATCGCACAGTCTGATTCAACACATACAGCGCGGCTGGTCATTCTTGAATGGACAATTTGGCGAGTTTGTTGATTTGTTGCCTGCCCAACAGCGTATTGACGAGAATCATTGGTATCAAGGTACCGCCGATGCGGTGTTTCAAAATCTCGACATTTTGCGTGCATCTGACCCAGACTATGTATTGATACTGGCCGGTGATCATGTGTACAAAATGGACTATGGCAAATTGTTGGCTTTCCATGTGGAAAATAAAGCCGATATGACGGTAGCCTGTTTGGAAGTACCCATTGCCGAGGCATCCGCGTTTGGCGTAATGGGCGTGGATGAAAATTCTCGCGTTGTCGAATTTGCCGAGAAACCGGCGAACCCTGCGTCAATTCCCGGGAAACCTGACAAATCACTCGCCAGCATGGGCATCTATGTATTCAATACCAGATTCCTTTTCGAACAATTGATTCGCGATGCCGATGATCCGCATTCCAGCCACGATTTCGGTAAGGATCTGATCCCGCACATGGTAAAAAAATATCATGTATTCGCACAAAGTTTCGAGCAAAGTTGTGTGGGCATGGGCGACGACCATGTGCCTTATTGGCGCGATGTTGGAACCATCGACTCCTATTGGGAAGCCAACATGGAGCTGACTAAGGTTCTTCCAGATTTGAATATGTACGATCAGGAGTGGCCGATTTGGACGCATCAGGAACAATTGCCTCCGGCAAAATTTGTATTTGACGAAGATGATCGTCGCGGTATGGCAATTGACTCTCTGGTTTCCGGCGGCTGCATCATCAGCGGTTCAACAGTGCGTCGCTCGTTGCTATTTTCTAATGTGCGAGTGAATGGTTATTGCAACATCGAAGATTCAGTATTGTTGCCCAACGTGGATGTGTGTCGCGATGTCACATTGAAGCGCGTCATTGTGGACAAGAACTGCCAGATTCCGGACGGTTTGAAAGTCGGGATCAATCCGGATGAAGATCGCAAGCGTTTCCATGTCAGCCAGAACGGTGTGACACTCATTACCCCGGAGATGCTCGGGCAAAAGACACATCGCTCTCGCTGATTTTATTTTCCATTCGTCGAATGGTGGGGTTCCTACGATGAATAAAAACGTTGATTTAGTTTTTCTCTGGCACATGCACCAGCCGGATTACCGCGATTATGCCAGCGGCGATTTTGTGATGCCGTGGACCTATTTGCACGCCATCAAGGATTACACCGACATGGCGTACCACCTTGAGAGGCATCCCAAAGTCCGCGCCGTTGTGAATTTCGTGCCGGTGTTGCTGGACCAACTCGAAGACTACACGGACCAGTTTGCCAACGGACGATTGCGCGACCCTTTGTTGCGCCTGCTAATACATGAAGACTCCTGCGCTCTTTCCATTAAACAGCGGGAGTTGGTATTTGAGGCCTGTTTTCGCAGCAACCATAACAAGATGATCGCGCCCTATCCGGCCTATAAACGCTTGCTCGAATTGTTCAATCGTTTGCAGGCCGATGGGGAAATCGCCTTGTCCTATTTATCCGGCCAGTATATTGCTGATTTACTGACCTGGTATCACTTGGCGTGGTGTGGCGAAAGTATCCGCCGTGAACACGCGCTGGTAGCGCGCTTGATGAGCAAGGCTGAGGGCTTCAGCTATGAAGACCGCAAACAATTACTCGATCTCATCGGTGAATTGATCACTGGCATCATTCCGCGCTATCGCAAGTTGTCCGAAGCCGGACAGATCGAGATTTCCACCACACCACACTATCATCCACTTGCACCCTTGCTAATCGATTTTTCCAGCGCCAAAGAGGCAATGCCGGAATCTCCTTTGCCGAAATCTCCGCATTACCCCAAAGGGCGTGAACGCGTTATTGCGCATATTCATCGTGCCAAGAACAGTCACCGCGAACGTTTTGGTGCTGAACCACAAGGCATGTGGCCTGCAGAAGGATCGATTTCAACAGAAACATTGGAAGTTTTTGCATCCGAGGGTTGTCGCTGGGTGGCCAGCGGGGAGGGTGTGTTAGTCAATAGTTTACGACACACACAGCAGCCTGTTCCAGAGCGATCGCAATACCTTTATCGCCCCTACCGGCTTGAAAAGGGTACGGAAGATTTAAGCTGTTTTTTTCGAGATGACCATTTGTCTGACTTGATTGGTTTCGAATATTCGCGCTGGCACGGCAAGGATGCAGTGCTACATTTTATCGATCAGATCGAAACGATTGCCCGCAACGCACCGGATGATGAAACGCCTGTTATCAGTGTAATTCTGGATGGTGAAAATGCGTGGGAATATTATCCCTACAATGGTTTTTACTTCCTTGATGAGTTATATACCAAGCTTGAGAAACACACGCAGATTCGCACCAACACATACAGCGATTATCTGAAGCCGAGCGTTCCGCGCAACTTCAGCGCGCAGACTCATAGCTTGCCGGGTATCGTTGCGGGCAGTTGGGTATATGGAAATTTTTCGACTTGGATCGGCTCCAAAGACAAGAATCGCGCTTGGGATTTGTTGTGCGTGGCCAAGCAAAGTTTCGATATGGTCATGTCGAGCGGACGACTCGGCCCTGCCGAGCAAGAAGCCGCCGAAAAACAGCTTTGTTCTTGCGAAAGCTCAGATTGGTTCTGGTGGTTTGGCGATTACAATCCCTCTCACTCAGTGGTCAGTTTCGATCGGCTTTTCCGCCACAATTTGACCGAACTTTATCGCTTATTAAAATTACCCGCCCCACACAATTTGTCAGAACCCATCAGTCATGGGAGCGCCGGGGAAGCCGAAGTTGGCGGAGCAATGCGTCGCGCCACCGAATAGGTTCATTGCTCAAGCACAATCATGTTAACTGAACGCGCCAGTGGCATATTGCTACACCCGACATCACTGCCTGGACCATTCGGCTCCGGCGATTTTGGTGCTGATGCATACAAATTTGTCGACTGGCTGGTTAGTGCAGAACAGACTTATTGGCAAGTTCTGCCTCTGGGTGAAATCGGACCGGGAAACTCTCCATACATGAGCAGCTCAGCTTTTGCGGGAAATGTCCTGTTGATCGATCTTGCCGAGCTGGCCAATCAAGGTTGGCTTAACTTTGAAGATATGACACCCCATCCGGGATTTCGCGCAGACCGGGTTGATTTTGAATTATTGAAACCATTCCGCATGGAGCGTCTGCGCCGTGCAGCCCAATTTTTTTTTGCAAGTGGTCGCGATGACATAAGCAGGGCATATGAAGAATTTTGCGCGGCTGAGTGCGTATGGCTGGAAGACTATGCGCTATTTATGACTATTGCGGAGCGCGAACATGGGCACGATTGGAATTACTGGCCCAAAGAGTTGGTTCATCTGGAACCACAAGCTCTTCAGTATGTGAGAGAAGCTTGCACAGACAAGATTGCCTTCTGGAAATTTTGCCAATGGTGCTTTTACCGCCAATGGTCGAATTTAAAGCTATATGCCAATGAACGAGGAATCCGCATCATCGGTGACGTGCCGATATTTGCGGCCTATCAAAGTGCCGACGTGTGGTCACATCAGGAGCTATTTGAACTAGATGAAAAAGGTCGTCCATTAGTCGTAGCCGGTGTTCCTCCCGATTACTTCAGCGAGACCGGGCAACTGTGGGGGAATCCGCTCTATCGCTGGGATGTACATAAAGAGACTGGTTACTCTTGGTGGATCGCGCGTTTGCGACATGCACTTCGCCAAGCCGATTTGGTACGCATCGATCATTTTCGGGGTTTCGTCGCTTATTGGGAAATACCGTCAGATGCTCCCAATGCCATTACCGGCAAATGGGAGCCCGGACCGGGTGAAAAATTGTTCGAAGCATTCGAGCAAGCTTTTCCATACCTACCCATCATCGCCGAAGATCTTGGTTTGATTACTCCGGATGTTCTGGAGTTGCGCGATCAATTCAAGCTGCCGGGAATGCGCGTCCTGCAGTTCGCATTTGGCAATGGCGAGACCAACCACTTTTTACCACACCACTATGTGGCTAACACAGTCGCCTACACAGGAACTCACGATAACGACACGACCCTCGGCTGGTGGAGTACAGCACCTCACCACGTTAAATCTTTTGCCCAGCAATATTTGCACATTGATGGGGAAGATATCTGTTGGGACATGATGCGCGTTCTTTCCGATTCGGTGGCGAATATCGTTATCTTTCCCATGCAGGATGTGCTTGGTCTGCATGGTGAACATCGCATGAATTTTCCAGGTAAGCCAACTGGAAACTGGGAGTGGCGTTTTTCATGGGATCAGGTTCTTCCAGATATTGCCGTAGCGTTGGCGGGAATTTCTTTTGAGCATGGTCGTAGTTCTACCCGCAGAGAACTTCAACTCTGACGTAGTACCTTGCAGATTATCAATAGGTTAGCTTACGGAGTTTCGACGTTTCATTATCAAATGATAATTTGACATAATATACATTATGCGTATGCAAGGGGAAAGGAAGTCGAGTGATGTAGCAAGCTCGGAACCATACCGAATAAGCAACAGCGTGATTGGGATAACTAAGATTTGTGATTAAACAGATAGCGCAGATGAAGCAGCGCAAAATAAAACTTGGGGTGACTGATGGGGCTCGAACCCACGACAACCGGAATCACAATCCGGGACTCTACCAACTGAGCTACAGCCACCATTGATCAAGAAACTGGTATAAAACTAAAAACTATAAGCCATCCGAACGTTTACTGGCAGACACTTGGCGTGCCCGACAGGAATCGAACCTGCAACCCCCAGCTTAGAAGGCTGGTGCTCTATCCGGTTGAGCTACGGGCACAATTCTTTTCTAGGCAAAATACAACAATAAAACCTGGTCGGGGTGGAGAGATTCGAACTCCCGACATCCTGCTCCCAAAGCAGGCGCGCTACCAGGCTACGCTACACCCCGAAGGCTGCGCATTATACAGACACAGACTTATAAATCAATTTAGTTTTTGATGTTTTTTGAGCCTGGGAGAAGCCAGCATCAAGTAATAGCCCATCGACCATAAAGTAAGCATCGCAGCGAGGTATAGCAGCAATGAACCGATTACCTGAAAATCGATTCCCAAAAGTGTATCGTGGTACAGCAAAAATAATAATGCTAGCATTTGAAAGGTGGTTTTAAGTTTACCTATCATGGAGACTGCGACACTCCTGCTTTCGCCAAGCTGAGCCATCCATTCTCGCAATGCAGAAATAGTGATCTCGCGACCGATGATGATAAAAGCGATGATCGCATCGGCGCGTCCAAGCTTCACCAATACGATCAACGCAGCAGCGACCATCAGCTTATCCGCCACAGGATCAAGAAATGCGCCGAATGCAGAAAACTGATCCAGTTTGCGCGCCAGAAAACCATCAAGCCAATCGGTGAATGCAGCCAGAAAGAAAACGCTAGTGCTGATCAGGTTTTTTAGATGCGGACTTAGCGAGTTGTCTGTTAAATAAAAAACGGCGACGAATACTGGAATGAGCAGGATTCTTAACCATGTAAGCAGATTAGGTATGTTGAGCGGCATGTAGCTAGTGTAGCTGCTGATAAATCTTTTCGGCAACCAAATCTTAATAATATTTTAATGGAGTTGCCGGTAAATCGCTTCAGCAAGCGATTTGCTGATTCCCTCCACTTGGCAGAGCTGTTCGACATTGGCCTGGGCCACTTCGCGCAGGCCGCCGAAGTGAGTAAGCAGGCTGCGCCGACGCTTGTCCCCTATTCCGCTGATCTCCTCCAGCGACGAAGCGGTGCGCGCTTTGCCGCGCTTGGCGCGATGTCCGGTAATGGCGAAGCGATGGGCCTCATCACGGATCTGCTGGATCAGGTGCAACGCAGGATCATCGCTGGGCAACTGCTTGGTCGTACCATCGGGGAAGATCAGTTGTTCCAATCCTGCCTTGCGCTCTACTCCCTTTGCAACCCCCACCAAGGCCAGCTCATTCAAGCCCAGCTCGTGCATGACTTCCATCGCGATATGCAATTGTCCCAGGCCGCCGTCGATCAGGATCAGGTCAGGGCGCGCAGCTTCCTCCTTTGGTCCATCCTCGGCAAGCTTCTGGTAGCGACGCATCAGCGCCTGGCGCATCGCCGCATAATCGTCACCGGGGGTGATGCCTGTGATGTTGTAGCGGCGGTATTGCGAAGAACGCATCTCGAGGTTCTCATACACCACGCAGGAAGCCTGCGTCGCTTCGCCCATGGTGTGACTGATATCGAAGCACTCGATGCGTTGTAAATCCGGCATATCCATAAATTCGCGCAGTTTGTCCAATCGCAGCTTCTGTCCGCCCTGCTGCGCTTTACGCTGCTGCAAGGCCAGTAAAGCATTACGCTGCCCCATTTCCAGCCACTGCCTGCGTTCTCCGCTCGCCGCTGTGCTGATCTTAACTGCATGACCAGCCTGCTCGCTGAGTAATTGCGCCAGCGTTTCATCATCGCATTCGGCATCCAGCACCAGCAACGGCGGCACATTGCGATTCAGATAATGCTGCGCGATGAATGCTTGTACGATCTCGTTTGCCGTCAGATCCTCGGCATGATCGGGGAAGAAACTCTTGTCGCCCAAGTGTCGCCCTCCTCTTACCATCGCCAGATTGACGCACACCAGTCCGTTATCCTGCGCCAGCGCGATGATGTCGGCATCCGTTGCGCCGCCTGTGGATTCGACAAACTGCTTTTGTTGCACTGTGTGCAAGGCGCGTAACTGATCGCGCAACGCGGCAGCTTGCTCGTAGTGCATGGCTTCGGCCGCCTGCTCCATTGCCTTGTGCAAGGTCTGTTCGACTTCCTGATGGCGGCCTTGCAGCAATAGCGCCGCATTGTGAATGTCGACCTGATAATCTTCGTTCGAAATCAACTTCACGCACGGTGCCGTACAGCGATGGATCTGGTGCAACAAACAGGGGCGGGTGCGATTATTGAATACGCTGTTTTCACAAGTGCGGATGCGGAAAATCTTTTGCAGTAGTTGAATACTTTCCTTCGCTGCAAAAGAATTCGGGTAAGGCCCGAAGTATTGATGCTGGCGGCTAGGTGTGCCACGGTAGTAGGTCAGGCGGGGAAACTCATCCCCGGTTAAGACGATATACGGATAAGACTTATCGTCTCTAAACAATATATTGTAACGAGGTCTTAAAGATTTTATTAAGTTATTTTCGAGCAGTAACGCCTCTGCTTCTGAGCGCGTCACCGTAGTTTCGATGCGCGCAATGTGCGACACCATCAAGCTGATGCGCGGCGAGACATTGGTTTTCTGGAAGTAGGATGCGACGCGTTTTTTTAGTTGCTTGGCCTTGCCGACATACAGCACCTCGCCCTTGTGATCGTAATAACGGTACACGCCCGGCAGCAGCGGCAGGCTGTCGAGTATCGGCTTTGGATCGAACTCGCTGACCTTGTTGTTCACATCAAGCCTTTCAGCCCGACAGCAAATTCCGTCGCCCCTCCGTTGGCCGGGTGACGTACAGAGCCTGCAATTGGAATGTTCATCTCACGCAAGAGTCCTTCTGACTTCTTGCCAACGGCAATGATCTTGGCAGACGGAAATGTCTTGATCAGAATTCGCAAAGCGGGCTCGCCCAGCCTGATCTCTTCCGGCGTCGGCGTCCTGTTCGACCACAAATTATCGGGGCGATACGGATGCAACTGCATCGCATTCCAAAGGATGGTCCGTTCATGAATACCAAGTTTATAGAGCGTCTTCCAGACGATCGTGGCCGAAGGCTCTGAGAACGGTAATCGTCTGTTTGAAAGTCGCCCGGTCAAAGCGGGAATACGCGGGATAGCCCCCTCGCCCAGCAAACGTTCGCTGGTGAAAGCGATTCCGCTGTAACGGCAACCTTGATACCCAGGCGCTTCTCCAGCGAGTATGAATTCTGGATTGCAGTCCAGATGATGCGCCAGCCTCGCTAACTTTTCAGCGGGGCCATTGGTGGAAGCATCATGCGGACAACAATCTCGCCAAGGATTGAAAAGGCCGGTTAAGCCAGACGGAAGCGTTTCGACCAAGCTGCGGGCAAGTGATATTTTCGGCATTAAGCGTTTTCGTATTTTTGGATTAAGCCTATTGTTTCATGCTGGAGCATTCTCTTCAAATTCCAGCAAGAAACTGCCCTCGCCGTTTTGTCCCAGAACTTTCGCCAGGTAGGGCATCACCTCTTGCAATACGCCATGCAGCAACCACGGTGGGTTGAGTATGAACATCCCGCTGCCGTGCATGCCAAACCCATCTTCACCGGGCGCATGCACGCTGAGCGCGACATGCAGCCAGCTCTTTACCGGCAATTGTTTGAGTTTCCCGGGCAATTGCTGCGCTTCGGCGCGCTGTAATTGCGGATACCACACCGCGTATATCCCGTTAGCGAAGCGTTTCAGCCCTTCGCGCAACGCTGCTACCACGTGCTGATAATCCTGCTTGTCTTCATAAGGCGGATCGATCAACACCAGCGCACGGCGGGGAGGCGGTGGCAACAAGGCCTTTAGCGCACCGAAGCCATCGGCGGTTTGCATCAGCACTTTCGTACCATGCTGGGCGAAATTCTCCTGCAAGATTTCGCTGTCGGTCGGATGCAACTCGAACAACCTCATCTTGTCCTGCTCGCGCAACAACTCCAGCGCGACCAACGGTGAACCGGGATACAGCTTCATCTGCCCATCGGGATTGATGCGTTTCACCAGTGCCACATAAACCGCCAACGGTGCAGGCAGATCGTCCCGCTCCCACAACTGCGCGATGCCACTTTCATATTCCGCGTTTTGTGTGGCATAGCCGCTATCCAGCGAATAGCAACCCGCACCTGCATGGGTATCGATGTACCAGAACGGCTTGTCCTTCTGTGCCAGATAGTGCAGCAACTGCATCTCGATGAAGTGCTTCAGCACATCGGCGTGATTGCCGGCATGAAAAGCGTGACGGTAACTGAGCATGGATTTGAATCAGGGAATGTGCAAGGAGCGATTGTGACACGGCTATGGTGCCCGACAAAATATAAAGCCTGCGTACTTGGGCAATTATTCTGTTACTGGTTTACTCAGCATCGCCTTCAACCTTGCCAGTTTATCCATGCCCTCATCCTTGGTCACAGTGGGCACAGCGTCGGCGTGCCCGCCCGCATAAACCAATTCATCTTTCGGCAACTCTTCCAGAAAGCGGCTCGGCTCGCAGGACATCCAGTCTTTGCCGCGCTTGCGTCGGCTGCAGTAGCTGATTTGCAGACTGCGCTCGGCGCGGGTGATTCCAACGTACATTAGGCGGCGCTCTTCTTCGACCTGTTTTTCGTCGCTGTCGCGGAACGGCAGTATCTCTTCTTCTGCGCCTATGATGAACACGTGAGGGAATTCCAGCCCTTTCGCGGCATGCAGAGTGGACAACGCGACGGCATCCGGCTCCTGATCCTTGCCTTCCAACATGTTGATCAACGCGACGGTCTGCACCATTTCTATCAGTGACTTCTCATCCGCTTCGGCCTTGCGCTTGAGCCAGCCGATGAAGTCTTCGACATTCTTCCATTTGCTCTCGGCCTGACGCGGGTCGTGCGAATCATACAGCCAGGTCTCGTAATTGATCGCGCGCAGCAATTCGTCTAACAACTCGGCACAAGGATCTTTGTCGGCGCGATCCTGGATGCGGTTGATGAAGTTGCAGAACAGCATCAGCTCTTCGTGCTGGCGCGGTTGCAATTCATGCTGAACTTGCGCATCGAATGCTGCATCGAACAGGCTGATGTGACGCTCTCCGGCGTAGCTGCCCAGCTTCTCCAGCGTAGTGTTGCCGATGCCGCGTTTTGGCGTGGTGATGGCGCGGATGAAAGCAGGGTCATCGTCCGGATTGGCGATCAGTCTCAAGTAAGCGGTGATGTCCTTGATCTCGGCACGGTCGAAGAACGACGTGCCGCCGCTCACAGTGTAAGGCACGCGCTGCGCACGCAACTGCTCCTCGAAGGCGCGCGACAGATGGTTGCTGCGATACAGGATCGCGTAGTCGGCAAAGCGAGTGCTGTGTTCGAACTTGTGCGACATCAGCTTCATCACCACGCTCTCGGCCTCGTGCTCGTCGTCGCGTGCAGCATAGATGCGTATCGGATCGCCGATGCCGTGATCGCTCCACAGCTTCTTCTCGAACACCTTGGTGTTGTGGTTGATCAGATGATTCGCCACCTTGAGGATGCGCTGCGAGGAACGGTAGTTCTGTTCCAGCTTGATGACGCGCAGCTTGGGATAGTCTTCGCGCAGGTTGTGCAGGTTCGCGATACTCGCACCGCGCCAGGCGTAGATCGATTGATCGTCATCGCCAACCACGGTCAGCGCGGCGCGCATGTCCGCCAGCAGCTTGATCATCTGATACTGACAATCGTTGGTATCCTGATATTCGTCCACCAGCAGATAGCGCAGTTTCAACTGCCAGCGCAGCAGGGCTTCGGGATGTTGTTTGAACAGTACCACCGGCAAGTGGATCAGGTCGTCGAAGTCCACCGCCTGATAGGCGCGCAATGTTTCCTGATAGCGGGCATAGATGCGCGCGTGCACCTTCGACACGTTACTGGCGCAGCCAGCCGTTTGCGTGAGAAGGTGCGATGCGGCCACTCCCGCACCCGTCGGCTTCGCCGCACCGTGTCGTGCCCGCACTTTTGCCTCGTCATTCTCGGCCAACTCGGCGGCTTGCTCCGGCGAGACGAAGGCGGATTTCCAGTTCGATATCTGCGTCTGCATATCGCGTATCTCCTGCTTGTCGGCTGAATTGCTCAATTCAGAAAATATTTTCCACGTGTCGCTGCTGTCGAAGATCGAGAACTGCGGCTTGTATCCCAGCAGCTTGGCTTCGGCGCGCAGGATGTTCATGCCCAGCGAATGGAAGGTGCTGACCATCAGTCCTTTGGTGTTGGTATTCTTCAGTAGCTCACCAACGCGCGCGCGCATCTCGTTGGCGGCCTTGTTGGTAAAGGTGATCGCCGCGATATTGCGCGGCTCGTAGCCGCACTGTTCGATCAGATAGGCGATCTTGTGGGTGATGACGCGCGTTTTGCCGCTGCCCGCACCGGCCAGCACCAGCAAAGGGCCGTCGAGGTGGGTCACTGCATCGCGTTGAACCTGGTTGAGCCTGCTTAACATTCAGAGATACTTAACATCGGGGATACAGAGGATGATATGTTACTTAAGGACGCTATGATACCAAAGCTGGGCAACAGCTTTGGGATACATCTCAAAAAATAAAATTATCGTTGGTAAAGGTAGTCTGAAGGACTCTTAAGAGCGGGCCATGCCCGCGAGCAGTTTGATCGCGGGCATGGCCCGCTCCTACAGAGTTACCGCCCCGCTCCTGCCCGGACGAAAATAATCTGTATTGTCGTAATACGTCTCGCTTTCATTGCCCTCCGCCCAACCCGGCACGCCGAGCAAGGGCACAGGGGAAAGATCGCGGGTGCTGCGGCAATGCTCCGGCGTAGCCAGGTAGTTTGCCAACAGGCTGTCCAGATGCATCAATTGCTGCGTCGGCTCCCACGAAAAAAACTCCGGCACTACCGACAGCAGCAAACCTTGTCCGGTCAGGCCTACATAAGGTTGCAATGCCTTTTCATACAGGCCGTGGCCTATCAAATAAAATCCCATTCCTTGTCGGCTTGATTGGGGCCTTACCCGTTCGCGTCGCTGCCAGAACAATTCCTTCCATTTGAAATCACGCAGCAGTCCGGCCAGATCGGCATCGGTATTGGAATAGGCCACGATCACGCCGGATTCATCCAGCAGTGTATTCACATCGCGTATTGCGCCACGCTCGCTGCTTGATCCACCTTCGTCCATAGCGCCATCCTTCATCAGCGCATGGTAATGACGTGCATTGAGTGCCGCCTTGAACTTGGGAAAGGTCAGCCACACCAGTGCATTGAACAAGTCATGCCAGTTGTTTGCGCGCGTCGGCACTTCTCCCTTGAGGTAGCAGCGCGGCTCATATTGGGCTTCGAACGGCAGCTTGCCGGATACCTGCGGCACAAAACGCAATCGCGCTCCGCTTTGCACAGTGACAGGAAACTGGCTGGATTCCAGCAGCACATTACAATCTTGCAGCGTTGGAAATTCACCAACATCAAAGTCGGCAAGTACCGGATGCAGTGGAGCGAACAACGGAGATTGCAGTAATGCCTCCCTGTTCCATTCTGGCGCTGGCTTCATGTGCGTGAGTTTAACCGAAACTTATCGGATAAATAGATTGCACTTAAACGCGCCTCAATATGGCGCAATAGCACGAAAATTTGCAGCCTGAAAATCACTCTTTACTATATTAGTAATAAGCACCGCAATTTAGGCTGGGTGGGCGCGAAAACCAAGTGCAACATTCTTTCATGAAAGAATGTTGGATGGCGGAAAAATACAAACACCTCACCTTGGATGACAGAGTCTTGATTCAAACCCAGCTCCAGCAAGGATTTAAACCAGGGGCAATTGCCGA
>JANXXH010000036.1 GCA_025350705.1 Gallionella sp.
ACCCAATCACCCTTGGAGAAAATACCCCGGCGTCAAACCCGCCACCGAGGGGCGTAGCACCACTCCGTAACGGGAGTGAAACAGGCAAAAGGGGACATTTCTACTTTGCAGGGAAGGGGACATTTCTATTTGGCGTTGACATGGCGGTTGTGTTTGGTGTTTTCAGGCTGAGCAATTGCGCTTCGAGGGCGCTGACGACCGCATCGGGGACGGAGCCACCGATCTTTTGTGCGAGCTCCTGCGCGAGTTGCTCGGCTTTAGGGTCTGTAATTACCAAGGACATGTGCGCACTATAAGGGAGGAACTGCGATTGTTCAACCCAAATTGCTCAACCCCAGTTTCTCCCGCAATTCGGCAATGATAGTGGGGTCGAGGGGCGGATTGCTGTGTTTGCCTCGTTGTTCAAACTCCATGAGCAGCGCTTCGACCATTTCTTTCCCATCCTTGATCTTGACAGCTTGCAGCGGGGTCTTTCCTTTCAGTGCGGGGAGTTTTTTGCTGGGCCAGTCGCGGTAGTGCTGGCGCATGTATTCGGCTATTTGCGCCTGGACTTCGGGGCGGCTGTTCAATTCGTCCTGCTCTTTCTGGCGTTGTTTTGCCTGCGCCGAATCGCCTTCTTTTTCCGAATGGGCGAGCATGGCTTGCGGCGATTCGATCACGATGGTTTTGTAGCGCGCCTTGCCGGGTAACAATTTTTCCATGAGCGTCTTGAATTGTTGCGCGCGGTTTTCGGAATTGACTTCGGCAGTGAGCGTTGCGCCCTCGATGCGAAGATGGCCGAGGATGGTGTTGTCCCAGTCCTTGTGTTTCTTGTTGCCGGACTTTTGCCAGGCGAATTCGATCTTGTGCAGCTCACCCGTCGCGTCGAGCTCTGCGTCGGTGAGTATACTCTCGTCGTCCTCTGTCAGGTTCAGTTGCTTGAGGACATCGAGCGCCTCGCGTGGGAAGCAGTCGAGGTTGTAGATCAGCTTGTTGAACACCAGCGGGTCGCCATCGGTGTTGCGCAATTCCGGCATGCGCGGATTGAGCAGGCGATCGGCGATGTCGTGGTAGATGTCCAGCATGTCATACGTGTATTCCTTGAGCAGTTCCGCCGTGAGCGGCAGTTTGCGTTTATGGATTTTCTTGCGCAGGTCGAGGATGGCGCTTTTTTCAATCGGCGGGAACATCACCGGCGCGCAGGCTTCGAGCATCGCTAGCTGATCTATTTTGACCAGTTTGGCAAACATGATGTTGCCGACCTGCGTTTGCCGGGAGCCAGAATGTTCAGTCACGTCCGTTTCTTCGCCGGTGAAAATGTCGCGCAAAACGAAGCCTTCGCCGGGCTGCACCGAAATGACGTCGTAAAAACTGAATGGCGCAGCGCAGCATTGTTCAACGTAGCAGGCGTACAGCGGATCAAGGCGCTTGCCTTTTTTGTCCAGATAAGCCTGGCCCAATGTGCGTCCGTCCAGTGCTTCGGGTTTGACTGAGGTGTCGTCCGGGTCGGGCAGCCAGTCGTAAAAGAACCAGGGCATGAATATCGGCATGTGCGGCGTACCGGGGTCGAAGGGTTCATCATGCCCATCGTCCCAAGGCGGCAAGAATTTATCCCATGCTTCCAGCAACGCTTCCCGCCCGAAATGGCTGTCAGCGAACTTGAGCAGCTTTTCAGGCGATCCTTCAATTGCGCGGCGTATCCTGCGCCAGAGGAACTCATCCTTGGGTTGCGCCTGTTTCGTTTTCAAACAGCATTGTTTGTATTTTTTTCCGCTGCCGTAGGGGCAGGGATCGTTGCGTCCGGGTTTCATTTTGTTGCCTTTCGTGTCAAATATCGTTCCGCGCCACGCTTCAATAGTGATGCAACTTCATCGCGCAATGCCTGCGGCGCGAGCACCTCGACTTCAGCGCCATGTTTGAGAATATCCATCACCAGTTCGCGCGGGTCGGAGTAAGGGATGCGCAGTTCATAGCTGCCGTCTTCAAGCACGAGGCTCTGTTGCCGCGGATGCCAGTGTTCATCCGCCACCCAACGTGCCCGCTCCGGAGTGAAACGCAGCACGGCGGTGTGTTTAGGTTCGCCCGCGAAGATGCCGTATGAGCTCGCGTAATGCGCATCAAGCTGTTTTTCCGGTACGTCGCGGCAACGCTGTGGCAATGCTTTGGCAGCGGTGATGCGTTCGACGGCGAAGCTGCGCAGGGCGTTGCGGGTATGGCACCAAGCATCCAGGTACCAGTTGTCGCGGTAATGGATGAGCCGTTGCGGGGAGATTTCGCGCTGGCTGGTTTGGTCGTTGCCGCGCCCGTGGTAACTGATGTGCAGGCGGTTCCTTTGCAGCAGTGCACCCGCTACGGTCTGGAAACATTCCAGCGCGACATTGCGTCCGCTCATGCGCAGGATGCGCACTCGTTTGGAGATTTCTTCGCTACCCAGATGTCTGGCCGCGAGAATTTTCTCGATGCGTTCCTTTGCGGGTTTGATCTGCGCATCGAGCAGGCCGGGCTGCACTTGTTCCAGCAGTTGCTGGGCGGTGAGCAGCGCGTGCAGTTCGGCGGCGTTGAACCAGACGCCGGGCAGCTCGAAGATTTGTCCGTTTTGCGTGTCGTAGTAATAGCCGTTGCGCTCGCGGTCGTACTCTATCGGCGCGTTAAAATACAGGCGCATCTCCTGAATGATGCGGTTGACCGTGGCGCGCGAGCATTCGAGGTCATTTTGTAATGTCTGACAGGATACGGGACGGCGGCGTGAAGAAACTGCCTGGTGCAGTTTATAGATACGTTGCAAGCGATCCATGGTTTACCGGCCTTTCCGTTGTTCAGCCCGCTGGAATTTTTTGTGCCGAATTCTAACACCCATTTCAACTGCCCTTATAAAAATGGTTGGGCAGCCACACGGCAATTTCCGGAAGCAGGCACAAGATGAAGATGCCCAACACCATCAGGCCGATGAAGGGCAGGGTGCCCCAGATGATGCTTTTCAGTTTGATGTCCGGCGCGATGCTGTTGATCACGAACAGGTTGAGTCCGACCGGCGGATGGATCAGGCCCATTTCCATGAGTATCGTCATGATGATGCCGAACCAGATCAGGTCTATCCCCATGGCTTTGAGCGATGGCAGGATGATGGGCGTCACCATCAGGATGATGGCAACCGGTGGCAGAAAGAAGCCCAGCACGAGGATGAACAGGTTCACACCGATGAAGAAGGCCCATTTGGAAAGTCCCAATCCGACCAGCCACACTGCTGTCTGCTGGGTCACGCCAAGATAGCTCATCACAAAGGTAAACAGGGCCGAGGTGGCGATGATCATCATGATCATCGTGCTCTCGCGCACCGTGCCGGAAAGTATCGCCTTGATGTCCGCCAGTCTCCAGCATTGGTAGAGAGTCACCACCAGGATCAATGCACCCGCCGCGCCGATGCCGGCCACTTCCGAAGGAGTGGCCCAGCCGCCATACAATGTGATCATGATGACGGCGATCAGCATCAGGAAGGGCAGCAAACGAGGCAGGGACTCCATGCGGTCGCGCCAGGTGAAGTGGTCGTCTTGCATAATTGCATGTGGCATGATTGCGTGGCGGGTAGATGTATGTTGGGCAGCGCCGGTTGCTGCGAAGGCGGCTTTGCGTTCCAGGCTGTACTTGAACATGACCCAGAATGCAAACAGTAATACCAATAACATGCCGGGCCCGATGCCAGCCATGAACAGCCGCCCGATAGATTGTTCGGAGGCTAGGCCATACAGTATCAGCGTGATGGAAGGCGGGATCAATATGCCCAGCGTGCCGCCGGCGGCAATGAGACCCGCAGCCAAGCCTTCCGAGTAGCCGCGTTTGATCAGTTGCGGAATTCCCGATGAGCCGATCGCAGAGCAGGTCGCCGGACTCGAGCCGCACATCGCGGCAAATACCGCGCAGGCAAATACATTGGCCAGTCCGAGTCCGCCCGGGATCTTGTGCATCCAGGAATTGAGGGAGTTATATACATCCGCGCCCGCGCGGGTCTTGCCTATCGCCGCGCCCATCAGCACAAACAAGGGAATGGTCAGCAGCGTGAAGTTATCCAGCTCGGAGTAGATGGTTTCAGCCACCGAGTGGATCATTGGTGCGGGCATGAACACTGCCATGAAGCCCAGTGCGGAAAGACCGAGCGCGAATGCGATGGGCATACCCGAAAAAAGCAGCAGCAGGGTGATGCCGGCGTAGAGAAGTCCAATTGTGCTTGTACTCATCGCAGATAATCCATTAGGCCGTCATTCCCGCGAAGGCGGGAATCCAGTTAATCAAAAAGCCCCCGCGAAGTGGAGCTGCATAACAATATTGTCCGCTATGCGGGATGTATATTCTTGCTGGATTCCCGCCTTCGCGGGAATGACATTTTTTGGTTAATGGATTATTTGGACTCATCATTCTTTCCACTCCGGTGCAGTTACATGTGGGCGTCCCTTCCAGCCTACCAGGGTGTCTACGATCTGAACCATGAGCTGAAGAGAAAGCGCCGTCATGCCGATTGCCATGAAGCTGTAAGGTATCCACAGCTTGGGACCCCAAGTGCTGTTGGTCACGCGGCCATCTGCGAAAGCTTCATGAAAGAACTCCCAGGCATTCCATGCAACGAATGCGCAAAATACCAGGGACAGAATATCGCCGATCAGGTAGCGCCACTTGTTGGCGCGCGATGAGAGGATGTGCTCCAACACTTCGATGGTCACGTGACCGCGCTGCAACTGGGTGTATCCGGCACTCATGAAGGTGGCGATGATCAGCAGGTAGATGGACATCTCCAGCATCCAGCTTATGGACGATGCAAAATAATAGCGCATCACGACGCCATAACAGATGATGACGCTCGTGACCACGATCGTGATGCCGGAAAGATAGCCGGTCAGGACATTGAAGCCCTTTACTGCCTGTGCTAAATGCCGCCAGATGGAGCGGCCTCCCACATTAGCCTGTTTCATGCCGGAGTTTTGCCGGAGCTTTGATGGAAAGATGCATTCATGTCACTTTACCGGCCATATCATTTGACAGACAGGGCCATGTCCAGAAGTTGCTTGCCGTTGGGCACGTTCTCGTTGAAGTTTTTGTAAGAGGTTTCCTTGGCAACGGCGAGCCACTTGTCGAAGGCTGCCTGATCCATGTCCACCACCTTGTTGCCTGCTTTCGCATAAACCTCGGCAAGCAGCTTGTCATCTTTCTTTGCGCCTTCCACTGCGAAAGGTTCGAGGGATGCGCCTACTTCCATCACCACCTTCTGCTGGGCAGGTGTGATGGAATCCCAGGCGGCTTTGGAGATGAGCAGCGGCTCGAACATGAACCAGAAGGACTTGCCCCTCGCCGTGGTCACAGACTTGGAAACTTCGTAGAGCCGGAAGCTGATCAGGGATGTGCTGGAGGTGACGGCAGCATCCAGCACGCCGCTGGACATCGCGCTGTAGATTTCACTGGACGCCATGTTGGTGGCAGATCCGCCTGCGCCCTGCAGCATCAGATCCATGGTCTTGTCGCCGCCGCGTATCTTCAGGCCTTTCGCATCGTCCGGATTAACGATCTGCTTGTTGCGGCTGGCGATGCCGCCGGCTTGCCATACCCAAGTCACGATCTTGATTCCCTTGGCATCGAGAATCTTGTCCAGTTCTTTGCCTATCGGCGCGGTCTTCCAGCGCAGCCCTTGCTCATAGCTCTGCACCAAAGCCGGCATCAGGGTCAAACCCACTTCAGGCACCTCGCCGCTACCGTAGGCCAAGGGCAATACCGACATGTCCAGTGTGCCTTTGCGTAGCGCGCCGAACTGGGTATTGGTTTTCATCATCGAGCTGCTCGGATAGATCTCGATCTTGAGTGACCCTTTCGTTTTTTCCTCGACCTGTTTGGCGAACTTGCGTGCCAGTTGATCGCGGAAATCTCCGTCATCGCCCGTTGACGCAGGGAACTGATGAGAAAGCTTGAGGACTTTAGTGTCCTCTGCGTGACTGGTTGCGGACAGACCCAAGGCCAGCATACCGGCCAAAGCTGACAATACTAAATTCCGTGTGTAGGACTTCATATTCTTCTCCTCAGGTTGTAGTGGGGCCTGACGACAGCAAAACTGATCAGGAACAACGATCGTTTGAATTTTGTATTCAATTGTTTTGATCTGGACGCAAAATACATAGCAAATTATCTGCTGTCAACAATTAACGAATAATTGATTCGGCTACAGAAATTGTGACTTGGGATCAAAGCATCGAGATTGTCTATTTATTTTTGTTTGGTATTTGTGGTTGGTGCTCTTGATTGAGTTTTGCCTGCCCCAGTTGACAGGATTCGGTCCGGAATTTTTTTACTAGCTGAACAACAATATTGCTGATAGATTGGCGATTCATTTATCCCTAACCCCGTGTTGCCATAATTGCGGTAAGGATATTGAATGATCGGACAGCATGTTCCCGCTCATTGATTTTCGCCAAGCTGCCTTGGCATGGCTGAATTGCATTCGAACTCGGAATCTATATTTCTAAATAATACAGGTCTAGGCAATCAAGCCATCGTCCGAATATCGGGGAGATTATATGAACCAAGCCGTCAATGTTTTACCGCTAAGCCGCAAACTGTTTGCTTCCGCATGGTTGCAACTCATCATTGGTATAGTCTGTATGGTGATGATCGCCAACCTGCAATATGGGTGGACGTTCTTTGTGCCGGACATTCAAAAGCAATTCGGTTGGGACAGGGCGTCTATCCAGATCGCCTTCACACTCTTTGTTTTGTTTGAGACCTGGCTGGTGCCGATCGAGGGATGGTTTGTCGATAACTATGGCCCGAAGATCGTCGTGTTTCTCGGTGGCCTTGCATGCGCTCTTGGATGGCTACTGAATTCCCACGCTGACACCCTTGGTGGGTTTTACACCGCGCAAATCATCGCGGGTATTGGGGCGGGTGCCGTTTACGGAACCTGTATAGGCAATGCGCTCAAGTGGTTTCCCGGACGCAGGGGGCTCGCAGCCGGCTTGACCGCTGCAGGGTTTGGAGCTGGGTCTGCGTTGACGGTCATTCCCATCCAGAGCATGATTAAAAATGAAGGATTTCAAGCTACTTTTCTTTATTTCGGATTAGGCCAGGGCGTTATCATTTGCCTGTTCGCTCTCGCAATGATGGCTCCTGTGAAAGGGCAACTAAAGGCAGCTGTTATCAAGCATTCGAAAGCCCACACCAAACGGGAATTTTCCGCCAGCGAAATCATCGGTCCCAATCGTCCGTGGATACTTGCTACTCTGGCTGCGTTGGTCGGGGGGCTCACGATGTGGTCACTGGACTTGCAGTTCTATATCCCATTGGCGCTGGCTGCGGTCATTTTCATCGTCGGTGGCTCGATAGTCGGGCATAAAGGACAGCCCATCTTCATATTGATGTACTTCATGTTTGTCATCGTAGGCGCGGGAGGACTCATCGTTACCGCCAATTTGGCGCCGATTGCGCTAGATCTGAAAGTAAGCACGATATCGGTCACCATTGCCTGGCTGACGCTCCCCGCGCTCACTTTCGCAGCCACAATCGATCGCACACTGAATGGAATCACACGACCATTTTTTGGTTGGGTGTCCGATCACATTGGTCGTGAAAATACCATGTTCATTGCCTTTACTCTGGAAGGCATCGGTATCTATATGCTCTATAAATTTGGCTCGGATCCGTTCTGGTTCGTTGTCCTGAGCGGCATGGTGTTCTTTGCCTGGGGCGAGATATACAGTCTTTTCCCGGCAACATGTACAGATACCTTCGGGGCGAAGAATGCATCGGGTAATGCAGGACTTTTGTACACAGCAAAAGGTACCGCCGCGTTGCTGGTTCCCTATGCCAGTTCCATCCAGAAAAGCACGGGAAGTTGGGACATGGTGTTCATCATTGCTGCAGGCGCAAATATCCTTGCTGCCCTTCTTGCAATCGGGGTACTTAAACCTTGGCGGCACAAAGTGATTGCTAGCCATGAACGCAGGGCTGTTCCAAGGGAAGATGACACTATAGCTCCTGGCGGACGTATATAACCAAGGGAAGCTATGGCGCAGTGGATAACGTTCACTCACAGCGGTAATCGGGGATTTGGCCTGGTCGAGGGCGGACGGGTCATTATCTTCGAGGGGGAAATTTATTCTGCGCCGCGCAAGACGGGAGCCGAGCTTGCGCTGAGTGACGTCAACGTTGATCTACCTTGCCGCCCGGGCAAGTTCATCGCCTTATGGAACAACTACCATGCGCAGGCGGCCAAGCAAAATCTGGCGATACCTGCCGAGCCTTTGTATTTCATCAAGACGCCCAACAGTTACTGCGCCCACGGGAATGTAGTTCCTGCACCCGCGAGCTATGATGGGCGTGTAGTTTATGAAGGCGAGTTGGGTATCGTGATAGGCAAGCAGTGCAAAAGCGCGAGTGAGGACGAGGCAATGCAAGCGATATTCGGCTACACCTGCATCAACGATATCACGGCTTTTGATTTGATCGCAAAAGATGCATCATTTGCGCAATGGACGCGCGCCAAGTGCTTTGACGGTTTCGGAGTAATAGGTCCGGTGATTGCGACGGGGCTGGACTGGAAAACTTTGCACGTCAGGACCCTGCTCAACGGCAAAGAACGCCAGAATTATCCGTGCAGCGACATGATATTTTCGCCGGAGAGAATAGTTCACGCCCTGAGTCAGGACATGACACTGGAACCGGGCGACGTGATCGCTTGCGGCACCTCGCTGGGCGTATTGCCAATGAAACCGGGGGCTGTCGTCGAGGTGCATATCGAGGGCATAGGCAGGCTGAGCAACACATACGGGGTTGCAGCACCAGCTTGAAGTTTTAATTTTTCAAATCACCAAAAGATAACATCCATGAAAATTTGTATCGTTGGTGCGGGAGCCATAGGCGGCATGTTGGGAGTCAAGTTTGCTTTAAGCGGGCACGATGTGACCTTGATCTTGCGCGGCGCCAATCTGGAAGCGGTGCGGCAGAACGGTTTGCGGCTGATAGAAGAGGACGGCAATGAATTGCTCGCCCAACCCATCAAGGCCACTTCGGTGATTGCAGAAGCGGGCGTGCAGGATGTGGTGATACTGGCACTCAAAGCGCACCAGGTTGCCGCTGTTGCAGCCGATCTTCCAACGTTGATGCATGCCGATACCCGCGTCATCACGATGCAGAACGGCATACCCTGGTGGTACTTCCACAAGCTGCCGGGTGAGCTGGGGCAGCGTTATCAGGGCACGCCGGTCAAATCCGTAGATCCAGATGGCATCATCGCAAAACATATCCCCGTCGATCGCGTCATCGGCAGCGTCGTCTATCCGGCGAGTGAAGTGATACGTCCGGGAGTGATCAAGGTCATCGAAGGGAATCGCTTCACGCTCGGCGAGATCGACGGCAGCGACACGCCCAGCATACGCGCGATCAGCGATGCATTCAAAAACGCCGGATTCAAATCGCCCATCATCAATGACATTCGTTCCGAAATATGGCTGAAGCTGTGGGGGAACCTGAGCTTCAACCCGATCAGCGCATTGACGCATGCCACGCTGGAAGACATCTGCGTGTTTCCCGCTACGCGCGAATTGGCCGCGAACATGATGCGCGAAGCGCAGATCATCGGCGAGAAACTGGGTGTTCAATTCAGGGTCAGCCTGGAGAAGCGCATCAACGGAGCGCAGGCAGTCGGCCAGCACAAGACCTCCATGCTGCAGGATGTGGAGCTGGGGCGGCCGATCGAACTCGAAGCTTTGGTGGGATCTGTGATCGAGCTCGGCAAGATCACTGAAACCCCGACGCCCAACATCGATGCGGTCTACGCACTCGCATCGCTGCTGGCGAAAAATCTGCAACAGCACAAGGCGACCTTGCGCATGACCTGAACAGGCATCAACAGCTACCCGATCAATCTCGACTCTCACTCGCCAACCATGAAAAAATTCACCACTCTCTCTGAAATGATCGCGATCCACGCGAAGGACACACCTGCCGCGATCGCAATCACCGCGCCTTCCGCAAAGCCGCTGACTTACCTGGCTTTGAATGTCCTCGTGGAAAACACCGTGAGTGCACTCAACAAGCTGGGCGTGGGCAGGGGAGACCGGGTCGGGATCGTGTTGCCCAATTGCCCGGAGATGGCAACGGCATTTGTTGCGATCGCCAGTGGCTGCACGGCAGCACCGTTGAACATGGCGTATCGCGCAGACGAATTCGAATTTTATCTCGGCGACCTGAAAGCAAAAGCGCTGGTCGTCGCGAGCGGGAGTGATACCCCGGCCAGGGCAGTCGCCGCAAAACTGGGCATCGCGATTTTTGAGCTGACACCGCATCCTGAAAATGGCGCGGGCTGCTTTACGCTAACCGGTGCGGCTCATTCAGGCAAGCAGATCACCAACGGCGGACTTGCGCAAACCGATGATGTCGCGCTGATCCTGCATACTTCCGGCACCACCTCGCGCCCCAAGATCGTGCCGCTCACCCACAGGAACGTATGCGCATCCGCGCGCAATATCAGCGCGACGCTCAAGCTCAAACAGGAAGACCGCGAGTTGCATGTGATGCCGTTGTTCCACATCCACGGTTTGATCGCAGGCGTGCTCGCGCCGATGGCGGTCGGTAGCCAGATCTTTTGCACGCCGGGATTCAATGCATTGAAGTTTTTCGGATGGATGAAAGAGTGCAAGCCGACTTGGTACACTGCCGTGCCGACCATGCATCAGACCATCCTTTCGCGCGCAGCAGGCAACATGGACGTGATTGAGAGTAATTCTCTGCGCTTCCTCCGTTCATCCTCGTCGTCAATGCCGACTCAGGTCATCGCGGAACTGGAAAAAGTGTTCAACGCGCCATTGATCGAATCATATGGCATGACAGAAGCCGCTCACCAGATGGCGAGCAATCCGTTGCCTCCTGCCAAACGCATACCCGGTTCGGTAGGCATCGCTGCCGGGCCGGAGATTGCGATCATGGATAACGACGGAAAATTGCTTGGTTCAGGCGTGATCGGGGAGGTCGTGATACGCGGCGAGAACGTGACGCCGGGCTACGAAAACAATCCCAAAGCCAATGCAGAAGCTTTTATCAATGGCTGGTTCCGCACCGGCGATCAAGGCTCGCTCACCGGCGACGGTTATTTGACCTTGACTGGCCGCTTGAAGGAAATCATCAATCGGGGAGGGGAGAAGATATCCCCGCTGGAAGTCGATGAAGTCCTGATGCATCACCCCGCAGTGATGCAGGTGGTCACCTTTGCCATGCCGCACGAAAAACTGGGTGAGGATGTTGCAGCGGCTGTCGTATTGCGCGAAGGTCAAAGTTTGACCGAGCGCGAATTGCGCGACTTTGCGGCGACCAAACTGGCAGATTTCAAAGTGCCAAGAAAAATTTTGTTCATGGCCGAAATTCCAAAAGGCGCCACGGGCAAGCTGCAACGTATAGGCCTTGCCGCCAAATTGGGATTGGGTGCTTAGCTCTCATTGGGCGTTTCAGCCTCCAGGAGTTAATATGTAGACCTGATTTAATTCTCTACCAATTGGTTCCGGACTCGCATGATCAAACATCATCTGAAGGAATTTTTCAGCTCCCCAATGGGGGCGATGTACTTGATCGCCATTATCATTATGGCGGCAGAATTCCTGATCATGGTATTGATCGAGATTGTTTTAAAGCCGAAATTCGGCCCGAATATTCCGGTTTTCTTCTGGGAATTCCTGGATCCGCTGTTGCTGATCATTATCGTCACTCCCTGTGTTTATTTTTTAGCTATGCGTCCGTTGGAAAGGCAAAAGATCACGCTCCAGCAACAATTTAACGAACTGAGTATCACTGCGGTCACTTTCGAATCACGGGAAGGCGTGGTTGTGACCGATGCCAACAACAAAATCCTCAGAGTCAATCGTTCATTTACGGAAATAACCGGGTATACCAACGAAGATGCAATCGGGAAAACGCCCGGGATGCTCCACTCGGGTCGCCATGATAAGGAATTCTACCGCAACATGTGGCAAGTCCTGGAGCGGGACAGGTTCTGGAGCGGTGAAGTCTGGAACCGCCGCAAGAGCGGCGATATATATCCGGAGTGGCTGACCGTCACTGCTGTTCTTGGCACTGAAGGTCAAGTGACCAACTATGTCGGCATCTTCTCCGATATTTCCGACCGCAAAGCCGGCGAGGAGCAGTTGCGCAAACTCACCGCGCATATCCAGACCGCTCGCGAGGAGGAAAAAACCAGGATCGCCCGCGAGATCCACGACGATCTGGGCGGTACCCTGACCGCGCTAAAAATGGATGCTTACCTGCTGGCGGAAAAGCTGTCCGGTAACGAGCAGACAGCGCCGTTACTTGAGCACGTAGAGACCATGACGCAACTGATCGATAACGCGGTGGGCGTCACACGACGCGTCATCAGCGACCTGCACCCAACCATCATCGATGATCTCGGTTTGGTGGCGGCCCTTAAATGGCAGTGCGGGCAATTCCACAAACGCACCGGCATTGCATGCGAGGTCATCGGCGTCGAGGACAATGACGACGAAGGGAAGCTGGGCAAGACATCGGCGATCAATCTTTTTCGTATCTTTCAGGAAGCGCTAACCAATGTGTCGCAACATTCCGGTGCAACCAGGGTGAGTGCCGAATTTCACCAGAGTGATGACGAGATCATTCTGTCGATCAGTGACAATGGTCGCGGCCTGCCTGAGAAGCACGTCATCGCACAGACTTCCTATGGCATGCGCGGCATGCGCGAGCGTGTCGCACAACTGAATGGCCAGATCCTGTTCGACCGGCCACTTGGCGGGGGACTGCGCGTGACGGTGATATTGCCAGTCGTTGCCGGGCATTTCAAGGAAGGAAAAATATGATTCGTATCTTGATCGCCGACGACCATGCCATTGTCCGTCACGGCCTTAAACAGATCATTGAGAAAAGCGGAGAAATGCGCGTGGTGGCCGAGGCTGACTGCGGCAGCGATGCGCTGCGCAAGATACGCGAAATCGAATGCGATGCTGTTCTGCTCGACATTTCCTTGCCGGACATGAGCGGTATCGATGTCCTCAAGCAGATCCATGCTGAAAAGCCGCAATTGCCGATACTGATCCTCAGCATTTACTCGGAGGATCAATACGCGATGCGCCTCATCAAGGCCGGTGCCGCCGGCTACATGACCAAAGAGACTGCGCCTTCGGAAGTGGTCAAGGCGTTACTACACGTGGCCGGCGGCAAGAAATACATCACCCCGACTGTGGCCGAGATACTCGCCAACGATCTCGGCACTGCTCAGGAAAAACTTCCGCACCAGATTTTGTCGGACCGTGAATACCAGATATTTCTGCTGCTCGCATCGGCCAGAACCGTTTCGGAGATCGCCGACACTTTGGCATTGAGCGTGAAAACCGTCAGCACCTACCGAACTCGCGTCCTGGAAAAAATGAACCTGCATAACAACGCTGAACTGATGCGCTACGCCATCGATAACCATCTCGCACAATAACTGCCGACCACGTCTTGTGAAACCCGCTCTTTAAACCAGGTTTAAGCGGTTTTCGGCAAGCGGTTGGTGTAGCGGAATCGAAGTAACTTTAAGTAAGCCCCCAAAAAACTCTAGCCGTTTTGTCAAGTTGTTGGGATTAAATTGGGCATTAAAACCAACCTTAATACGGCGTTCGATCATGTATATTCGCTGCCCGGAACCGGAATCTCGTGACCATCAGGTATCGGCACGTTTCAGTAATTCAGGTTTCTACAAAAGCGGCCATTCAGAAAACATTATTTCGTGCATTTTGGTTCCGTCCAAGAATTTCCTTACTTGCTCTTAAAGTTTTCCAACTGATCTAATAGGTTGGGGTCTCTATCTGAAATGTATTTGTTAAGCGAAGAATTTGCGTTCTCTCTGTGAAAATCAGATAGCAGATGCATCTCATGATCTATCGATATTCTTGTTTTTTCAAGTGCTCACCGAACAGCCCTTGGACAAATGTGCTTCAATATCCCGAAATTCAAGCAAATGGTTAAACCATAATGGTCAGGTAGTAGTAGGAGGTTCTGTATAGGCCATGCGGCTCGGTATGAACTGCGGTCATTTTAGTATGACTCGTTGAGAGTTTTATTTTCGTACCAACCTGCAAGTTCGCCATACGAAGCTTGTTATACACCTGTAAATAGTAGTATCGCATCATTATCTAGTGGACTTCCCCGACTTTCGTAGACGTTTTTCAGCTTCCTGTTTGTAACTTCTCGAACGCCATCGGACTCAACTGATCAACATGGCTGTGCCGACGCTTTCGATTGTAAAACACCTCGATGTAATCAAATATATCTGATTTT
>JANXXH010000124.1 GCA_025350705.1 Gallionella sp.
CGGAATAGAGCCGCTCCGGGCTGGCAGACGGGTCGGCAGGCTTCGGGCCACGCTTGGCGTCAAATAGGCTGGACGCCTGCTCTTGCAGCTCTTTCTTCCACATACCGACTTGCGTCGGATGCACCCCAAACTCCTGGCCAATTTGGTTCACCGTCTTGACACCACGAATCGCCTCGAGGGCAACCTTGGCCTTGAACTCGCCACTGAAAATCTTGCGCTTCGTTTCGCTCATAACCTGCTCCTTGTTACAGCAGGTTACCATCTTAATTAACTGTCCGAAAATCGGGGTCCACTATAACAAGAACTGTCGCACCGTTGAATGCATTGAATTAGAGCTGTATATTAATTTTTAATTTTGCGCCAACGGGATGCTCACGCCATGAATAAAGATGAATTCCTTGATAGGTTATTTTCAACAAAATCTGCTAATAGCGGAGGTATCATCCGTCGCAAAATTTCTGAAGTTGACAAATATGTGTCGCGCCAGAATTTGGTCGAAGAGGTCGAGGCGCGTGGTTTTCATATGATTGCAACCTGGGACCAATATGTCATTTTCTGTTGTTCTAAAAGTTGCATTTTTTTGATCTGATATTGGCACCATTAACGTTACTTTATGGTGCATAGCCATAATTCAATCCGCAGATTGCGGCAGTCCCACTGCGGTAGCGGAATTCAAATGGCTTTTCGCTTGGCTTCTGGCCAAGCTATATCATCCAGCTCGCAACTTCTTCCGGGAAAGGGCGAACTTTCTCCAGACACAAAACACTGGACAAGTGCTGATGGGGAACAGAAATTGTTCTGAAACTTATACGCGTGCCGGGTGTGCTGGCATAGTTTAGCCTTGCCATTCTTGCAATTTAAACGCGGATTGCTTCGCTTATTTTGTAATTTTGAGCCTCAGGTATCTCTATGGCATAAGACCCCGTCAAAATCAAGATTAGAGGCCTTTAAGTTGTAGGGAAATTTTGTACGGTATTCAAATCCAAAATGTCATATGGCAGGTGTAGGTATGGCCATTGTTCAATTGTAGTTTGTAGTGTGCAGTTTGCAGTTTGTAGTTTGTTACAAAGCACAATTGGAGTCGCGTTCTAATTCAATTTTATATATATCTGCGCGATAATCGCTGAGTTGCCTGACTTTAGCCTTACTAATATTAATATTTTTAAAATATGACCATGCGCCTGCTGTCGGTCAAAAAAGGTATTCTCACCTTAGTACTTTTAACGAGTTGATATTTGAGCCTTTAAACTTATTAAGAAATCTATCAACCCAAAATTGGTTCTTTTTAGATTATTCCGACTGAGCAAAATTGCCAAATTGTCGGCGTCGAGAACTTGAACTAGAATCACTTCGCCAATTGTTAAAGTGACAATCCTGTATTGTTATTTGTGCAATTGTTACTTTAACAATTGGTCGGGGAAAATTCTGGTTTGCTACACTGAGCACGATGCACTTCCGCAATGGCCGATTTTCAGACCGTTTCCAATTCGGCCTAGCCAAACCTACGTTCCACGCAGGGATCCCAGCTTGGATCTGTTGAATTAAATCATTTGAACGGCATCAAGTTTTTGCCGTGTTTCATGATGGCGAAGGTGTCCGTAATGTTTTTCAATCATTGCAACACTCGTTCCGGCCAGGCGAGCAACCAATAACGAATCCATACCTCCCATGATCAACTCTGAAATGGCAACATGGCGCAGCGTATACATTACTGTGTCAAGCGGCAGTTTTGCCTTCTTAACTGCATCCTTAAACACGCCTTTCCAGTCGTCTTTAACCCAACGTTTACCATTTGCCTGAGGAAGCAATAGTGCATTGCGAAGCTTGTCTTTAGATTGCCCAGTGAAGAACTGACGAGCTACAGTCGATATCGTAGTAGTTCGACGTCCTGTTTTTCCATCAAGATAAATCGTTCCTTGCGATTTATTGAAATCACCAACTGTTAACTTAGCTAGCTCTCCAGGACGAGCAGCTGTTAGCAACATGGCTTTGACTAGCGAATTAAGATCCTCAGGGCAATTTGTAATTAGGGCATTTCTTTGATCCATATCAAGAAATGCTGTGCGACGCTTACCAACATCTTTAAACACTGTGACGGATTTCCATCCGGCGTCAGTCGCAACAAACGCGTCAGCCATTGCAAGATTGAGTGCTGCTTTGAAGGAATTCAGATTCCGATTCGCAGAATCTTTCGATTTTCTGATGTCTTCATCGTCATTGTCATCATCTTCAAGGTCTACTTGTGCGTTAAACCATTTTTTAACGTCAGTAGCCCTTAATTTAGATAGTTGAATGTGGCCAATTTTCTTGCCATAGACAAGACGTTTAAATCTACCTTCCGCATCTGCTGCGCTAGCTGCGGTCTTTCGTACCTTCAAGTTCTCTACATAAAATCGGCACACCTCTTCGATGGTAACGACTTTGTTTGAAGCACCCTGCTCCAGCGACTTATTCCATTCATTTGCCGCATCAACAGCAATGTCATATGCGCGATCGTCTGAAAAACTTCCAAGGGCACGATACTGTTTCATTCCATCTTCCTGGCGGCGTGCAATCCAAGTTCCCTCGCCAACCACTAGCTTCCGATATCCGATGTATAGGCCAGTACGTATCCTTGACCAATATGGTTCGCGTCTTGCTAAAAGTTTTGACCTTGCAGACTTTGAATTGATGTTAGAAGCCATGATTATGCCAGTACGGATTTTGTACGGATATTATACAGTGGACAGCTATGGACTTCAATACTCTTCTATTTATTTATAAACATATACTTAATAAACTGTATGGACGGGTATGGACACGCTTTCCTGCCTTCACACGGCAGGGGTCGTTGGTTCGAAACCAATACCGCCCACCAGAAAAACCAGCAACTTGGAGCAGGAAGAATCTGTGCGCCGAAAGTGTTGTGAGAAATGCGAGGCACTCCATATTAGTTATTCCCTATAAATTCCAGCGCATTCCCATCTAGATCGCGGCAGAACAGCGCGCGGCGACCAGATGAACTGAGCGTGTAAGCAATCTCCGACAGCTCCAGTCGCTCGATCAATTTCGCCAAATCATCCACTGCCAGCGCGACATGCCGGTCGCGACCGCAGTGTGCGGGCCGCTGCAAGCCCGCTTCCGGGTTAGGCAGAAACATCAGGTGTATCTGCTGCTTGTCCGCCACTTCATACCACATGCCTTCATAACTCATCTTCGGGCGGTTGGAATCGGGACGCAAGCCGAGCACGCCTTCGTAAAAGGCGCGTGACTTGCTCAGGTCGGAGGTCAGGAAGGTGGTGTGGAGTATTGCTGTGAGCATCACACTTTAACCGGAACCACTTTGCTCGCCGCAAGCTTGGCACGACCACGCGCTTCATCGGTATCCTTGCCGGTCGCCAGTGCCACGCCCATACGGCGCTTCTTGAATGACTCGGGTTTGCCGAACAGGCGCACATCGCTGTTCGGCACACGCAGCGCTTCTGCCACACCTTCAAAGGCGATGCTCCTTGCTTCATGCTGTCCGTAGATCACAGCGCTCGCGCCGGACATCCTTAAGCTGACATCCACAGGCAAACCGAGGATCGCGCGGGCGTGCAGCTCGAATTCATTCTGCACTTGCGAGCACATCGTGACCATGCCGGTGTCGTGCGGGCGCGGGCTGACTTCCGAAAACCAGACTTCGTCGCCTTTGACGAACAGCTCCACACCGAAGACGCCAAGACCACCTAAATCATCCGTCACTTTCCTGGCTATCTCGCGCGTTCGCTGCAAAGCCAGCGGCGACATGGCTTGCGGCTGCCAGCTTTCAACGTAATCGCCATGCACTTGGACATGGCCGATGGGATCGCAGAAGTGCGTTTCAGTTTTGCCATTCGCACCGATCGCGCGCACGGTGAGCTGGGTGATTTCATAATCGAAACGGATCAGTCCTTCGACGATCACCCTGCCCTGATTCACGCGGCTGCCACTGGCGGCGTAATCCCATGCAGCTTGCACTTCGGCGGCGCTGTCCACTTTGGATTGTCCTTTGCCTGATGAAGACATCACCGGCTTGATGACGCAGGGATAGCCGATGTGTTCTATCGCTGCGCGCATCTCGTCCAGACTGTCGGCGAATTTATACGGCGAGGTCGGCAAGCCCAGCGTCTCGGCGGCCAGACAGCGTATGCCTTCGCGGTTCATCGTCAGGCGCGCGGCACGCGCAGTGGGAATGATGCGCGCCAGCCCTTCGCGCTCGATCTGCTCCAGCATGTCTGTGGCGATGGCTTCGATCTCCGGCACGATGATGTGCGGTTTTTCTTTTTCGATCAGTGCACGCAATGCCGCGCCGTCCGCCATGTTGATCACATGTGCGCGATGCGCGACCTGGTGACCGGGTGCATCGGCATATCGATCCACCGCGATGGTTTCCACGCCCAGGCGTTGCAGCGCGATGATGACCTCTTTACCTAGTTCACCGCTGCCGAGCAGCATGACTTTGGTGGCAGAGGGACTGAGCGGCGTGCCGATGGTGATCTGTTTCATAAGAGTCGATGAATAATTATTGCAATGGGCAAAATTATACACAGTGATGAGCATGATGAACCTGATTCACGGACGCAACGTGTCGCAAAGCCGGTAGTGATTACCCTGTCTGACACCGCTGCTATTATTTGCCGATGGCTCCTGCTACACTTACAAGCACTCAATCGGGGAGGGTCGCCATGTCATTCTTCAGATATTATATTTGTCCTTGGCGTATCTTTTTGCGGCACAGTCTGCGCAGATGAAACCCCTGCCCAGGAAATCTCGGCCCAGAAAACAACCGCCAGGAAAACTGTTGCCGAGATCATCCCGATCACCGAAAAAAACCTGCGTGGACACCAATCGCTTTATCACGAGGGCTGGTTCGTGGTCAGCTCCACCGAAAAAGCCTTTAGCTATGCCAAGGAACACTCCATCACTTCTTCCGGGCAGGCGATGTCGCAGGCAGTTGCAGATGCCGGTAAACACAGTGCGGAGTACGGAAAAAATCTGAAAGAGGCGGGCAAGGGAGGCGTGCAGACCGGCGCTGAGATATTCAAGGGCGGAACTGAACTCAGCAAAAAGGAATTGGCTTTGACCTCCAGTCTGGTAAGAACCGAGTGGGACTATGGTTCAAGCAAACTGAATTCTGCTTGGGAGCATTTCGTCAAGGGTAACATGACGCTGACGCAACGCACCGCAGAAGACCGGCAGGCGCTCGCGGCAGTACCCGGGGATTGGTACAAGCATCTGCAAAACGATTTCAGCAATCTGGATGAACTCACCGATATAGCCAAAGAGTCCATGTCCACGCACATCGAAGGGCGCTGGGGCGATGCGTTTGGCGTGGCGCGGACAGATTTCAATCAGTCATACATGCAATCCGGAACGCGCGGCAATTCCCTGTCCGGTCTGTTCGACATCATGGCGGGTTACATCAAGGTGCTGTATTCCGGCGTGGTCAAACCTGCTTCACGCACCGTCGTGCAAGGCGCGGAAGCCACCGCGAAGGGCGTTACGAATGTCGTGTTCCTGCCGGTTAGCAAGCTGTTCATCGTCAGTGGCCGCACGATTCAATCGACCGGCCTCAGCCTCTATTACACCACGTCCATGGGTGTCAAATTGGTGTCGCCCACAGTCGAAGGCGGATTGCTGACCGGACTCTCGATGCTGTCCTACAGCGCGATCCCGGTCACCGCCGCAGTCGGCGGTACGGTGGGCGCAGTCAATCAGGTTGCTGTCACCGCTGCGACTCCGGTAGTCGGTGCAGGCAAGACAGTTGTAGTCGGCGCTGCCGACACCGGCATGTATGCCGCGCAAGTGAGTTACGACCTGATCAAGGGTGTCACCAAAGTGACCATGAACCAGGCGCAATCCGGCATCGTGCTCGGATACAACGCGCTTACCGCCCTGCCCACCCAGACATTGTTGGGAGCGATGGATGGCGTCGTGTTCCTGGCTTACGACGGACCACGTCTGGTAGTGGCCTCGGCCAAGGGTGAAGTGCAGTGGTCTGACAAGAGCGGCGAAAAAGGCAGTATGCCGGTGCAGAGCTTGCCGGTAGGCAGCGTGGTTGACCTGAATGCATTGAGCAAGGAGCCGGGTGTGCAAACGCAAATCATCAGCGACGATCCCGAAGTGGTGCAAAAGGTACTGGAAAAATTGCCCGACGATTTGCGCGAAGGAGGACGGCCATGAGTGCGAAACAAATAAAATTGATGTTGATGTGCGGAGCACTGCTTGCCTGCGCCCAACCGGGCCAGCAGGATCCTTTGCAAAATACCAAGAAACTGGCCGCCGAAGGACATGCCACGCTGTACAACAACGGCGCCTTTGAAGTGCCGATGACCACCATTCACATCATCCCGCCCGGCCCCAGCACAATGGAGCTGGCATCGGAGATGGCGGGGATGCGCGCACGCCAATCGTTCCAGGAATCCATCAAGCATGCGCGCGAGTCAGTGAGCTTTACACAAGCCGGCATAGAAAAATCCGCTTCTGCAGCCCAAACTATGCATCAAGGCACCACCTCGCTAGCCGGGAGTGCGCGTGAAATCACGCGCTATGGTGCGCACATGGTCGGCGCATCACCGGGGATGGTTAGCGATACGGTCGGCGCCTCGGTCACCTATTCCCGCAAGGCATACACTGAAACATCGCAGTTCGGCGAAAAGCTGGCGGAAGACTCTCTGACTACCGGAGGAAAAATCAGCACAGGCACCACCGATGTTTCCAAGAAAATGTGGACGGGAACGCTTGCCATGGCAGGCTCAACTTCCGAGGCCAGCAAGACTGCTGCGGGCAAACATGCCTCGTTTGCCGCCGAGCGCTTCGTCAAAGGCTATGCGGCTGTGCCCGAGAAACTCGGGCAGCGTGCCAGCGCAGTGAAAGAGAGCGCATCACTTGGCAAATTTGCTGATGCCTTCCAGAGTTCCAATGAATGGCGTTCAGAACAATCCGACAAGATGTCTGACATCGTGGTCGGAACAGCAGGTAATTACACGAAGGCCGTTGGAGAATCTTTCAGCGCGGCAGGCCGGGAATTTCAGCAGGATAAAAGTACGTTTGGCGTGCTGAAATCCATGCGCTGGGTACTGCAGGGAATCTTCTGGGATGCGACCATCAAGCCGGCGGGCAAGCTGGCAGGCGCTTCGCTCGGTTATGTCACTGTCAACGCGGTGGCTTTTCCCGCACTGGTCACCGTGAAGGAAGGCGTGGCGGTGGCGAACGTGGCCGTGCAAGTCACCTGGAATAGTGCAGCTTCGGTCTATGATGTGACAGCACCTACTGCAACTGCGGCATTGGCCGGCCTGTTCAGCGCAGTTGAACTGGTCGGCGGACAAGCACTCGCGGGCGGAGAGTTGGTGGCAGGATCGGTGGCGACCGCAGGCTCATATGGCGTTGGCAAAACCACAGCCGCCGCGACTGCTGGCGGAGGCTACCTGGCAGGCAGGACTGTGCAATATGTAGGCGCACCGCTTTCCACGGTAGGCATTGCTGCGGGAGGCAGTGCTATCGGCGTAGTTGCCGGGGCAGGCACGGCAGTAGCCGGTGCTGGCGTGGCAGCAGCGGGCGTTGTGGGAGAAGGTGCGACACAGGTGGCAGGAAATGCGGCTGCGGGTACAGTGCTGGTCGGCGGCTCTGCCGCATCCGTGGTAGCCGGCACGGCATTGGGCACCTATGAATTGGCCAAGGCAGTAGTGGTGCCTGCCGGTTATGAATTGGGTTCTGGTTTGGTGTTGGGTTATGGCACCCTGTCGCAGCTCAGCGCGCAGACAGTACTGGCGGTGTCCGATGCATCCTACATGGTGCTGTCGCTTGAAGGTCCGAACTGGGTGTTGTATGCAGTCAAGGGGACGGTGGACAACGGCGAGAATTTACCGACCGGCGCGATAGTCGCGTTAAAGCCCATGCAACAGGCAGGCGAAACATTTGTTGCCGTGCCGGTAAGCGACGAAGAAATGAAACGTCTGGTTGCCGCCGTTCCGGGACAACTCCCGGTCAAGGCTGAGACAGGTAGCGCGCAGCCCTGAGTTAACCATCGCAACAAAAAAGGTGTAGCATGAACAGCCTACCTTACCGATAGGAGGCTGCCATGACCAACATCAAACAACTGCTGGCAGATGAAGCGGAACATTTGCTGGCGCATCGCTGCATTGGAATTCCCAAGGAATCGCTGCACCTGCCGGGCCCGGATTATGTGGATCGCGTGGTGTCCATCAAAGATCGCAAGGTCGGCGTGCTGCGCAGCTTGCAAGCGTTGTACGGACATGGCCGATTGGCGAACAGCGGCTATCTTTCGTTGTTGCCGGTAGATCAGGGCGTGGAACATTCCGGCGGCGCATCGTTCGCACCCAACCCGATCTATTTCGACCCGGACAACATCGTCAAGCTCGCCATCGAAGGCGGCTGCAACGGCGTCGCCTCGACGCTCGGCGTACTAGGATCAGTGGCGCGCCGCTATGCGCACAAGATCCCGTTCATCGTGAAGATCAACCACAACGAGATGCTGACTTATCCTAGTATCTACGACCAGACGTTGTTCGCCAACGTGAATCAGGCATTCGACATGGGAGCGGTGGCGGTGGGCGCGACGGTGTTCTACGGCTCGGAGCATTCGCGCCGCCAGATACTGGAAGTGTCCGAAGCGTTCGAGCATGCGCATGAGTTGGGCATGGCTACGATCTTGTGGGCCTATTTGCGCAACCCGGCGTTCAAGACTGTAGACAAGGACTACCACGTCTCCGCCGATCTGACCGGCCAAGCCAACCACCTCGCAGTGACTATCAACGCCGACATCGTGAAACAGAAAATGGCGGAGAACAACGGCGGCTACAACGCGATCAAATTCGGCAAGACTCATCCCAAGGTATACAGTGAATTGACCTCAGACCACCCGATCGATCTCGTGCGCTATCAGGTAGCGAACTGTTACATGGGGCGCGTGGGCATGATCAACTCCGGCGGCGAGTCCGGCAAAGACGACTTGCATCAGGCGGTGCGGACTGCGGTGATCAACAAGCGCGCCGGCGGCATGGGGCTCATCTCCGGACGCAAGGCGTTCCAGCGTCCGATGGCCGAAGGCGTGGGACTGCTGAACGCGATCCAGGACGTGTACCTCAGCAAGGACATAACGATCGCGTAACACCACGAA
>JANXXH010000156.1 GCA_025350705.1 Gallionella sp.
CCTGTGCCAATGTCTGTAGTCCTTGGGTATGTAAAGTCACGATCATGCCTCCATGATCCCAACTTCCGCCCCGCCAGGCTCATCTCACAGTGGAAACACACCCCTTCGTTCAGGCTCATTTGTCATTGGACAAGGCTGGCAATCGAAAGGCGATAAAACAGCAGGTACAATGAAACAGCGCCCCCGGGATAGTCAAAACAATTTGTCCCTGGTACTTGTAATTTTGTATTGTTATTTGGTACTTTTATTTTGTGCCAGGATTACAGACCAACGATACTCGCCACCGGATCCATCCTGCGCACCATATTCAGAATCTGCATGCCCTGTATGGTGTCGGGGTCATACTTGACTATCAATGCATGCGGATGCGGGTGATGGTTGAATTCTGCGCAATCTACTCCTATGCATCCCGAAATCCAGTTCTCCAAATGGACTCTATGTTGCGTATCCAACTCCGGATGCACGTAAACCAACATATCTGCTGTGTTCATGAGCGTCTCCTTGTCATTGCAAAAAGATGAAAGATCGAGGGGGTAAGACAGCACCGCATCCCCGGGTGCGTTTTGACTGATGGGAGGGAGTCGAGTTCAATCAGGGCTTGGTGAGTAGGGATCTCCGGAAGGGTTTCCCAGCCTTTTGCCGGTGGGAGTGGATGATGTTAGATTGCGACCGTATGTATCTAAAGTGAATTTTTTTGCCATACGACTTGAATTCTCAACAGGCAAAATATTCGAACCTGATTCATTTAATTGACACGAAAATAATATTTATGCTGGCCGCTGTGATTTATTACTGTGGAATTGCAACATGCATATGAAGCGAAGACTCGTTCCAGTCGCTATCGTCATCGCGTTCGCGCTCGCGCAGTTCGCCTGTAAAGTCCCGCTCACCGGCGAAAGCCAACGCGAACGCGCGGAGACGCTCGAGCGCATGGAGGCGCGCATGACCATGGACGAAACCATCGTGGTCGGTGACCTCAAGCGCACTTACAAGGCCCACGTCCCGCCTCATTCCACCAGCGCATCGGCCCTGCCGCTCGTCATCGTCATGCATGGCGGGTTCGGCAACGGCTACGCGATCGAGATGCAGAGCGAGATGAGCAAACTTGCCGACCGGGCCGGATTCGTCACCGCTTATCCAGAGGGATTGGGTAAATCCCTGATGCCGACCATCGGCAGGAGCTGGAACGGCGGTGGATGCTGCAACCCGGCCCTGGCGCGCAAGATCGATGACGTGGCGTTCATCGCCGCGATGATCGACGACATCGCGAAGAAGGTGAACATCGACCGCAATCGCGTGTACGCTACCGGCCTGTCGAACGGCGCTATCATGAGCTACCGCCTGGCCTGCGATCTGTCGGACCGGATCGCGGCGATCGCGCCGGTCGGCGGGCCGGACACGACCCTATCCTGCAATCCGGTGCGCCCGGTATCCGTCATACACTTCCACGGCACCGACGATCCCTGTTCGCCGATCAAGGGCGGCCCGGGCGGAGGGTGCGCGGCCAAGGCGCTGGGCTTCGAGCCCAAGCCGATCTTCGATACCCCGTCTATCCCTGAGATCGTGAAGATCTGGGCGGCTCGCATCAAAGCGCCACCGGAACCACGCACCACACTGCATAAGGGAGCGGTGACCTGCACTACCTACGGCCCGGGGCTGCAAGGGGCCGAGGCGACACTTTGCGCCATCGAGGGCGGCGGACACACTTGGCCCGGCGGCGTGGACAAGTTATCGGAATCTCTGGTGGGCAGCGTCAACCGCGATATATCGGCGAACGAGCTGATGTGGGAATTCTTCCAGAGGCATCCGCGCCGGAAAGAATGAATGAAGCGGGGACGCAGCCCAATTCCTGATCAACAAGAATCTTTAGAGCCACGTCCCTTTTTTGTCCGCGTCTTATGGAATCGGATTCAACAGGTTGGTGGATATATGGCCGGCGGAATCCACGAAGTTCGCCACGATGGTTCCAGCATCGTTAATGTCCATGGCGCGCGACACCATCCAGGGACCGGGCACGTACTGAGTGAGGTCGACCGGATTGGCACTGCCCTTTGGCCACACCACCGCCTTGTTGGACACAGAACCGACGACCACGCCATTGCTGTTAACCGACCACACCTCGATCCCGCCACTGCCGCCGGAAAGATTCAACAACTCCATTGGTGGGCTATTGACGGTAACGTTATAGAGGAAGCCACGATCCGAACATACGCCGGCTACCCAGCCGCTCTGCTGGCTGATGCGCTTCGGGTAGCAGTTGGTGGTTCCCGCGAGAAGCGGGATGGTAGCCACGGGACCATTCATATACACGAACGCGTGGTCGGTCTTGTCGATATCCCTGTACCAGGCGGCGATCCAGCCAGCATCGTTGATATCCACCCCCGCTGTCCAGACATTGGAGCTGAAGGCGGGGACCTCGGACAGCACACCGTTCTGGAACGTCACCGCGCGCGACACCGGCACCGAATTGGTCGCCATGCCCACGGCCACATGGTTGTTGTTAATCGAGTTCAGCGTGCTGTCGCCGCCCTGCGGAAGGCTACCGCTGTAGGTCACCGTGCCACCGGAATAAAGCCAGCCGCCTCCGGAACCGGTGCGAGTATCCTGGCCTACGAGATCGAACGAATTATTGATGCCATAGGTGAGCGCGTAGCCATTCTTGGTCCACAGCTTACTACTCAACTTGTGGATGGTCTGGCCGTCGTAGTACCACGGCGCAGCGTAACAGATCTCGTAATTCGGCTGCCCGCCAAGCTTCGTGCACTTGGTGATGTACGAGCCGGCAAACGCGCCGCTGCTACTCATGCGGTAGGCCGAGCCGGGCGTGTTGATCGGCGTAACCGTGTAGCCCGCCGCCAGCACAGATGTGGTAGTGACGAGGGCGCCGAACATGACGGCGGCGGCGAGGATCTTCGGCCTGCGGGATGACTCATAGGCAATAGTCTGGACGGAATGTTAAGAGGTTTAATTTAGACATGGGTATCTCCTTGGATTTGACAGAGGGAACTCCTGAGGATATTGCTGCCCTTGATCATGGTCTTGTTGTCTTTCAAATGGTAGGCATCTCAACCCCACAAGTCAAATCAACTTCGACCTGCACCCCCAGTCAATCCGATTTTCATCATCAAAACAAAACCATGACAGATTCCGCACATTGTCTGTCCCAATGGCAATAATTTATCGCATTAACGCCAAAAAAGAATTAATAAACGAAGTGCTTCGCCCATCGGGCACAAAGGCCATAAATGATGCCCTCTCACTCGGATTGCACCACCTCTTTCTGCGTGTCGATACACCGGCAGACATCGCAGCCGTAGCCGCCCAGCTTCGCGGGGCTGGCATAGCAGCAACCGATGCAAAACTCTATCCCATATACGCCCCGGACTATTGGGCAAGCTACTTCACCGACCCCGATGGCATCCGCCTAGCAGTGACCAACTACAGGCAAGAGCGTCGAGTGCGTCATGACAATTGGTGATTCGGGGAACCCTAGCCCTTGTGTTGAGCCTGGCTGATTAAATTAGTGGCCTGTCGCTAATTGTTCCTGTTGACATATAACGTTCAGCGTAATATGATGAGCGTCATGATCAAGTCGTTCAACTGCAAGGATACCCAGGCGCTGTTCGAGGGTGGGAGTCCGCGACGCTTCCGCACGATTCAGGCAGTAGCCGAACGCAAACTGACGCAACTGGACGCCGCAACCACGCTGGATTTTCTTCGCGCGCCACCGGGCAATCGTCTGGAAGCGTTGCGGGGTGATCGCAAAGGGCAGTGGAGCATCCGGGTGAACGATCAATGGCGTATCTGTTTCAAGTTCAAGAATGGCGACGTATTCGATGTCGAGATCGTCGATTATCACTAAGGAGATCAACATGGTGAAAAATAAAATGCGCCCGGTGCATCCGGGAGAAATCTTGCGCGAGGAATACCTCGTGCCTATGGGTATGAGCGTCCATGCGTTGTCGCAGGCATTGCGCGTGCCCGCCACGCGCCTGCACGAGATCGTCAAGGAACGCCGTTCGATCACGCCAGATACAGCATTGCGGCTGGCGCGCTACTTCGGCACGGATGCGCAGTCTTGGCTGAACCTGCAACTAAGCTATGATCTGAAAATCGCCGAAGCGGAATTGAAGGACAGGATCGAACGCGAAGTGGAAGAGATGGCAGCGTAGCAAGATATTCTAGCCTAGCCCCTGTAACTCCCTCTTTAACTCCCTTTAACTCCGAAAGATGATCGAAAAGGACAACACAGCATTCGCATTAACGATCAGTGGCGTATCTGTTTTGTGTGGACGGGCAACGGCCCCGATGCAGTCGAGATAGTCGACTACCATTAAGGAGAAGGAAATGGCCAAATTAAAGAACATACATCCCGGCGAAATACTCCTTGAGGATTTTTTGCGCCCGATGGAAATCAGCCAAACCAGGCTGGCCAATTCGATAGGTGTACCGCCACGCCGTATCAACGAGATCGTGCTGGGCAAACGCGGCATCACTGCCGATACCGCACTGCGCTTGGCCAAGGTGTTCGGCACTTCCGTGCAATTCTGGATGGACTTGCAAGATGAATACGAATTGCGCGAAGCCCGCAGCACAATCGAGAAGCAACTCGAACGCATGATGCCGATTGCTTACGGCCTAAAAAACTTAAATGGATTGCAAATATTTCTTGATACTCCATTCTTAATGTCTCTTTTTGATCTTGGCTCAAAACTCGGCACATCTTATGCAACAAAATTGTACAAGCAGCTTCAAGAGGTAGGCGCTAATTTGACCGTCTTTAGACACACGATTGACCTTCCCCCGAAAAATAGTCTTCCAAGAGTGACGTAAAATTAGCGTTACTTTTGAAAGGGAAGAAGATGAAGAATATACCGAATAGGGAATACACGCCCGAATTTAGGGAATTGGCAGTCAAGCGTGTCCGGGCAGGTCAATCCATTGTTGCTGTAGCCAAGGAATTGGGCGTGAATCACCAAAGCCTGCGCAACTGGATCAAGGCTGCAGCGACAGGCAAGCTAGGCGTTGCAGGTGGCAAGGTTATTACGCCGGAACAGATGGAACTTTCCCGATTACGTGCCGAGAACATACGGCTGAAACGGGAGAACGAAATATTAAAAAAAGCGACGGCGTACTTCGCGAGAGAATCACTGTGAAGTACGCCTGGATTGATGCACAGCGCAAGGACTATGGTCTGGATGAAATGTGTTCAATACTGGATGTCAGCATCAGTGGTTATCGCTCATGGAAGCGAGGCGGCAAGCCGAATCGCAAACGGCTGACGGATAGCCAGATGCTGGCGCTGATTCAAGCCATTCATGCCGAATTCAAGGGTATGTATGGTAGCCCGAGAATGGTCAGGGAATTACGTAGTCGTGGGTTTCCCGCATCAAAGGAACGAGTCGAACGCCTTATGCGAGAGAACAATATCCAGGCACGCCACAAGCGGCGCTACAAGGTGACAACGGATTCCAAGCACAACATGCCGGTGGCTGCGAATTTGCTGAATCGCAACTTTATGCCGGATGCACCGAATCAGGTTTGGACATCTGACATCACTTACTTATGGACCAATGAGGGCTGGCTGTATCTGGCAATCGTGCTTGACCTGTTTAACCGCGAGGTGGTCGGTTGGTCGTTGAAGCCGCGTATGACTGCAGACATTGTGACGGACGCGCTGACGATGGCTTGGTTCCGTCGGAAACCGGCGGCAGGATTGATGCACCACTCAGATCGGGGCAGCCCAGTATGCCAGTCAAGTCTTCCAGGCCAAGCTGAAGGAATACGGCATGATCTGCTCGATGAGCCGCAAAGGAAATTGCTGGGACAATGCACCAACCGAAAGCTGGTTCAACAGCTTCAAGAACGAACGTGTGCATGGACTGCGTTATGAAACACGTGAGGACATGAAGTCGATGACATTTGAATATATCGAAGTTCTCTACAACCGAAAACGGCAACACTCGACGTTGGGTTACAAGTCACCAATCCAATTTCTGGATGCATGGCTCATAGCTCAGAAGGAAGAGAAGCTGGTAGCATGAACGCCACCTCTTGGAAGACGAATAATCAGGGGAACCTCAGATTGATGAATTCAAAGATAATCTGCAAGCGGTACTAACTGCAAAAAGTGAAGGTCGAGCTTTTGGTGAAACTGCAAGTCGCTTAACTGATCCAATCTTTAAGATTTATGCATCAACATTATTGCCAATTCTTGAACACGAGATTTCTAAAAAAGGCATCGCGATTGCGGTTGAACCAAATGCTAATCTCTACAGATATTTTACTGTTGAAGAAGAGAAAGAATTGGCAAGCAGGATTACATTTCATTCTTCATACCAAGCCAGAGAACGAGATGCACATTCCATAGCCTGCGTGATGAGGTATAGAAGTGGGATTGAGGTAACGTTTTCAGACTTTCAAAGTTGTAAGAGCATATTTTTAACAAAGAATGGAAGTCTTGTATCAATTACAGAAAGTCAACTGCGGGGGTTAGGTAAACTTCACGAGAGTGACGTCCCACCTTGCATTACTGATCGCTACTTTGCAGGGTTGCTCTGGATAATGTATGGCGGTGAGAAAGATGGACTGCCTGAACATCGTTTGTTGGCAAATTGTGCACGTGCAGTTCAAGCTGGAGGAAATGTAATAGCAAGAATGCACGACATTCTTGCAAATGTTTCCCCAGGCCAAGTTGAACATTTTTCTGCATTGATGACATCTGAACGTGCTAGTCAATATTTTATGCAACTAACACTTGGCGACCCAATATTGATTACTGAAGAAAATTACCGGGATATATACAGAAAGCTGGAACTGGTTGTTGGCGAAAGAGTGGCAAAGCAAAAAGATTCTGAAATTGAAAAGATAAAAGAGTTACATGAAATAGAAAGACAAGAGGCTGCCGAGAAAGAAGCTATGGCGCACGAGCAGCTAATGAACGAGAAAAGAAAACTTGAGGAGAATTATCAAGAGCAAACTAAATTGCAAAGCGAGGCGATTCTTGAGGCAAACAAAGAGTCTTTGAGGCACCATACTGATAAATTACAGACCCAGCAAGAATTAGAAGTTGCGCGTAGAGAAAAGGAAGTACAGCAATTAGCAATAATTCGTGAAGCACTAAGCCTTGGTAGAAAGGGTAGACAAACGGTTGTTGCATGGACAATCGCAATTTCTGTGACACTTTTTATTCTGCTTAACCTTACTGACAAATATATTCTCCCCTCCCTAGAAGTTGGCTCATTGCTAGGCAAATTGACGCAGCCGATTTATTGGTTTTTCGTGCTCATTCAGTTTGTTTTATCATTTTGGTTTATCCCGGATATTCTTTTCGGTAGATACGCACAACGGAGACAGAAGGAAATTACGGAAAATTATCTTGGCAAATTTAATCTCACTCTTAGCCACCTTGAAAAATATGACATTGATTGGAATAAGGGAGTTGTAATTAGGAATAATCAGGGACGGACCCAATGCTGTTCACTTAACAATCCTCGGCGTCCAATCCTGCCGGATATTTAAAATCTCATTACCCTTGCGCGGCAGATACTGTTTTGTTCGTCGCTTGACCACGCGAGGATTAGAGCGCCCTCTTGGGCTGGTCAGCA
>JANXXH010000003.1 GCA_025350705.1 Gallionella sp.
TCGAATCCGGCGAGCGCAATGACCGAGGTCAGTTTCGGTTTGCCCTCGGTCAGCGTGCCGGTCTTGTCCACCACTAGCGTATTCACCTTCTCCATGGTTTCCAGCGCTTCGGCATTCTTGATCAGCACACCGCCCGTCGCGCCGCGCCCGGTGCCGACCATGATGGACATCGGCGTGGCCAGCCCCAAGGCGCACGGGCAGGCGATGATCAGCACCGCCACCGCGTTGACGATGGCATGCGCGAGGCGCGGCTCGGGTCCCCACACACCCCACACCACCAATGTAACCAGCGCGACCAGTATGACTGCCGGAACAAAATAACCGGCGGTGATATCTGCCAATCTTTGTATCGGCGCGCGCGAACGCTGCGCCTCGCTCACCATGTGCACGATCTGCGCAAGCAGCGTATCGGCGCCGACGCGCTCGGCGCGCATCAGCAAACTGCCTGTGCCGTTCACCGTGGCGCCGATCAGCCGCGCGCCCGCAGTCTTTTCCACCGGGATGGATTCACCGGTGACCATGGATTCATCCAGCGAACTGGTGCCTTCGAGCACCACGCCGTCCACCGGCACTTTCTCGCCGGGGCGCACGCGCAGCACGTCACCGGGCTTCACCTGTTGCAACGGAATATCTTCCTCGTTACCGTCGGCGTGCACGATGCGCGCGGTCTTGGGTGCCAAACCGAGCAGCAGTTTGATCGCGGCGCTGGTCTGGCTGCGCGCACGCAATTCCATCACCTGCCCGAGCAGCACCAGCGCCATGATCACCGCCGCAGCCTCAAAATAAACCGGCACCGTGCCCATCATGCTGCGCATCGCGGGCGGAAATATCCCAGGCAGCAGCATCGCCACCACGCTGTATGTCCACGCCACGCCGACGCCGAGCGCGATCAGGGTAAACATGTTGAGGTGGCGATTGACCACCGACGCCCAGCCGCGCTGAAAGATCGGCCAGCCGCTCCACAGCACCGCCGGAGTGGCCAGCGCAAACTCGATCCATTGCAGCGCCGTCATCGAAATAGACTTCGGCATAGTTTGTGGGAAAAGATCGGTGACCATCGCGATGACGAATACCGGCAATGCCAGCGCCGCACTGATCCAGAAGCGGCGCGTCATGTCGTTCAACTCGGTGTTGTCCTCCGCCGACGCATCGCGCGGTTCCAGTGCCATGCCGCAAATCGGGCAAGCGCCCGGCTCGCTACGCACGATTTCGGGATGCATAGGACACACATATTCAACCGCAGCCGCAACCGGAGATTCCGGTTCCAGCGCCATGCCGCACTTCGGGCAGATTCCCGGCTTGGGTTGGCGGATCTCCGGATCCATCGGGCAGACGTACATCACACCACTAGGCGCAGCTGGTGCGGGTTGCGGGTTGAGATATTTTTCAGGTGACGCTTGAAATTTTGCCAGGCACTTGGGATTGCAAAACAAATAAGTTTTGTCCTTGTATACGTGGCGAAGCTTGGTGTCGGGCGCTACGGTCATGCCGCAAACAGGATCGATGTTGGATGTCATGGCAAGCTCCTTCCATTCGTGTTCGATTTGATAACGGCATCTTGCGGCTGCATGCACTTGGCTTCCACCATTTCGCGCAAGGTGGCCTCCTCCGCCAAAAATGCCTGCACCGCGAGCGGATCGAATTGTGTGCCGCTCATTTTTACAATTTCATCATACGCCTGTTCGAATGAGCTGGCTTTACGATAGGGTCGATCTGAAGTGATTGCATCCAGCGTATCGATCACGGCAAACAGTCGCGCGCCCAGACAGATTTGCTCGCGACGCAATCCGCGCGGATAACCGCTGCCATCGAAACGCTCCTCATGGCTGAGCACAATTTCGGCTGCTTCGCCCATATCAGGGATAAGCGAAACGATGCGGTATCCCTTCTCCGGATGCGTGCGCATTTCCCGCCATTCGCTTTCATTAAGCGCACCCTGTTTCAACAGCACGGCATCGGACACGCCGATCTTGCCGACATCGTGCAGCAATGAACCCCAGTAAATCTGGCGTAGCCGATGCGGATCTGAGATGAAACGGCGCGCCAGCATCAGGGTATGGCAGGCCACCCGTTTGGAGTGGTTGCCAGTTTCATGCTCGCGAATGTCCAGCGCCTCGGCCAGCGCTTCGGCGAATGTGCCGTCTGCCCGTTCCAGAATATCTGTTTCGCTTTTCACGATGCCTCCGCAACTCTGCCGCTAATCTTGCAACTCAAGTGCCAGTTTGATACTCAAGCTTTGGTCGGCTTCAGTGCCATGCCCCATTTCGGGCAACGGCCCGGTTCGCTTTTCGTCACTTCTGGATGCATCGGGCAGGTATAAACAATGCCGCTGTCGGAAGTTACCGTCATAGGATCAGTTGCCATGATGTGCTCCATTCCAGTAATGTGAAAATTTTGACACGTAACCCCAAATACTCATTTCAGCCGCCACTTGAAACTTCTAGGCGTGGGGTCGCCGATCAACCGTATCTGCAACTCCACCGACGGTGGTTTCGGAAAAATCGCATTGAAGCGCAACAAGCCCTTGCGATGATGGCCTCCCGGCGGCGATCCTTCCCAGCCCACTGGTTTGTATTGCTTTCCATCCGCAATGAGCACGGAAGTGTTTTCCATGCCATCGCTCAAGGCGTGTGTATGGGTTTCCATAATCACCTCCACATCCCATGTTTTCGCTTCCTTCGCGATGCTTTGCAATGTGGCCGTAATCTTTATTTGGCGCTCGTCGCTGACTTGCGGTGCATAGCCAAGTTCAGCCGCGTTGCTGATCGCAATCACATTCGCCACGCTGAAGTCACCAATGCAGGAATAAGCGGTTATTGCCGCAACAGCCAAACCGATCAAGAATTGATTGCGCATTTTTTATGTTCCTTGGTTGCTTTAATGACCATCGCCGCGACATACGACAGGCCTGCAGCGTTAAACGCCAAACCCAGCCAGAACAACTCGACCTGATATTCTGCAATCACCGTGAGAAATTCTGCGACGCCCAAGATGGGCAAAATGTTGGCCAGGTAATGCGCACAGCAGGAAACCATCGCTGCGGTAGAGGTTGTGCCGGATACCGCAACCAGTTTGCCAGACGCACCGTGTTGTCCGACGAGATTTTTGAGATAGGTGTATAGCCCGACCTGGATGCCGAAGCCCAACGCAAGGGGCACGATGAAATACCAGAATTTTGCAAATTGCTCGAGCGTGAAATCCATCCCCGAAATCAAACCAACGACGCCAAAATAGATGGCCAGCAACAACACCAGCGCACCCGCCCCGAATTCGATGGGCCTGATGAATGTTAACTGTGCCGCCCCAGATTGAGGATGTGTCATGTTAACCTCGCGAAAACGGCATGAATCTTGGTGTACGGGCCGCATACTCCCGCCATTGCTCGCCAAATTCGGCTTCTGCGTCTCGTTCCTCGGAACGTGCCAGCCGCACATACATCCACACCAACACCGGGAACATCAACAGGGTCAGCAAGGTCGGCCATTGCAGCAGGAACCCGAACATGATCAGCACGAACCCATCGTACTGCGGATGGCGTATCTTGGCGTAAGGCCCGGTCGTCGCCAGTTGATGGCTACGCTGCGCCTGATAGAGCACTTTCCATGCAGCCGACAGCAAAATAAAGCCACCACCGATGAACACGACACTCAGCATGTGCAGCGGGTCAGTATGCGGATCGCCCTTCCAGCCCAGCAAGGTGTGCCAGAGATGTCCTGCGTCATGGGAAAAAAAGTCCACCCCCGGGTAGTAGGTTTGCAGCCAACCAGCCAGCAGGTAGATCGTCAGCGGGTAACCGTACATCTCGGCAAACAGCGCCACCAGGAACGCCGAGAATGCGCTGAACGAGCGCCAGTCGCGCGGCGTTTGCGGTTTGGCGAAACTGAACGCAAAGATGATGAACACCAGCGAGTTGATGATGACCAATGACCATAGCCCGTAATCAGAAGATTCATTCATTTCGGGTCTCCTTCGGATGAGCCATGATGATGTGCATGACCGTCATGGATACCGTGGCCGCGATGCATGAACATATGCATCAATGGGCAGGCCAGCAAGAACAGATAGGGCAATATCCCCAGCATATGCGCACGGTGTTCCGTGAACAAAAGGAATCCGGCAACCGCTAGAAAACCGTAGAACACCCAACGTCCTCTGGATAGATGCTTTGTTTCCTGTGGATCAGCCATAACTACCTCCATAAGGTGTAATGCTGAGTAAACTAAAGGTGACTGGCTCGAATTGCTCTACAAATAACCATTCGCCGTCGTCACGAATAGGCCATAAACAAAGTCATCCACGCCCATGGTTTGACGATCTTGATCAGGGTAAAATCCTGTGTACTGGCGGTACGCAAAGGGTTCAATCTGTCTATGAACGATCAGTTACGAGAAAAATTCGGCGCGCGCTAATAATCATCTCATTGCCGCGCGACCGAACAGGGTATGTCAGTGCTTGTCTTGCGTGTGGTCATGCGTCTGCTTAGGGTCTTTTTTTTCCTTGCCACCCGCAGCCGGTTCCGACATCGGCATGCCGGTTTTTTCTTCCATATGACTGTGTTTCTTTACCTTTTTCTTTGCCGGTTTTTTCGCCCCGTTGCTGTCTGATTTAGCTGCTTCGGCTTTTTCCGCTTTAGCTTCTTCGGCAGAAAACGCGGTTGCGGCAGAAGTGGCAAATATCGCCAGCATGGCGGCAAGTAACATTGATTTTAGTTTTATTTTATTCTCCTATAATTTGATTGATGTGTATGCTGCGGTAAATTTAGAACCTATGCGTTTTGAAGCACCTCCTTCCTTGAACAAGATATATCACCTGATGACTTGGTTGGCGTCACTTGCCAACCCGGTTTGATGGCCATGCAAGGCTAATCATTGTGTGGCGGAGTTCCCGGCGGATGGGTATGCCTGGCCTTTTTGGTTGCTGCGACTGCGCTCTCCGCTGCGGAAGTTGCGTGGCCGGGTTCCGCATCATGTTCGTCATGCGCAGCATCATCGTGGCTATGGGTATGGCCATCTTCATGAAGAGCCTCTTCGCCATGCTCATGGGTGTGACCCGGCCCCTCCGGTTTAGGCAGGGACATCACGCCCAGTCCATAGCGGTAAACCAGTTCGCCGCCATGCCATGCGGTGGACAGCAACAAACCAGCCGCGATGACCAGCAGGCCGGTGAACAGCCAGCCCTTGCCGCTGCCATGCCGCGACAAATAATACTCCCAGCCCGCGATACCGAGTAACAGCGCGAACGTAGCCATCGCCCAGTTGCGGTGTACGTTCATGGCGATGTGCAAGGGCGCGTCATGGGCGACCGTGTTATAGGCATACCAGCCCGCCGCGACGGTAAGCAGCGTGAAGCCCACGCCGAACCACAGGTTCCAGCGCGCGACTATCGTCAGTTGATTGGCCGCATCGCCCTTGGGCAAGAAGTGGGACAGCAGGTGGATGGCTGCGGCGATAATCAACAACGCCACAGTAAAGTGAACGAATATCGGATGCCAATTGGGAACGATTTCAATCATGTCTATACCCTCTCCTTAGTAAATGAATGTTTGACTTCTCGCGTCTTGACCAAGGCATATAAAACCGGGATCACGATCAACGAAAGGAATGTGACCGAGATCATGCCACCCACCATCGGCGCGGCGATGC
>JANXXH010000022.1 GCA_025350705.1 Gallionella sp.
CCCGAACGCCAAGACCGTCCTGTTTGGGCCCGGCGCCACGACGAGCTCGTCGATGCTCCTCGCCCCGGGTGGGTCGAGCCCGTCGTCAGGACGGTAGCGGTTTGCACTCGGGAGCGAGTGCCGAGTGGGCGGAGATGGGGGCGCGGCGTGCGGAATACAACTGCGTCGTCGATGGATACGGGACAACGGCTTGCGGCCGATGCCCCAGCGTGGCTCTAACGAACCCCGAAGGATCGCCTGGGTGCTCGCCGAGTTCAAGACGAACGGCGCACGGTTTTGCCCGGCAGGCACGGCGCGCGTTTTTCCCCAAATCTTCCCCAAGTCCCAAGTCCAAAACGGACCGATGGAGGGCCATTTCCCCTCTAGAGCGTTTTTCGTCCCGAGTGCCTAGCGTGACTGTTAATCACGATGTCCCTGGTTCGAGTCCAGGTCGGGGAGCCAGAATTGCATGCACCAAGGTCATCTTTCGGGATGGCCTTTTTGCTTTTCTAGGGTTCTACATAAGGGTTCTGCATAATTTATCTGAGCTCTGTATCGACTCGGGGCTATCCCTTTTGTTCATCATGCCACAAACAAAAACGGCATCCGATCTTTCAATCAGATGCCGAGATAGCTGAGCAGCCCGGAAGCTATGGCACAACCGAATCGATCACAATATTCAAACCTTTGATGCCCGGTTTGATGGTTCCGGTTAATCCTTGCAGGTCGCCGGGTTGCCCCATCGGGGTGCCGGACTTCGACACGCGCGCTACCACCACGACTTGTGCGAAACCGGACAGCTTCAATTGCGGCTGCATCGCCATGCTGTCGTCAAGCGTGAATTTCAACGGCAAATCCTTCACCTGTTTGCGCAACACCGCCAGCGGCATCTTGGGTCCTTGTGCCGCACGCGCGAGAATGTATACGGTATCGGTCGGCGCAACTTTTCCTGCCAATGCCGGACTCAAAGAAACATTACCCGTAATGGATGCAACCGAATTGGCCGCAACTCTTTCAGGTGCTTTGCCTGACGATAGATTCGCAAGTTTTGCCTTGCCGCCCGGCTGCGCCACCAGAAGTGCACTTGCCTCCTTGATGCCGCTACGGTAAACCTCGATCTCCGGTGAATCCGGTGGCAGTTGGCTCATCAGCGTTTGCCAGTGGGTAATCGCCAAGGCGTAGTCACCACGCTCCATGGCTGCCGAGCCAGACAGTGCGAGTGCCGTGCTGTTGTTGGCATCCAACTCCAAGGCCTTGTTTAACAGTTTGGAGACCTCTTCCCCTTGCAGGGTTTGACCATGCGCCATTGCATAGACATCTGCATAATTTGCCCAGAGTTGCGCCTCATTCGGCACCAGTATGACGAGGCGCTCATATGCTTTTGTCGCCTCCGGAAAACGTTTCAGTTCAGTGTAGGAACGCGCCAGCATCCACCAGTCATTCTGATTTTTGGCAAGCCGCTTTACTTTCTTTTCCAGTCTTTGCAGCGCTTCTTCCGAATGGATGATGCCGTCGGAATCCGCGACGATCACTTCCTGCGGTGATAGCGCTTCGGTGTTGCCCAACGTCAGATAGATCAGCACGGTGAATAAAGGCAGCATCATTGCCATTACGATCGCCAGCACTTTAGCCGGGTTGCGCGGCAGCTTTACGGGTTGTTCGGTGATTTTAACTTCTTCCACCAGGCGTGATCGCAATTCACTTTTGCCTTGCTCGTAAGAATCCTGGGTCAACAGGCCGTTGCGCAAATCGACTTCGAGCTCTGTCGCCTGATCGCGCAAGATCCCCAGATTCGCTGCATCCCGCAACACGTCGTTATCGGATGAAGCTTTACGCCACAGCGGCAGGGTGACAAAAAGTGCTGCGACCAGCAACATTGCTGCGCAGAGCGTCCAGAATAAAATCATGTTTGTGAGTCTTTCGGTGGGTTTAGCAAAGCTGCTGCACGTTGCGCATCTTCAGCGGAAAGCGAAGCTTCGGGAATTTGAGTTTTGCGTTTGCGCATTTGCCATATTAACCCAACCAAGCCTATCAGCAGCAAGGCGAACGGGCCATACCAAAGCAGCAGGGTATAACTTTTCATCGGCGGGTCAAACAACACGAAATCACCGTAGCGAGAAACCAGATAATCGATGATCTCCTGGTCGGTCATGCCCTTCTTCATTTGGTCGCGCACTTCCTGGCGCAGGTCTTTTGCAAGATCGGAACGCGAGCTTGCCAGCGACTCATTCTGGCAAACCAGGCAACGCAGGTTTTCCGCCAAACCGACCATGCGCTTTTCCAGTACAGGGTCATCGGCCATATCTCTTGCTTCGCCGGCATAGGAAAAGGTCGGCAATATACAGATCAGAAGCATCAATAGATATTTCATTTTGCTTGCAATTCCGCAATCATTGGAAGGATTTTTTTCTGCAGGCTCTCATGCGTTACCGCACCGATCTGCTTGTACCGAATCACGCCCTGTTTGTCGATGACATAGGTTTCAGGAACACCATACACGCCGTAATCGATCCCGACACGACCGTCCGCATCGGTGATAACCAAGGTGTAAGGGTCACCACCATTACGCAGCCATGCTTTACCATCTTCGTTCTTATCCTTGTAATCCAGACCATAGATCGGCACGATGTTCTTGCTTGCCAGCGCCATCAGAACAGGGTGTTCCTCCCTGCAGGAAACGCACCAGGATGCCCACACATTAAGCAACCAGACTTTCCCTTTCATGTCCTGTGACGAAAATTGTTTGGAAGTGTCTTGCAACTGCGGCAGAATAAAAGCAGGCGCAGGTTTATTTATCAAAGGTGAGGGCACTTCATGCGGATTCAGTCCCAGCCCTATGTACAGGAAAACCGCTAATACCACGAAGACCACAAATGGCCAGAAACGCATCATGATGCCTTGCCCTCTGCTGCCATGCCACCGCCAGCAGGCAAACTGCTTTCACTGATACGACTCGCTTTTTTGCTGTGAACACGATAGCGACGATCACTGATAGCCAGTACTCCACCCAGGGCCATCATCAGGCAGCCTACCCAGATCCAATCCACGAATGGCTTGTAATAAACGCGTACCGCCCAGGCACCTTGCGTCTCGGGGATCGGTTCGCCCAGGGAAACATACAGGTCGCGGAACAGTCCTGTGTCGATCGCGGCTTCGGTCATCGGCATTCCGGACGCGTTGTAACGGCGCTTCTGCGGAAGCAGTCCAGTAACCAGCTTGCCATCCTTGGTGACGGTGAAATGCCCCTCTGTCGCCACATAGTTCGGGCCATTGATTTCGCGCACGCCATCAAAACGGAATACATACCCCCCCGCATCAACAGTTTCGCCCACATTCATGCGCACGTCACGCTCGGTTGCATAGCCTTTCACCACGGTCACCCCGATGATGAATATCGCCACGCCGAAATGCGCAAATTGCATGCCGTAATAACTCAAACTTTGATTACGCACGCGTTGCATGAAGGCTCCCTGCCCCGCCCAGCGCTGCTGCAAACTGACCACCAGCGAGGCGATGATCCAGAATGAAAGTAACAGCCCGAATGCGATCATCGGTGTCCAGTGATTGAACACGAAGGGCAACAACACGGCGAGGACGAATGCCGCAGCAAAGCCCCAGCGCACGCGCTTGGTCAATTCCGTCACGCTGGTCTGTTTCCAGCGTGCCAATGCCCCCAATCCCATCATCAATACCGCCAGCGCCATCAGCGGGACGAACACCGCTTCAAAATAAGGAGGTCCCACCGAAAGCTTGCCCATGCCCAGCGCATCCATGAACAGCGGATACAGTGTGCCGATGAACACCGACGCGGCAGCAACCGACAGCAGCACGTTATTCGACAGCAACATAGACTCGCGCGAGACCATGTCGAACTTGCCGCCCAGCCCGATCTTGGGCGCACGCCAGGCGAACAGCAGCAGCGACCCGCCGATCACCACAGTAAGAAAGCCCAGAATGAATATGCCGCGTTTGGGATCGGTTGCGAACGAATGCACCGAGGTCAGCACGCCGGATCGCACCAGGAAGGTACCCAGCAGACTGAGGGAGAATGCGGCTATCGCCAGCAACACCGTCCAACTCTTGAACGCGCCGCGTTTTTCGGTAACGGCCAGCGAATGGATCAGCGCCGTGCCCACCAGCCAGGGCATGAATGAGGCGTTCTCCACCGGATCCCAGAACCACCAGCCGCCCCAGCCGAGTTCATAGTAAGCCCACCAACTGCCCAGCATGACCCCTGTGGTCAGGAACGTCCATGCCACGGTGGTCCAGGGACGCGACCAGCGCGCCCATGTGGCATCCAGTTTTCCGCCCAGCAATGCGGCGATCGCAAACGCAAACGCCACCGAGAACCCCACATAGCCCATGTACAACATCGGTGGATGGATCACCAGACCCGGATCCTGCAATAAGGGATTCAACTCCTGTCCATCGGCCGCGGCAGGCAACAAACGATCGAAAGGATTCGAAGTGAGCAGCATGAACAGTATGAAACCTACCGAGATCAATCCCATCACACCCAGCACGCGCGCAACCATTTCTTCCGGCAGATGCTTGCTGAACGCGGCGACCGCGGCGGTCCAGATCGACAAGATGGTTACCCACAACAGCAGCGAGCCTTCATGCCCGCCCCAGATCGCGGCAAAACGATATTGCATGGGCAATTGAGAATTGGAGTGTTCCGCGACATACAGCACGGAAAAATCATTGTGGAGAAACGCGTTGGCCAGAGTTGCAAACGCCAGCGCGATAAACACGAACTGCCCGAATGCCAAAGGTCTGGCGATGCTCATCCAGACCGGATTATTCCGGGCAGCGCCGAGTATCGGTAACACGCCTAAAGTAAGCGCTAAAAACAGCGCAACAATTAATGAAAAATGACCGAGTTCTGGAATCATATCAGTGGCCTTTCAGTTATATTTGGCAAATAATTATTTAGCTACGGGTGTAACGGGCATACCGGCAGCAGCCTTGCTGGCCGCATTTGCTTCGCCGGCTTTTTTGATGGCATCGGCCGCTTCTGGCGGCATGTAATTTTCATCATGCTTGGCCAGCACTTCTTCGGCATGCATCACACCATCGGCTTCCACCTTGCCCTGCGCGACCACGCCTTTGCCTTCTTTGAACAGGTCAGGAAGGATGCCTTTATAGGTGACCGGGATCTTTTTATTCGTATCGGTAATCACGAAATTGGTCGCCAAACCTTCCTTATCCCGCTTTACGCTACCTTCTTCGACCAACCCTCCGATGCGGAAGCTGCGTCCCTGCGGAACCTCATTGTTAAACACTTGAGTCGGGGTGAAATACAAATTGACATTCCCCCTCAACGCGTACAGCACCAAGCCGACCGCCAAGGACAACCCGGCAACAGCAACAGCGATGAACACAAATCTTTTTTGGCGCGGTTTCATTCTATCCCTCAACTCCTGCATCACGCATCAGGCGAACCTGCTGCAAAGTAATTTTCCTTTTGTGTATGACCATTGCTATCTCAACCACAAAAATGATCAGGGCCACAGCGTATGACCCGATCCATACATAGGTAAGCGGATTCTCTCTCATCCAGATATCCAAACTCATAGTTGCACCTCCAACACGTTACTGATGAAACAACTGATATGACTACTAGCCATCTGACTAACCCGGCAAAAAACGCCGGTTAAGTCATTGGTTATAGCCATTCGACTAGGCGCGCAAACGACGCTCGCCAAGTCGCTGGTTATGGCGAATCCAGCAGATTGCACCCGCAAGGAGTACGCCGGTGGGTGCCCGGCAGCTTCGCTGCCACCCTCCCGCTGCGGGAGGAGGTGCAATGCGGTCATTCCCGCACCCGTCGCATTCGCGCACCGTCTCATGACCGCACCTCCTGCAAGTCATTAATCCAAGTGGTATTCCGCTCACGCTCCAGAATGATGCTGCGCACCCGTGCCAACACGACCGCGATCGCATATAACCAGCAGGCCAGCATCATGATGAACAGGGACTGCTGCATCGCGACATGCATGCTGGTGCCGCCAAATTTGATGGTCGCACCCTGATGCAGGGTATTCCACCACTTAACCGAAAAGTAAATGATCGGCACGTTCACCGAACCGACGATAGCCAACAATGCAGCGGCACGATCTGCGCGGCGCGGGTCGTCGATCGAAGCGTGCAACGCGATGAAACCCAAATACAGGAACAGCAGGATCAACTCGGAGGTCATGCGCGCATCCCACATCCACCATGCGCCCCACATCGGTTTGCCCCACAGCGCGCCAGTCCATAACGAAATCAAGGCGAACAATGCGCCCGTCGGCGCGATCGCACTGGCCATCATCGCCGACAAACGGGTATTAAAAATCAATCCCAACGCCGCATAACCGGCCATGATCATATACAGGAACATGGACAGGATGGAAGCCGGCACATGTATGAATATGATGCGATAGAATTCACCTTGTTGTGCATCCACAGGCGCGACAAAAAAGCCGATATACAAGCCAATTGCAAACAGGATTGCAGCAAAGATCGCGAACCAAGGGATCAACTTTCCGGCCAGGCCGTAAAAGGTGGTTGGTGCAGAATATTTGAACCAGTTAATTGCCAAATCATCACTCCATCGAAATACGCAACGCATGGGCGGTCACCCACGGGGTGAACACCAAGGCCAACACCAACATCGCACCCAGCAAAGACAGATGGGACACGATACTCAATCCGCTCGATATCGCCTCGACCGCACCCGCGCCGAAGATCAGCACCGGGATGCACAATGGCAACACCAACAACGACAATAACACACCGCCACCGCGCAAGCCCAGCGTCAATGCCGCGCCGATCGCGCCGATCATGCTGAGTATCGGCGTTCCCAACAACAAACCGATGATCAACACACCGAGCGCCTGCCCCGCCATGTCGAACTGCAAACCCAGCACCGGAGCCATCAATACCAGCGGCAAACCGGACACCATCCAGTGCGCCGTCATCTTGCCCAGCACGAGCATGGACAACGATTGCGGCGCCAACATCATCTGCTCCAGCGTACCGTCCAGATAGTCTGCCAGAAACAATCGTCCCAGCGACAACATCGAAGCCAGCAAAGCCGCCACCCACAACACGCCCGGGGCCATTTTACGCAACATGGACAGTTCCGGGCCTACTCCCAACGGAAACAAGCTGACCACCATCACGAAAAAAACCAGTGTGGTGAGCACATCCGCCCGGCGACGCATCGCCAAAATCAGATCGCGCCGTATCACCAGCACCAGCAAGCCTAACATCGTGGACTTCTTCATGACAGCGACAACGTGCGCATCTCAATTCCCGCCACGCTCAACGGCTGATGAGTGGTAAAAATTACCATTCCCTGCCGAGCCAAATGCTCCGCAATCAAATCCTGAATCAATTCCACGGCTCCGACATCCAGCGCCGTCAAAGGTTCGTCGAGTATCCACAGCTTGGCATCGGTGACAAGCAAACGCGCCAGGGCAACTCGCCGCCGCTGACCTTGCGAAAGCACTTTGGTGGGCAACTGCTCGCGTCCGCGCAAGCCCATGCGCCGCAAAGCGGCTATCGCCTCTTTCTCTTCGAGTTCAATTCCCGAGAGCCCCGCCGAAATGCGCAAATTCTCCAGCGCGCTCAACTCATCTTTAATCGCATTCAAATGTCCGAGGTACAGCAACTCGGCGTAATAATCCTCATCCAGTTCGCGGGTGCTTTCACCGCGCCAAATAATATCGCCCTCATCCGGCATCAGAAAACCGCACAAGGTGCGCAGCAAACTGGTTTTTCCGCTGCCATTCGCGCCTTGCACTTGCATGATCTGCCCAGGGTTCAGCGAGAAATTCAATCCGCAAAACAGTTGATGGTCGCCACGACTACAAGCAAGATTGCTGACTTCCAGCATGAAGGGGGAGCCTAAAATTTGACAGCGTGGGATTATATACGATTGCATCGGTCAGTGACAACGCTAAATACCGGCGCCAAATCGCTAATGCCCTTCAGCAGTAAGTGTTACCCGCTCAACAACATCTTAGCCAGCCATGTGTGCTGCCGGGGCTTTACCCCTTAGTGACAACTCCACACGCAGCTTGCTTCGTAGTGGATTGCCTGCCTTTGGTACAACCACGGCGCACCCCTTGCGGATGTATTTGACTATCGTTAATCAATTGCTTGGTCGGCGTTTGGTAGCAAAGCGGAATATATCAAGGTTGGTCGGCCCCCTGCTGAAAACCCTGCGTGGTGTTTAATGAATTCTCTACGCACTGACACAGGTTATACTGACCGCATTCACAATGACTGACCTATAGCAAAGGAACAAAGTGGGATTCCTGACCAACAAACGCATCCTGATTACGGGCATGATCAGCACACGTTCGATCGCCTATGGTATTGCCCAAACCATGCACCGCGAAGGCGCGGAATTGGCCTTCACCTATCAGGGTGAGCGAGTGCGTGATCGGGTTTTGGGTTTAGCCAAGGAATTCAACAGCGAACTGGTCTTTCAATGCGATGTCGGCAGCGATGACGACATCGCCCAACTGTTCGTCGATCTGAGCAAGCACTGGGATAAATTCGATGGCTTCATCCACGCGATCGCCTTCGCGCCGCGCGAAGCGCTGAATGGAGAGTTTCTCGATGGGTTCAGCCGCGAAGCTTTCCGCATCGCACATGACATCAGCGCCTATAGCTTCCCCGCGCTGGCCAAAGCTGCCCTGCCTTATTTGAACGACAAGGCTGCACTGTTGACCATGAGTTACCTGGGCGCGGTGCGCACCATGCCGCATTACAATGTGATGGGTTTGGCTAAAGCCAGCCTGGAGGCCAGCGTGCGTTATCTGGCGATGCAATTGGGTAAACAAGGGATACGCGTAAATGGCATCTCAGCAGGCCCGATCAAAACCCTGGCTTCGGCCGGGATTGCTGATTTCCACAAATTGCTCAGCTACAACGAGAAGAGTGCACCTCTCAAGCGCAATGTAACCATCGAAGAGGTAGGCAATGCTGCCGCATTCCTGTGCAGCGATCTGGCCAGCGGCATCACCGGTGAAATCACTTACGTGGACGGTGGATTCAACTCCACTGCTCTGGGCGCGACTGAAGCATAACCAGAACGCATAAATAGGATTACACCCGCCAAATAAAAACGCCACCCGATAGTGGCATTTTTATTTGGCGTTAATTCAAAATCAAGGCTGCGCCGCGGCGTTTGGCAAACTCACCTTGATCGTCGCCTGCTGCCTGGCGTCAGCCAGATAGGCTCGGGACATTTCCTCGCCGGTCAGTTGGCGCAACTGCTGCGCATACCGTGTGCGCTTTTCGTCATTGACGGCCTCCCCCTCTTTGACAGCATCGATACGAACCAGCACGTAACCATCCTGCACCGCTTCCGCACCGACAAACTGCGGTAGCTTGGTCGCATTCGCCTGGAATATTTGCCGCACCAAACCCGTGTCCAGGGAGCCGTGTTGCGAGCGAGTAACGCTCTGGGAAGCGCCCCAGCTCAATGTCGGTTTACCGCCCCCTTGCAGTTGCTCCTGCATCGATTTACCCTGTTTTACCGCCATCTCCAGCGCCTGCTGTCGCAATAATTTTTGACGGATCACTTCCTGCACTTCGCTCAACGCACGCACCGAGGTCGGCTTGTATTCCAGCATGCGCGCAGCAACCAGCGTACTCGGCGACACCTCGATCGCAGCCGTGTTGCGCTTATTCTTCACGACTTCCTCGTTAAAGACAGCCTGCAACATTTTTGCTGTCCAAGGCTCACCAGTGGGCGTTCCTTTGAACAACCATCCGCTCCGCTCGATCTTTGCACCAACCAGGTCGGCCGCCGGCTTCAATGTATCGCTTTGCTCATAGACTGCATTGCTGAATTTCTCCGCCATCTCGGCGAACATGTCGGCAGCTTTTTGCTGACGCAGCTTATTTACGATACCTTCACGCGCTTCATCGAAAGGTAGAAATCTGGATGGCTTGACCGCAACCAGCTTGATGATGTGATAACCGAAATCCGACTTCACCAGCCCGCTGATCTCACCGGCCTTCAAAGCAAAGGCAGCATCATCGAACGGCTTGACCATCATGCCGCGTCCAAAAAACCCGAGGTCCCCACCGCTCGCAGCGGAGCCGGGATCTTGCGAATTCTTTTTGGCCAACTCGGCAAACTTGGCCGGATTCTGCCTGGCTTGTTGCAGCAATTGCTCGGCCTTGGCCTTGGCTGCATCCTGTTCGGCTTGCGACGCCGACGCACTGACAGAGATCAGGATATGCGCCGCACGACGTTCCTCCGGCGAGCCAAAATCATTTTTGTGCTCGTCGTAATACTTGCGCACATCTTCTTTGCTCAACTCGGCTTTCGCAAGCAAATCATCCACTGAGAATTTCACAAACTCCACTTTGGCCTGCTCTTGAACCTGGAACTCATTTTGATTTTGTTCGTAATACTTTTTCAGTTCGGCATCATCCACTTTTGCCTGCGACATAAACGACTGAAATGATACGTGTGACACACTCACCATGCGTTGCTGTTCGTTCAAACGAACGACGTTTTCCGCAATACTGTTCGCGGAAAATCCATTTTGCGCAAAAGTATCCTGCAATTGTTGCCCGAGCAACTCATTACGCACCCGTGACTCAAACGTCGATGGCGACAAGTTCTGGTTTGCCAGCACAGCTTGGTAACGTTTCTTGTCGAACTTCCCGCCGTCCTGGAAAGCCTCTATACCGGCGATCACACGCGCCACCTGATCATTCGGCACAGCCAACCTTGCCGAATTTGCACGCTCGACCAGCAAGCGATGCGAAATCAGATTATCCAGAACCGCGCGCTTCATCTCGGGATTATCAAACATCGCCGCATCAAATTTTTCGCCCAGCTGCTGTCGCATCCGATCTTGTTGCTGGCGAAGTGAATTTTCAAGTTCTTGCTGAGTGATCTTGGCGCCATTCACCGTAGCAACTACGTCGACTGAATTCCCGGATTTGTCATATGAGCTCACCCCCCATAAAGCAAATGGCAAAATAATAAGCGCCAGAACAATTTGTACCAGCTTTTTATTTTCATGAACGAAATCAAACATGGCAATCCCATCCGACTATTGATTTAAAGAAAGAAAATGTAAAAAAGGCGAACTCGCGTTCGCCTCAATTTGGCGGAGTGGACGGGACACTCTCCCATTAGAGCTAAAACCATTGATTAAAAACAGCATTTAATTCCCGTCAGCCGCTGGTGTCACATTTTCTGTGTGACCCCAATTTGTGACACCCAAATTATAACCTAATTTTGTTTGATATAAAGGTCAAATCAACCATTCCTAGTTTATGCGAATGGTTCGAGTAGAGCACCTACCTGCCCTTAAAGATAGACGCAGTATTCGCCCAAAGAATGAGGATTACAGTGGACCCCTCCGTCAAGACAATAATGCATCGAGTTTAAGAGGGCAACCTTCTTCATGCAGCGGAACGGCGCTGCCCCGGTTTTCTGTTTCTTTTTTTGTTTCTATTTCTGGGTGAGATTTTTCTTTCTCACTGTATTTGTCCACAATCCTTGCACCGCCTCCG
>JANXXH010000033.1 GCA_025350705.1 Gallionella sp.
CCCCCACAGTGCTTCTTCGAAATTCCGCGCAAAACGTTGGGCATCAAACAACGGCGATGCGCACACCTGCTCGCGCAGTCCTGCGCGTAACTTGGCCAGCCTGGGGATATCGCTGGTCAGTGTCACCGCCTTGTCTGCGTAATCTTCTACACTTGTAGCGACCCAATCTTCCAGTCCCACCGCCGTGAGCAAGCTTGCGCCCTGTCTGGCCAACAGTGTGTCTCCTGCCAATGTCAGCGTAGGCACACCCATCCACAGCGCTTCGCAGGTGGTGGTGCCGCCGGGAAATGGAAACGTATCCAGTATCACATCTACTTCGGCGTGAGCGGCCAGATAATCTTCGCGCGACACGCCACCGTGCATCATCACCCGCGCGGGGTTGATGCCGTGCCGTTGCAAACGTTCGACGAACTGCGCCGCGATCGTTGGGTCCGCGAGTTGTTTGCACTGCCAGCGCAGCCTCGCATTCGGCAAGGCACGAAGGATCTTTCCCCATACCGTCAGCACGTCGTTGCCCACTTTTGTCAGCCGTTGAAAACAACCGAAAGTGATGTAGCCATTTTGCAACGCGGGCAAAGAGGCAACAGGCAAGTCAACCTCGGGTGCGGTGAAACACCAGCGCGTACCGGGCAGATACCACACCGCTTCGCTGACGTTTTTACGCTGCGCTTCGGGCACGCACACTTTGTCCGCCAACAGATAATCCATCTCCGCCATGCCGGTGGTGCCGAAATAGCCCAGCCAGCTTGCCTGCACAGGAGCGGGTTTCCAGGCGAATATCGGCAGACGGTTCTGTTCGGTGTGACCGGAAAGATCCAGCAGCACATGCACACCGTCGGCATGGATCAAACGCGCGGCTACTTCGTCGCTCAGGTCATACAGCGACTTCCATGCGGCGAAGCGCGGCTTGATGCGCGCAGTAAGATCGTCGGCTTGCATGCCGATCGGATAAGCGATCAACTCGACGCGGGCGGGATCAAGCTGCGCCAGCAGACTTTCCAGAAAATAGCCCACCGGATGATTATGCAGATCAGCCGACACCACGCCCACCCGCAAGCGCATCGGATCGGCAGCACATCGCCAGCTGGTAAATCGTGATGTCACGGTCATGCTCACTCGCCGTCCATATTCGCGAGCTTCGTCCAGGCAGGATGAAGGCGCGTGGCCGGGAGAGCAGATCATCATGCCCAACAGATTGCTGTGCACCACAGCCCAACCCGGTTCGAGTTCCAGCGCGCGGCGGCAGCTTGACAGCGCCTCTTCGAGTCGCCCGAGTTCCTGCAGCGCAGCGCCAAGGTTGCTGAGTATCATGGGGACATTGGGATTGATCTTGAGCGCGTTGCGATAGCTGGCCACCGCTTCTTCGAGTTGACCCAGCTCACTCAACACATTGCCCAGATTGTAATGCGCCTCGACAAAACCGGGATCCATCCTCAGCGCACTGCGATAGCTGGCCACCGCGTCATCCAATTGTCCGCGTTCCTGAAAAATGACACCCAGACTGTTGTGCGCCTCGGTATCATTCGGGGACAACTGCGCCGCGTTTTGCAAAGCAGGCAGTGCGTCCTTGCCCTGCATCTGCAGCGAAGCACCCAATAGTTTCCACAGCAGTGCGGCATTCGGATGCTGTCCGATCAGCGAACGTGTCTTGCTTTCCACTTCGGAAAAACGTTGCGCGTTATACAGCGCGATCAGCGCATTCAACTCTGTAGTATGGGGTTGTGTTTGCTGCACCGGTTCATTCATTCCTGGATCCATGCTCACCACTTGGGTCAATTATCACTCGGTATTTTAACAGTATCGAAATTATTAAAGCAGCTCCGAAACTGCCTGAAAATCGTTGCCGATCGAGTAGCAAAATATCTCTATACATTTTCTTGTGAATCGCATGACCTGCGGCAAGGAACCGGGGTACTCAATACGAAATGAATGCAGGTCAAGTGGTGAAGCTGGCTTGCGTAACTCAATCGCGCGAGGTGGTCAAAAACTTGGGGTCGCCGGATGATTCAGGTTGGATACGCGCTTGCCACATCCCCCACAGCGCCTCCTCGAAACTGCGGGCAAAGAGCGTTGCATCGAACAATGGCGATGCGAGTACCCGCGCCCGCAAACTGCTACGCAAGTTCGCCAAGTCCGCCAAGTTGCTGCCAAAGGCAACAGCCTTGGCGATGTAGTCCTCTTCGTCCGCTGCTATCCACTCGGGCAACCCCGCGTTGTGCATGATGCTTTCGCCCAGGTGCGAAAGATAAGTGCTGCCCCGCATAGTCAATATCGGCACACCCATCCATAAAGCCTCGTAACTGGTCGTGCCACCCGGGTATGGAAAAGGATCCAGCGCGATGTCAATCTTGTTATAACTATTCAAAGCCGCAACGCGGCCGCTAGTCGTCTCCAGAATCAAGCGATTTTCAGCGATGCCATGTGCGGCAAACCACTCAATGACATTTTTCATAAGTGCATCGTTATGCAAGTTTCTTATGTTCAAATACAATCGGCTATTGGGCATCTCGCTCAAGATACGTGCCCAGCATGCCACTACCCGAGCATTCATTTTGGCGATGTTGTTAAGTGTGCCAAACGTGATCGACTGATTCCGCAATGCCGGCAACTCTGCAACCTTTATATCCTCCTTTGGTGGTGTCATACACCACTGCGCGCCCGACAAACGCCAGCCCTTTTCCACAAAGTTATGTTCTTCCCCGTCTGGAAGCGTCCATTTGTCTCCCAGAATGTAGTCCATCTCTGCTATGCCGGTGGTCGCGAAATAACCCAGCCACATAGCCTGAACCGGTGCCGGCTTCCAGGCGAACACCGGCAAGCGGTTGTAGGAGGTATGGCCGGCAATATCCAGCAGCACATGCACGCTGTCGGCGTGTATCAGGTGAGCAGCGGCTTCATCGCTTTTACCGACCAACGATTTCCATTTAGAAAAATACGGGCGGATGCGTGCGGTGAGTTCGTCTTCCTTGTGGTGTGTCGGGTAAGCAACCAGCTCAATGCGAGCCGGATCGATATGAGCCAGCAGTCCTTCCAGAAAAAAACCTACGGGGTGATTCAGGAAATCACCCGACACCAAGCCCACCCGCAAGCGTTCAGGCTTGGCCGGACACCGCCATTTAGAAAATCGCGCTGTCACCTTCCTGGCGACCATTTGTCCGTATTGCTTGGCTTCTGCCATACAAAAGGCAGGGGCGTGCTTGGCTGTATAGTTCAGGATGAACAGCAGGCTACTTTGCGCATTGATGAAATCCGGCTTGAGCTCCAGCGCACGGCGGTAGCTTGCCGCCGCTTCATCGAGATGCCCAATGTCCGTTAAAACACAACCCATGTTGAAATGCGAATCAGCAAAATCGGGTTTGATCTTTAACGCACGAAGGTAACTGGCTTTTGCGTCATTGAGTCGGCCGAGGTCTTTAAGGGCGTTGCCCAGATTGTTGTGCGCCTCGGCAAAATCGGGTTTGATCTTGAGAGCAAGAAGATAGCTGGTCACGGCATCTTCGAGTTGCCCGATCTCTTTCAGTGCATTACCCAAGTTGGTGTGCGCATCGGCAAAATCCGGCTTGAGTTCCAGTGCCCGGCGGCAACTGGCAACGGCTTTGTCAAATTGCCCGAGCTCTTTCAATGCGTAACCCAGATTGCTATGCGCATCGGCGAAATCGGGTTTGATCTGTAGCGCACGGCGAAAGCCGGCCACGGCACCATCAAGTTGCCCGAGCTTTAGCAGGGCAAGACCCAGATTGCTGTGCGCCTCGGCAAAATTCGGGTTGATCTTCAGTGCCCGGCGGCAGCTTGCCTCTGAGCTTTCAAGTTGCCCGCGTTCCCGAAGAGTATTGGCCAGGTTATTGTGTGCGGCGGCATCATCGGGCATCAGTTCTGCTGTCTTTTGCAAAGCAGGCAGCGCGTCTTTGCCCTGCATCTGCAGGGACAAACCCAATCCCATCCAGACAAACCCGGAACTCGGATACTGCTTGATCAGCAAGAGCGCCCGATTTTCCAGTTCCACATAACGCCCGGCGTTGAACAGGGCGATCAACTGGTTCAACTCATCTTGTGTCGGCACTTGGAGGCGTGAGTCAAAGGAGCGAGACTCGACTTTCCCCTGACAACAATTCTTGTATTTTTTTCCACTTCCGCAGCTGCACGGATCGTTTCTTCCCAGCTTCATACCCACCATCCCCAATCAATCAGCGCGCAGTGTTCCAGCATTTTCGGCTACGGTCAATCAAGCCCGGCATGCAAAAAGAATCGCGCAAGGCTGTGGTGCGGAAGCGCAGGCTGCTAGTAAATATTGGCCGTCAGCCCCTGCACCAACCTGCGCACCCGGGGCGCAAGCACCAATACGGAGGGAAATGCGAAGGGCCATGCGATGATGAAGCCGCGCGCCCAATTTTCCAGGAAGCCTTCAAAGCCGCGGTAGATCACCGCCAGCACGCCGGACATGATTAAAACCATGCCCAGCGACATGAACAGCGCGAATAATAAATTGGAATGCCTGGGATGGATCTTCATATCTGAGTAGTGATTTGCGGCTGCGCCATTGTGATGGGCGCAGCTCAGCAATCTGCCTTAATGGATTACAGTTTTTTGTAAGCGCCGTAGATGATGACCAGAACGCCGATGATGAACATGATCAGGAAGATGTGATACTCGGTGAAAGTTTTACCAACCGAGGCAAACAATCCTTTGATAGCCGCAGTGCCCATCGCAATGGATAATATTATTTCCGCAATGGCCCCGTTCGTCACGGATACCGATGGCAGCTTGAATGTTTCAAAAAACAGGATGATCAATGCGATCCAGAAATATGTTTTTGCAGCCTCTGCAAAAGAGGTTCCTGTCAAAAGCGTGATTGCCACGAACGACAGCACCAACCCGATACGGATAAGATTCTCTGCACTACCAAAGTCTAATTTTGCCATGACCCCTCCTTGTAAAATGAATTGCGTTTGATGCACTGACACTCTAGCAGATATAAAAACCTTGCATCAAAAAACTTTTATGTCCGGCCTCCCAACAAAGCCGCCATTTCTGGTTATCAGCCCTTTGCGGTAAGCTACGCCCTTTCCGATTCAACCCTAGAGATACAGCACATGGCCCAATACGTAATGTCGATGCTCCGCGTGAGCAAGATCGTTCCTCCCAAGCGTCAAATCATCAAGGACATCTCCCTCAGCTTCTTCCCAGGCGCGAAGATCGGCCTGCTCGGCCTGAACGGCTCGGGCAAATCCACCGTGCTGCGCATCATGGCGAATGTGGACAAGGAATACGAGGGCGAGGTGCAGCACCTGCCCAACATCAAGATCGGCTATCTGCCGCAGGAGCCACAGCTCAATCCTGCCAACACCGTCAAGCAGGAAGTCGAATCCGCGCTCGGCGAAGTGATGCAGGCGCAGAAAAAACTCGACGAGGTGTATGCCGCCTATGCCGAAGAGAATGCCGACTTCGACGCGCTTGCCGCCGAGCAGGCGCGCCTGGAAAATATCATCGCCGCAGGCGGTTCCGATGCCGCGCACCAGATGGAGATCGCAGCCGATGCGCTGCGCCTGCCGCCGTGGGATGCGCCGATCAAGAATCTTTCCGGCGGCGAGAAACGCCGCGTCGCGCTGTGCAAGCTGCTGCTGGAAAAGCCCGACATGCTGCTGCTGGACGAGCCGACCAACCACCTCGATGCCGAATCGGTGGAATGGCTGGAACAATTCCTGGTGCGCTTCCCCGGCACCGTGGTCGCGGTCACGCACGATCGCTACTTCCTCGACAACGCCGCCGAATGGATACTCGAACTCGATCGCGGCCACGGCATCCCGTGGAAGGGCAATTATTCGAGCTGGCTGGAACAGAAGGAAGCGCGCCTCGAGCAGGAGAACAAGCAGGTCGATGCGCACATGAAAGCGATGAAGCAGGAACTCGAATGGGTGCGGCAGAATCCCAAAGGACGCCAGGCGAAATCCAAGGCGCGTATCGCCCGCTTCGAGGAACTTAATTCGCAGGAACACCAGAAGCGCAACGAGACGCAGGAGATCTTCATCCCGGTCGGCGAACGGCTCGGCAACGAAGTCATCGAATTCAATGGTGTGAGCAAAGCCTACGGTGACCGCCTGCTGATCGACAACCTCAGTTTCAAAGTACCGCCCGGCGCGATTGTCGGCATCATTGGGCCGAACGGCGCGGGCAAATCCACGCTGTTCAAACTCATCACCGGAAAAGAAAAACCGGATTCCGGCATCGTTGCAATCGGAACTACGGTAAAAATTGCCCATGTTGACCAGGCGCGCGACGCGCTGCAGAACGACAAGACCGTGTTCGACGCGATCTCCGGCGGCAACGACATCCTCACCGTGGGCAAATACGAGACCCTGGCGCGCGCCTACATCGGCCGCTTCAACTTCAAGGGCGGCGACCAGGCCAAGCTCGTCGGACAATTGTCGGGCGGCGAACGCGGCAGGCTGCATTTGGCGCAGACATTGATCTCCGGCGGCAACGTGCTATTGCTCGACGAACCGTCGAACGATCTGGACGTGGAAACGCTGCGCGCGCTGGAAGATGCGCTGCTCGAATTCGCCGGCTGCGTGCTGGTGATCTCGCACGACCGCTGGTTCCTCGACCGCATCGCCACCCACATCCTCGCAGCGGAAGGTGATTCGCACTGGACTTTCTTCGACGGCAACTATCAGGAATATGAGGCTGATAAGCGCAAGCGCTTGGGTGAGGAGGGCGCGAAGCCTAAGCGGATTCGGTATAAGCCGATTAGTCGGTAAAAGCAATATTACCCCCTTTACTTCTGATGAACATAACTTTGGAGGTTGTGTCTATAATGTATAAATGTGCACCATTATCAACATCTGCAAAAAAGCTAAAATGGTTAAGATGTGCCCATGATAGAAACTGCTTCAACTGAAGTTGTGTATGCGCGCCCGCCAATTACCGAGGCAGTAATTGGCATTACATTTTCGTCGCCAATGGACACAAAACAATTAGCCTCCGTCAATAATGCACTACAGAAGCATTACCCGCATAAACAGGACGTATCCACTTTTGACCTTTCCTTGGAATTCAATATCAAGGATGCAGGAAATAATAAGGCAAACCTTAAACCAACACTTGGTCATCGACTCTCAACAGATGATCAAACCCAGCTTGTGGTGCTATGGCCAAACTCCATTACGCTATCTCAACTCGCCCCATACCAAGGCTGGGGAAATTTTATTGAGCGATTTGAAAGAGATTGGGGTGCTTTAAAAAAAATAATGGGATTTCAGCAAATCAGCCGAATCGGGGTTCGATATATCAATCGAATTGACATTCCCGCCACCGCACCTGTTATTGAACATGAGCAATTTTTAAATATTTACCCTAAAATGCCTGATATATTGAATCCATTGGAGGCATATGCCTTGCAGGCTTCAGTTACTTTAAAAGATATAAATTGCCAACTAACTATTAATACAGCAAGCGTACCTTCACCTCTTCTGGAACATGCTTCGTTTGTTATTGATACCGATATTTCCTCCGATAAGAATCCACCTCAGAGTGATTCTGATCTTATTAAATTATTGAACAATATTCGCACAAAAAAGAATCAGGTTTTTGAGGCATGTATAAGCCAACCTGCCAGGAGTTTATTTCAATGAGCAACGATTTGACCCCATATAGTAATGCCACCTCATTGCTGCATGATGCTCTTAAACAGCATCGGGATAAACAATCGACTTCTCATTTCTATGCGGTACAAAAAAAACCAATTCAACTTTTTAATTCATTTTTTGATGTTAGTTCGGCTTCAGTAAGCGAACTTACCAAACAGACCTCTCAAAACATTACTAAGTTGACGATTCCACCCTCTCCAGCTTCTTTTGCATTTGTTCCAAGTAAAAAGTCCATAGAAGAGAAGCTCTTTGATGCAACCGCATCAGTAAAGATACTTGCCTCAAAAGTAGCTATGCATCTGGATCGAGATCGTCGAAATAAATTATTTAGCCAAATAGATTCGCTGCACGATATTGAAGAGTGGGATGAGGAGGACATGCCAATAAAAGATTCTTCCTTCGAGACCTTCCTAAAGGCAATTTTGTTAATTTCTCCAAAACAACACCCTGGCTTAGGACTGAGTCATAAAGGCAACCTAATTGCCACATGGGGAAACAATCGGGATCGTTTAATTACAGAATTTCTACCAAAGGGGCTTGTTCGTTTTGTGCTTTCACGGACTGTTGATGGTGAAATTGAACGCGCAACAGGAGAAACAAACATTTCAAGGTTGTATGAATGCCTAGTTCCTTATCAACCTAATCATTGGTTTTGCCCTTGAGTAAAATTAAGCGGGGAATGACCATTCCCGATTTAAACCATGTAATGCGCCATGTTTCTTGGAGCAAACTCCACAAGAACGAAAATGACAAAGTGTTGGGCATTCTTCCTCAGGCCTTTGCACTCAGGGACGGTGAAGATGGCTTATCTGTTAATTGGGTTGAGCATTATGAAGGCAGCCTCAATGAACAAATTGAAAAAACAGTTCAAGATATTCGCATAGCGGTGAAGGTTGGCCCTAAAAGTGCTTTTGGTGTCAGTACCGTGATAGCCATTAAGGAAGCGTGTAAAAATACAACCAAGTCAATTAGAGTCGTATATTGGCCCAATTCAAATAACCCTTCACATACCTTGATTCACCATCTTCCTGCTGAAGATATGGCTCTCCTTGATGCTTTATCCAAAGAGGCATTCTCCGAATTAATTCACAACTCAGATATATCTGCATAATAATCATTAGCGCGCGAAAGGCGACTCGATATAAAAAAACGATATACAAGCAAGGATGACCAGGATATTCCCGAATATACGCGGGAGCAGCTTGGTGTCGGGGTGCGCGGGAAGCACTACAAGCAGTTTATGCAAGGCAGCAATGTGGTGGTTTTACAGCCTGAGATACAGAAGGCGTTTCCCACCTCGGAGGTGGTCAATAAGGCGCTGGCCAGCAAATCGATGGGGTCAGCAAATCGATGCAGCATAAAAATCGATCAGAATAATCAGGAATAATCAGGGACAGACCCAATGCTGTTCACTTAACAATCCTCGGCGTCCAATCCTGCCGGATATTTAAAATCTCATTACCCTTGCGCGGCAGATACTGTTTTGTTCGTCGCTTGACCACGCGAGGATTAGAGCGCCCTCTTGGGCTG
>JANXXH010000047.1 GCA_025350705.1 Gallionella sp.
GACATCGGCTGGGGGCATCAGATCCGCTCCTATGTGCTCGATCAATCGCGCATCAAGGACCTGCGCACCAATGTCGAAACCGGCAACACGCAAAGCGTGCTGGATGGCGACTTGGACGATTTCATCTCGGCCAGTTTGAAGAGTATTTGCCCATAAGAGCACATCGTCAATGGTAGCCATGAATCTCCTTTCAACTTTCGAGAAACGCTGCTGTCAATTTAACACACGCCATAAGGTGTCAGAGTCGAATTTTTTCGATAAAATCGAACCCGGCACACGGGACTGTCATATGAAAAAAGTTGATCTAAAGAAAATAGTCGAAGGCATTGAATTTCAGGGTGATGAATCACAGTCGTACCTGAAAATATCTTCCGGTGAAGTTGTTCTGTTTACGGACGACATAATTGCCGCTGCCGAAAGCGATGAAGACTTGTCGGTGCATGCGGAATGGTACAGAGAGGCCATCGAGCAGGCCAGAGCGTTCCTCAACAATGAAGATGATTACCTTCCGCTGCCGTCCAAATTTGAATTTCACGAATACAGCGTGATGGAGAAATTTATACTTTCATTGCCAATAGAAGAGCGGAGAGATGAGCTGTTGTCCCTGATAAAAGGCAAAGGCGCTTTTGCCAGATTCAAGCATGGGCTGGAGCGCTTCCTGTTGCTGGAAAGATGGTACCAATATAGAGATCAGGCGCTAGCCGAGTTGGCTAAAGGCTGGTGCCGGGATAATGGCATCGAGTTCCAATAAGTTATTGGGGTCTACGAATTCATTGGCGCAGTGCGTAGGTTGGGCAAAGCACCACACTAGTGAAGGAAGCTTCATGGACAGAAAAAAGAAAACAAGTGCTCCCAATCAAGCGTTGTGAGGGAGAGTACATGACTGCGCTACGCTGCACACAAAAATTACTGACGGCGATGAAGGTCGCGCCAAGCGCGCCGCCTGCGCCGGGCGCGAACCGCTTGGGCGATTGGTCGCTGAATCTGTTGCACGCGCGCCCGAAGCTGGTAGTGGCCGTGAGCGAGCATGACCGTCTCGGTTTGGTGCTGGAGGCCGCGCCCTATGCCACGTTGCCGCAGCGCTTCGTCGAGGCGGTATTCATGCAGTTGCGCGCCATCGGTGTGCCGCCCGAAGCGGCGCGGCGCGAGCGCGATGCGATGCAGCCGTTGACCACCACTGCCACCACGCCCTACCCCAACCGCCTGAGCCTGCAAGCCAATCTGAAGGATTACACCTGGCTTGCAGAACTCTGGCTGATGGAACGCGGCAAGTCGCTCGCGGAGATCAATGCACGGCTGGCAGACAATCTCGTGAGCATCAACGGCAAGCTGGAGTTCCCGAGGGAGTTTGTGCTCAACAGGCTACTGGAAGCGGTCTGATATATAATTCGCAGCCTGATTCACAACACCTTAACGGCAATAGCGAAATGACCACGGAAACCACTACCCCAGCCCAACAAGACGAAAACCAGATCTTCGCCGAACGCCGCAGCAAGCTCAATGCGATACGCAAGGCAGGCATTGCTTTCCCCAACGACTTCGAGCGCAAGCATCTGGCTGGCGATCTGCATGCCGAATTCGGACAGATGTCGCATGACGAGCTGGAGGCTGCAAAGGTACATGTTGCAGTCGCAGGACGCATGATGCTGAAGCGCGTGATGGGCAAAGCCAGCTTTGCCACGGTGCAGGACATGAGCGGGAAGTTTCAGTTGTTCATCAGCAACGGCGACACCGGCGAAGAGGCGCACAACGCGTTCAAGCATTATGACCTCGGCGACATCCTCGGTGCGGTGGGTGTGCTATTCAAGACCAAGACCGGCGAGCTTTCCGTGCGGGTGACGCAAGTGCGCCTGCTGACCAAGGCGCTGCGCCCGTTGCCGGAAAAATTCCACGGCCTGACCGATCAGGAGCAGAAATACCGCCAGCGTTACCTCGACCTGATCACCAATGAGGATACGCGCAAGGTGTTCATAATGCGCACCAGGATCATCCAGACGATACGCGAATTCTTCATCCGCCACGGCTACCTGGAAGTGGAAACGCCGATGATGCACTCGATACCCGGCGGAGCGGCGGCCAAACCTTTCGAGACGCACCACAATGCGCTGGATATGAAGATGTACCTGCGCATCGCGCCTGAGCTGTATCTGAAACGGCTGGTGGTGGGCGGTTTCGAGAAGGTGTTCGAGATCAACCGCAACTTCCGCAACGAGGGGCTTTCGACGCGCCACAATCCGGAATTCACCATGCTGGAATTTTACGAGGCGTACCGCGATTACAAATACCTGATGGACTTCAGCGAAAGCCTGTTCCGCGAAGTGGCGCAAAAGGTGTTGGGCAAGACGCTGATCAGCTATCAAGGCAAGGAGCTGGACTTGGGCAAGCCGTTCCACCGATTGACCATGGTGCAGGCGATCCAGAAATATCATCCACAGTTCACCACCGCACAACTGAACGACCGAGACTTCCTCGTCAATGAACTGAAAGACCTGAAAGCCAAATACAAACCGGAAGACGGCGTTGGCGGATTGCAACTGTCGCTATTCGAAGAGCTGGCAGAGGCGCATTTGTTCGAGCCGACCTTCATCGTCGATTACCCGGTGGAAGTCTCGCCGCTGGCGCGCAGCAACGACAAGAATCATGACATCACCGAACGCTTCGAGTTGTTCATCGTCGGGCGAGAGATCGCCAATGGATTCTCTGAATTGAACGATGCGGAAGACCAGGCGGCGCGTTTCGATGCGCAGGTCGCAGCAAAAGAGGCCGGGGACGAGGAAGCGATGTTCAAGGACAACGATTTCGTGCGCGCGCTGGAATACGGCCTTCCCCCCACCGCCGGAGAGGGTATCGGCATCGACAGGCTGGTGATGCTATTGACTGACAGCGCGAGCATCCGCGATGTGATATTGTTTCCACAGATGAGGCCGGAGTAATCCGATTTATTTCATCTCACCCCGTCACTAACCTTTTTCAAGGAGACAAACATGAAAATCAATGAACATATAATCGACCGCGCATTGCGCGTCATAGCCGGTCTGGTTTTGATCACACTGGCTGCCACCGGCACGATAGGCGTGTGGGGCTGGATAGGCGTGCTGCCACTGGTGACCGGAGCAGTCGGTTTCTGTCCGGGTTATGCTATCTTCGGCATGAGCACCTGCGCGACGAAGAAATAATCATTCAGCAAATACCCTCTGTGCCCGATAGCTACAAGGTCTATCGGGCGTCTCTTCGTTCAGCCCTACCCCCTAATAATGGCTGCCAACTCGCAAGACGTGACCTTTACAATGTCGGCTACGGTACATTAAATTAGCGCAATGAGATCAATTCTGCTGTTGTCCATATTGTTACTCGGTGCTTGTGCGTCAGTGAAAAGCGATGTCCATACACAGGAGAGTAGTGCTGCAGCCAAGAATCTTGCGTCTTATGCCCGAAGCCTGGTTGGCATCCGTTACAAATATGGCGGCAGCTCACCGGACACTGGATTTGATTGCAGCGGTTTTGTCGGTCATGTATTTCGCCATACACTGGGCATCAATTTACCGCGCACCTCGGAAGAAATAAGTCACGTGGGTAAATCTGTAAGCACGGACAATCTGCGCGTCGGCGACCTGGTATTTTTCAACACGCTAAACCGCAGGTTTTCACATGTCGGGATCTATCTTGGCAGCGATCGCTTCATCCATGCACCCAGCACCAGTACCGGCAGCGTGCGCACTGACAACATGCGTGAAGATTATTGGAAAAAACACTACGATGGCGCGCGGCATATTACTTTGAGTGTTTAGACTTGCGCGCCGCTTTCAATTCCTCTGCCAATTGGAACACTGACATCGCATAGTAATCACTGTTGTTGTATCGCTTGATGACATCGAAATTATCGAATACCAGCCAAAATTCCTTACCATCCCCCACCGTTAGATCGACCAGCCGCGCCGACAGGTTCTGAGTCAAGTCGACGCTTGGCATTATTCCCTCTGCCGACCATGCCGCGACTGGGCGCGGGGTTAAGATATCGCCGGCGCAGGTCTCCTCGCTGACCTGCGCGCGCACTGCAATCGGGGGCATCGCCGCAAAGTGCCTCGTATGCGCCGATTTGATTGTGACTGCAGTTTGAATATCATCCGGCAGTTCGCTGACCCAGCCATAGCCTTTGAGATAATTGGCGACACTGCCGATCGCATCCACTGCTTCGCGCATTATATTGATCTTGTGGTTGCCATTGAAATCCACCGCATAGGTGCGATAGCTGCTCGGCATGAATTGCGGGATACCCATCGCGCCTGCATAAGACCCGCGTATCGCCAGTAGATTAAACTGCTGTTCGCGCGCCATCAGCAAGTAATTCTCCAATTCACTGCGAAAGAATCCGCCCCGTTGCGGATAATCGAAGGCCAGCGTAGTCAGCGCATCCAGAGTGCGATACTTCCCTGCATCTCGTCCATAGACAGTTTCCACGCCGATCACCGCGAGGATGATCTCCTGCGGCACGCCATATTTCTGTTCGGCTCTTCGAAATGTTTTCTGGTATTTTTTCCAGAATGTCAAACCACGGCTGATGCGCTCCGGATTCACAAAAGCTCCGCGATAATCCAGCCACGGCTTGGTGGTGGAGGGGCGGGAAATGGCGTCTATCACCGACTGAATATGCTGGGCATGATCGAATGCTCTTTCCAGTTCGGCACGCTTGAATTTGTGCTTGACGACCATCTCATCGATGAATTCGGGAATGCCCGGCAACGTGGCCGAATAAGCAAATTGCGATGCGAAAGTCAACATCAACAAAAGAATAGTGCGGTTTATTTTCATGGCTTGTTTCATGGCTGGGTGATTCTAACCGATGTAACACTCGACACACCCGCACAAATACTGGAAAATTCCTCCTTTCCTGAAAATTGCTGAAAGCTGTCCATCATGACCAACACCACCCAACATCATCGCCTCCTCATCCTCGGCTCCGGCCCGGCCGGATATACCGCCGCCGTGTATGCGGCGCGCGCCAACCTTAATCCGGTGTTGATCACCGGCCTGGCTCAAGGCGGCCAATTGATGACCACCACCGATGTGGACAACTGGCCCGCCGATGCGATGGGCGTGCAAGGGCCCGAGCTGATGGAGCGTTTCCAGAAGCATGCAGAACGCTTCAACACGCAGATCGTGTTCGATCACATCCATACCGCCAAGCTGCAACAGAAGCCGTTCCTGCTGGTCGGCGACGCGGGCAGCTACACTTGCGACGCGTTGATCATCTGCACCGGTGCCTCGGCGCAATATCTCGGCCTGCCTTCCGAAGAAGCCTTCATGGGACGCGGGGTTTCCGGATGCGCGACCTGCGACGGATTCTTCTATAAAGGCCAGGACGTGGCGGTGATCGGCGGCGGCAATACCGCTGTGGAAGAAGCCCTGTATCTATCCAACATCGCTAAACACGTCACGCTGGTGCACAGGCGCGACACCTTCCGCGCCGAGCGCATCATGGTCGATCATCTGATGGCAAAAGTGAAAGAAGGCAAGATCACGCTGCAATTGAACAGCACGCTGGACGAAGTGCTCGGCGATGCCAGCGGCGTGACCGGCATGCGCGTCAAACTTGTACATAGCGGAGATAGACATGACATCCCGTTGAACGGCGTGTTCATCGCCATCGGCCACAAGCCGAACACCGACATTTTTGCCGGACAACTGGAGATGGTCAACGGCTACATCCAGGTACATGGCGGCTCGCATGGCAATGCCACTGCGACCAGCATTTTCGGGGTATTCGCGGCAGGCGATGTGCAGGATCAGATCTATCGCCAAGCGGTCACCAGCGCAGCAACGGGCTGTATGGCGGCTTTGGATGCGGATAAGTATCTCGCCGCGCTGGGCAAGGTTTAAAAATACTCTGGCACAGCTTTCAGCAATGCTGTGAAGAAGCCTTCGAAAAATCAAACTGGCCAGATTGCACCCGATGATGCTGCGCTGTTCCGTGATACTGTCGGCGCAGTAAAACAACTACCCAAGCAAAACCGAATCACGCGCAAACCTATGCTTCGCCCCGCCGACCCATTACCCACCATACCCGACACGCTATCTGATTTCGCGGCAGAAAGTACACCAGATGAATATTTGAGCAATGGCCTGTCGCGCATGGCCTTGCGCAAGCTGAGGCGCGGGGGTTGGCCGGTTCAGGATAGTCTGGACCTGCACGGCAATAACAGTGACGCAGCGCGCAAACTGTTGCAGGAATTTTTGCATGAAGCGATGCAGCGAGAGTTGCGCTGCGTGCTGGTGATACACGGCAAGGGGCTGAACAGCAAAAGCGGGGAAGCGGTGTTGCGCAAGCTGACGCGCCACTGGCTCACTCAACATCCGCTGGTATTGGGGTACTGCGATGCGCCGCCCGGAGAAGGGGGCAGCGGCGCAGTATTAGTGCTGCTGAAGACAGGTTCTTAAGTCTTTTTGCTCATCACATATCTCATGTATTCAAAGAATACCTCACACCAATCCTGGTCGTTTTCCTTGAGTGAAATGAGCAATTTCTGGACCTCCGTCACCGGCCACTTTGGATTGTAGGACACCAACATAGCTTCAGGGTATAACTCCAGCGATGTGCTGAGACGTTCCGCCATTTTGTTGATCCCGTTGAGCATCAAAGCGATATCCTTGTCGGTCTCGACCTCGGCAGTCAAATCACCGTAAATTTTCGGATTTTGTTTGGTGAACTCGATGAATTTGGTGAGTATATAAAAAAATTCACCTTTATTATCCTTGCTCACGGGATCGCCCATCATGAACGGCATAGCCGACAATTCCAGCCAGTAGTAGCCCAGTTTTGGATTGTGATGCTTGGATACGCCGATAAAACCGTTACGCGCCTTGGCACGCTGAATAACATCCTCCAGCAATAATTTTTCCGAGCCGCGCGTGGCGATATCCTTTCCCTCAATCAAACCGGGCTTGAACATAAAGAAATTCGGGAAATCGTCGTAAAGTTTTCCTGAATGAACACGCTCGCGATAATAAGCATTGAAAAGCTTTACCACCGCCTCGTTCATTAACGCCTCGGTGTCCTTTTCCGATTTGCTATTGTTTTTATTGGCATCAGCGCCAGCCTTGCGACCCAGCATAAAACTCATCTCCTTTGTTCCACATATCCCGCACATCTTGATTCAAGCTACAATCATACCCCTACATGCTTGACTCATGTGTGCATTTAGCCGATTATTGGGTTGAATTTTATTTCATTCAAAGCGCCATTACCACAAGGATAATTTTCATGAGTAAATTTCTGCTGATTTTGTCAGTCCTGGTCAGCGCAAACACCTTTGCTTCGGTCAGCAAGTGGGTTGATGCCCAAGGTCAAGTGCATTATTCGGATCAGTCACCCCCCCGGGATACGAAAGCAGAAAAATTGCGTTCAACATCCAGCACCGAAAGTACAGCGGCCACAAGCGCGCCTGCCGCGGCAAAATCCATTGCGGAGCGCGAAGCAGAATTGAAAAAAACCCAACAGGCTAAAAAGGAAGCTGCCGATAAAGCCGCTCAGAAGCGGGCTGAAGAAGAATCCCTCAAATCAAATTGCGCCGCCTCACAGCAAAATCTGAAAGCCTTGCAGGGAGATATCCGCATGGTGGAGCTTGACGCCAAGGGAGAGCGCTCCTTCATGAGCGACGAAAAACGCCAGCAAAACATCGCAAAAGCCCAACAGGACATCAGCCGCTACTGCAAATAGCGCTACGCAACGAGCTGCTCGTCACGCATCCGCATAGCTTCCTCGATATCCACCGCTACCACTTTGGACACACCCTTCTCCTGCATGGTCACGCCGACCAGTTGCTGCGCCAGCTCCATCGTGATCTTGTTGTGGCTGATGAACACGAACTGGGTGTGCTGAGACATCTTCTTGATCAGAGCACACAAGCGCTCGGTGTTGGTGTCATCCAGCGGCGCGTCCACCTCGTCGAGCAAACAGAACGGCGCCGGATTGAGTTGGAATAGCGAGAATATCAGAGCAATCGCGGTGAGGGCTTTTTCCCCGCCGGACAACAAGTGAATCGAGCTGTTCTTTTTGCCGGGCGGCTGTGCCATCACATGCACACCGCTGTCGAGTATCTCTTCGCCAGTCAGCACCAGACGCGCTTCGCCGCCGGCGAACAATACAGGGAACATTTCCGACAAATGTTCGTTGACCTTGTTGTAGGTGTCCATCAGCAGGTCGCGCGATTCCTTGTCAATGCGGCGTATCGCATCTTCCAGTGTCGCCATCGCCTCGTTCAGGTCGGCTGCCTGCGCATCCAGATAGGCTTTGCGCTCGGTTGCAGCCTGCAATTCTTCGAGCGCCGCGAGATTCACCGCACCCAAAGCCTCGATTTCGCCATTCAACCGGTTCAATTCGCCTTGCAATGAGTTCGGCTTGCTGTTGACCGTCTCCAGCAGCGGCAGCAGTGCTTGCTCATCCACTCCCTGCAGCTGCTCAGCCCATTGCTCAAAATGCAACCGAGATTCCTGTTCTTTGAGCGTCAACTCGCTGAGTTTCTCGCGCAACGGATTCAGCTTGTGTTCGCAAGCAAGCCGTTCCTGTTCCAACTTTTGCAGGTTGACCGTGGCATTTTCCAAAATGTTGCGCGCCTCAGCCAGCGCCAGCTCACAAGCTTGGCGCATCTGCAAGGCTGCCTGTAACTGTTGCTGGGCCGAGTCATCCTCGCTGACCGACAGGTCGGCGCGCAATTGCGTCAGGGTCTGCTCAAACTGTGCCAGCGCATCAGTGATCTGCTGCACGTTGTGTTGCAGGTCGGCGATCTTCTCGGTGCAGGTCTTGGCAAAGAAACGCGATTCCTGCAAGGCGTGTTGTGCATGCTGCGCGCGGCTGCGCTGTTCGCGCAATGCAAGGTCTTGGGCATTGGCGTTGCGATGCGCCTCATCGACTTGCGCATAGAATGCAGCGATCTGCTCGCGCAGTGCCGCCATCTGTTCGACTATGCCGCTCTGCTGGCTTTGTTCGTTTGCCAGCAATTCAGCAGCCTCTTGCATCTCGCGCTCGATCTGCGCGGCGCGCTCCACGCTACGCTCGTGCGCCTGATTGAGCATGAGTATGCTCATTTGCAAGGCATGCAGACGCTGCTGCAACTCATTGCCGCTGGAACGCAATGGCGCGATCTGCAGCTCTATGGTTTGGTAATGCTGTTCGGCCTGCGTGACTTGTTCGCGTGAGATCTCCGAGTTGCGACTCTGCTCGACCAGCTCCAGCTCCAGTTTCTCGATCTCGCGCTGACGAGCCAACACGCCGTGCAACTGGCTGTCCGGTGCATGGAACAACACGCTGTGAGCACCGATCAGATGACCTTGCGGTGTGACGAACCAACCGCCGGAAGGCAGCTGCGCGCGCTGTGCATAGCCTTGTGCAACATCCGCAACGGCAAACACATGAGCCAACCAGTCGCGCATCACCGGCAACACTTGCGCGTCCTGGCATTGCACATAACTCAACAATGGCTTCAACCGGGCAGGCTCGTCATTGCTGTGCCCATTGCCGGAAGGCGCAAACAATGCGAGTTTTGCCGGAGGCACATCGCTCCATGCGGCAGCGGCATCAAGCGAGGGAATAGCAAGCGCGTTCAGTCGTTCGCGCAACACGGCTTCCAGCGCATCTTCCCAGCCGCTCTCGATGCGTATGGCTTGCCACAGGCGCGGCAATTTATCCAGTTGATATTGTTGCAACCATGCATTGAGGTTCTTGTCGCTGTCGATCTGGCGCTGCAACTGTTGCAATGCATTCAGCCTGGCCTCGGTCTGTGCCAACATCCGCTCCTGCTGCTGCAATGCATCGCGCTGGTTGCTACGCTGCGTATCCGCCAGCGGCAACTGTTCCTGCAAGTGCGCCAGTTTATCGACCTGCTCAGCATGTTCCTTTTCGAGCTCGGCAACTTGTTTCTGTGCTTGTTGTATCGCACCGGTGTCGGCTCCCGGCAGATTGTCTTTTTCCAGCAACAAGCGCGAGCGGCGCGATTCCAGTTGCTGGATATTTCGTTGCAAGTGCTCGCGCTGAGTCTCGGCCAATTGCAATTTCTGTTGCAGTTGCAATTGTTCGCGCTGCAATTCGTTGTGTCTGTCCTGCGCGGCACGGGCTGACTGCTCCGCCTGCGGCAGTTTCTGGGCTTCAGCTTCCTCGAGCTGCTCCGCCTCGGTCACTTTGGTTCCGGCACCTTCCTGCTGGCGCTGCCAATGCTCCAGCAGCGTGTGCACACCCTGGCGCTGGTGCTTCTGCTGTTCGATCTGCTTCTCGGTGTTGGCGAGTTGCTGCGTCATGCGCTGGCGCTGATCGGCAACATGTTTGATATGTTGCTCCAGACGCGCGATCTCGGCATTCGCCGTATACAACTCGCCCTGCTTGGCGTGCAGGGCATCAGAAAGCTGGTAATGCCCGCTGCGCGCGGTTTCAAGCTGGCTTTCGATGTCGCGCAAGCGTGCGGTTTCAGCCTCCAGCTCAAGACGGGTCTTCTCAGTGGCTTGCGCAAACTTGGTACGCTGCGACTCGGATTCCTGCTTCTTCACCAGCCAGAATAAGTGTTGCGTGGTATCGCGCTGAGTTTCCAGTGTACGGTAATGCTTCGCCACTTCGGCCTGCTCACCCAGATGCACAAGTTGCCTTTCCAGCTCTTGCAGGATATCGCTGACGCGCAGCAGATTGTCGCGAGTATCGGCGATACGCAACTCGGTCTCGCGGCGACGGTCGCGGTATTTTGAAACACCCGCAGCTTCTTCAAGGAAGATGCGCAGCTCTTCCGGTTTCGCTTCGATGATGCGCGAGATCATGCCTTGTTCGATGATCGCGTAGGCACGTGCGCCCAGGCCGGTGCCGAGGAAGATGTCGGTGATGTCCTTGCGCCGCACGTGCTGGTTATTGATGTGATAGCTGGAATCGCCGTCGCGCTGCAATACACGCTTGATCGAGATTTCCGAGTAGCTCGACCACTGCCCGTTCGCCTTGCCCAGCGAATTGTCGAAAATCAATTCCACGCTGGCGCGCGAAACCGGCTTGCGCTTGCTGGAACCGTTGAAGATCACGTCCTGCATCGATTCACCGCGCAGTGCGGACGCCTTGGATTCGCCGAGCACCCAGCGCATCGCGTCGATCACATTCGATTTGCCGCAGCCGTTCGGTCCGACCACGCCCACGATCTGACCGGGCAACGCGATGTGCGTAGGATCAACGAAGGATTTGAAACCGGCTAATTTAATCTGGGAAAGACGCAATTTGGAAGTCACAACGATATAATATCCACTATTCTAACCGAACATGGCGGGCATACCAAATGACTTCAAAACCGAGCAAGATATTGGAGACCTTTTCCAATCCGCAAACCGCCCGCGACTACCATATCCACATGGAAATCCCCGAGTTCACCTGCCTGTGTCCCAAGACCGGTCAGCCGGACTTTGCCACGCTGATACTGGATTACATCGCTGATGAAAAATGCGTCGAACTGAAAAGCCTCAAGCTGTATATCTGGTCGTTCCGCAACGAAGGGCATTTCCATGAGGACGCCACCAACCGCATCCTCGACGACCTGGTCGCTGCCACCCAGCCGCGTTTCATGCGCCTCACCGCAAAATTCTATGTTCGCGGCGGCATCTTCACCAACGTGGTGGCGGAACACCGTAAGCCGGGCTGGCAGCCCGCCCCGTTTGTTGATTTAACCAGATTCGACGGTCAGTCGAATACGCATGGGTAAAGGTGATGGATTCTTCTTTATCTCTGACAGTTCCGGCAGCAGTTGCGATATTGCTGATCGTTGTCTTTATCACAGTCAGATTGACTTTGCACATCAATCGGATCCTCTTATCAAAGTCATCGGCGAAATCGAACGACATGGATGAATCCCCAATTGCAGTGGCTCCGCCTTACCAATTGATTCAAGCGCGTCATGGGTGGATGCTGGCGAATCCTAATGATCACTATTTGGGAAAAGCAATTATTGAATATGGGGAATATGGCGAATTTGAAGGCCAGGGTTTAGTCAGCTTGTTGGGGCTGCGTCCGGGAAAGGTTATTGAAGTTGGCGCGAATATCGGCACTCATACGGTTTCGTTAGCGAAGGCTCTTGCGCTCGAAATGCGCGAGATAGTCGCTTTTGAGCCACAACCTTTCGTATTTCAAAACCTGTGCGCCAATCTGGCGCTCAATGGACTTACAAATGCAACAGCATGGCCATGGGCTTGTGGCGCCAAAAGTGAAATCGTCTATTTTCCTTTGCCGGATTACCACGCCAAAGGCAATTTCGGTAGAATCTCAGTGGGGATCGAAGCACAGCCAGGAAGTGTCGCAGTACCTTGCGTGCGCTTGGATGACGTTGTTGGATCAGATGCAGTCAGCCTGATAAAAATCGACGTCGAGGGCTATGAGCTCCTCACTCTGCAGGGTGCAGCTGGTATTTTGACTAGCTCACGGCCCGTGCTCTACGTTGAAAACGATCGCATCGAAAAATCACAGGCCTTGATAGAGTGGCTCTGGTCTCAGAATTACCAATTATTTTGGCATATCACCAGCCTATACAATCCAGATAACTTCCTCAAAAAGGAGGAAAACTTTTACGGTAAAACCGCCTCTTTTAATATGCTGGGGTTTCCCCGAGAGTTGAAAATTCCTTCCGATGGGTTGCCAGAAATCACAAACGCCAGCAATCATCCTTTGGCAAAATGACACCGCCATGATGCACTCCGTCAATTTAATCCCGGACTGATGCAATTGACCGCCCGATCTCTTCAACCGCCTTTTCCATGACCTTACACGTCGGGCTGGACTTTGGCACTTCCGGCGCGCGCGCCTGCGTCATTGACCAGGATAAAACCATCGTCTGGGAACAGCGTGTCGCATACCCTGATGCTGCCGGTCAAACTCCTGCCGACTGGCGCGCTGCACTACACACGCTGCTCAGTGCACTACCGGCAGACATCTCGGCTCAATTGCAGGGCTTGGCAATAGATGGCACCTCAGGCACGGTTTTGCTCTGCAATGAATCACTGGAACCCGTTTCCCCCGCCCTGCTCTACCATGACAACCGCGCACAGCAACAGGCCTCACAACTCAAGGCTATCGCACCTAAAGGCAATACTGTGTGCACCGCCACTTCCGGCCTTGCGAAATTTCTTTGGCTGACCGAGCAAAGCGACATCCATCATGCCGCGTATTTTTTGCATCAGGCCGATTGGCTCACGGCGTTGCTCAGCGGGCAGCCTGGCATCAGCGATTATCACAACGCGCTGAAGACCGGCTACGATGTGGAAAATCTGTACTGGCCGGAATGGGTGATGGCGCTGCCGCACGCACACCTGTTGCCTCAGGCGCTTGCCCCCGGCGAAGTTATCGGGCGCATCCAGCCTGGCATCGCCGCACATTTCGGCATCAATTCGCAATGCGCCATTCACGCCGGAACCACCGACAGCAGTGCCGCATTCATCGCTGCAGATGTCAAAGAGATGGGGGTAGGCGTGACTACACTCGGCACGACGCTGGTGCTCAAGCAACTTTCTGCTCAACGCATCGAAGCGCCGGAATACGGCGTATACAGCCATCGGTACCGTGATCTGTGGCTGGTGGGTGGCGCATCGAATGCGGGTGCGTCCGTATTGCGTCGATACTTCAATGATGAGCAACTGGACGCCTTGAGCGCGCGCATCGATCCGTTACAAGAAAGTCCACTGGATTACTATCCTCTAGCCAAACCCGGCGAGCGCTTCCCTGTCAACGATGCGCAGCTCGCTCCGCGACTTGAGCCTCGTCCTGCAAGCGATGTGGAATTTCTGCATGGGTTATTGCAAGGCCTCTCGCGTATCGAAGCGGCAGGTTATGCCAAGCTTGCCGAACTGGGTGCGCCGCCGCTCAATCGCATCGTGACCAACGGCGGCGGGGCGAAAAATCCGATTTGGCGAACGATGCGTGAAAGAATTCTCGATGTGCCGGTCAGCACGTCTGAACATTGTGAAGCGGCTTATGGTAGCGCGCAGCTATGTCTTGATGGTTTTTATCCGCCTCGCAGCACTCCCTCGAATTGATCAAGCGGAACTGGCCTGCTGAACAGATAACCCTGGAAGGTATGACAGCCGTGATCATCGAGGAACTCGCGTTGCGCCTCGGTCTCCACCCCTTCAGCGATCACATCCAGCCCGAGTGCCCCGGTCATCGCGATGATGGCCTGCACGATGGCCGCATCGTTGGGATCGCTGGCGATGTCGCGCACAAAGGATTGATCTATCTTGATCTGGTCCAACGGTAGTCGTTTCAGGTATTGCAGCGAAGAATAGCCGGTGCCAAAGTCATCTATCGAGAAACTCACACCCAGAATTTTCAATTCACGCATCGTACTGATAGTCTCTTCGACATTTCCAAGCACAGTGCTTTCGGTCAACTCCAGTTTGAGCAAGGCCGGCTTCGCGCCGCTTTCCACCAGTATGCGTTGCACCTGGGTGACAAAGTCAGCCTGCCGGAACTGTCTGGCACTGACGTTCACTGCCAAGGTCAGGTCGCGTGTTTGCGCGTCATCTTGCCAAGACTTGAGTTGTGCACAGGCAGTTTGCAACACCCATAAGCCGATTGGCAAGATCAACCCGGTCTCCTCGGCCAAAGGAATGAATTGCATCGGAGAAACCAGACCGCGTTCAGGATGATCCCAGCGCAACAACACTTCCGCCCCCAACGGGCGGCGCAAGCTGTCCACCTGGACCTGATAGTACAAGTGGAATTGTTGTTTTTCCAGGGCATGATGCAGATCCGCTTCCAGTACCGCTCGCACTTCCAGCGCCGTTTGCATGGCCGGGTCAAAGAAGCGGACGGCATTACGGCCAACTGACTTGGCCTGATACATCGCGACATCCGCGTGCATCAGCAAATCTTCCACGCTTTCGTGATGACCTCGGAACATACTGATGCCGATACTGGCCGTGGATAGGCACTCAAAATCATTCAGCGCATAGGGCTGTCCCAGCTCGCTCCGGATCTTTTCCGCGATCAGCTCGGTTTGGCTGGCTGCTTCATTCGCATCACTGCTCAGCCCTTCAAGCACCACCACGAATTCATCGCCGCCCAGTCGCGCCACGCTATCACCCTCGCGCACACAGGTCTGCAACCGGCGCGCCACCTCGATCAACAACCGGTCACCCATCACATGACCTTGCGTGTCATTGATCGTCTTGAAGTGATCCAGATCCAGGAACAGCAATGCCCCATGCCTATCATTTCGCACACTAGCCGCCACCGCCTGTTGCAAACGATCAGCCAAAAGCCGGCGATTCGGCAGTTGTGTTAGAGAGTCGTAGAAGGCCAGTTGATGGATCTCCTGTTCCGACTTCTTGCGATTGCTGATATCGCGAGACACCGCAACATAGTGTGTCACTTGTTGGTTGTCATCGCGAACCGCCGTGATAGTCATCAACTTCGGATAGATCTCGCCATTTTTGCGCTTATCCCATATCTCTCCAGACCATTTACCCTCACTATGTAGATCAGACCACATGGCTTGGTAAAAAGCCGCATCGTGCTGCCCGGACTGCAACATGCGCGGATTCTGCCCGACCACCTCTGCCGCGCTGTAGCCGGTTATATCCTTGAAGGCCTGATTGACACGCAGAATTTTGGCATCAGGATCAGTGATCAGGATCGCCTCCTGGGTTTCGAACGTGACCGCAGCAACGCGCATCGCGTCTTCGGTTTGTTTGCGTTCGATGATCCTTTGCTCAAGATCAGCAGCATAGTGCTGACTGGACTCATACAGCCGGGCTTTCTCGAGAGCCAGTGCCGCCATGTTGGCAAGGGTACGGCACAGGTCTATCTCTGCCTCAGAAAGTGCGTGTGGCTCTCCGATGGTGGCCACGATGAGTGTACCAAGCACATTCGTTCCGGCCTGGAGTGGCAGGTAGAGTATCGTGCGCACACCGCGTAGCTCGGTGGCGGCTCGCTCCGCTGGCGTAAGATCGGCAGTTGCCGTGTCGAGCATGAAGACTGTCTGTCCCGTGGTGATTGCTTGACGTATGTGCGGGTGGTCGGCAAGCGGCGCATTTATCAAGTCCTCGGGGAACTGCGCTGGCAGCGGAGGCGTGGTCGCCCACAGATGCAACGATTCTCCCTCGATGAGATAGATAACGGCACTCTTCAGTTTCGTCAGTTCGGTGACACGATCTGTGGTTGTCTGCAGCAAGCTCCGAATGTCCAACGTGCCGGCAATCTCCTGACTCACCTCTAACAAGGCAACCAGCTCCTCCGAGCGCTGATGAATTTTGTCTTCCGTTTTTTTGCGTTCGGTTATGTCACGGGTGATCCCCAACATTGCAGTGATCTTGCCATGCGCATCGCGCATCGGCACTTCATAGGTATCCAGCCAGCGGTGCGTGCCCTTGATCCCAACCACCTCGAATTCCAGATGGCCGGATTCGCCTTCGAATACACGTTGCATGAGCGCCGCAAAGGCCTGCCGATGTTGAGGTGCCACGATGCCCAGTGCCTTTTGTCCAATAATCTGCTCGGGTGTATCCGCCTCACATATCCGCAAACCGGCAGGATTCATCTGCAGGACTGTGCCGTCTTCCGCCAGCAATTTCACGCATTCCGGCTCCGTCTCGATGATGGTGCGCAGATGCAATTCACTTGCGGCAAGCTGCCGCTCTATTCGTCTTTGTTCAGTGATGTCTATACCCAAACCAACCAGCACCTGATCACCATGATGATCTATGCTCTTGGTGGTGAAAAGATACGGGATCCTTGCGCCATTTTTTGCTACCAAAACCCCTACCAATGAGGACTCGCCGACCTTGAAAACCTGATCGATATTTTTTTCGACCAGACCGTGATCACTCTGTTCAAAAAAATCCAGCGGATGACTGTGCGCGATTTCATCACTGCTGCAGTGCAATACGCTCTCGAGATTTTTGTTCCAGAGCAGTAAGCGCCTCGAGGAATCAAACATGTAAAAAATACCCGGCAGTGAATCGATTATTTTTTTGTTGGAATTGCTTTCCAGCCTAGCCGTATCCTCCGCCCGCTTGCGGCCTGCCTGCAATGCAGCCACCATCAGCTCGACCAATACCAGAGTGAAGAAAAACGCCCATAACTGAAAAAGCCCTTGCTGGGTATCCCCGGTATCGAACGGCCCCAAACCCTGTCCGGTTGAAAATGCCACAAAGAAAACCGACAGCAACACGCCCAGTGATGAACCCATTACCCCGAATCGCATCGCCGCCCAAATGACTGTGGGTAACCCGACAAAAGACAATTGATGCGAGTAGCTGAGCTCTTCGCCACCGTAAAAAAACAACCACCCATAGATAAAGAAAGTGGCCACAAACCAAACCGATAATTCCATCCGCCGCGCCGATAATATTTTCAATTCGGCGCGGGAAATATTGAGCAGCAGCGGTACCGCCAGCAACACGCCGACGAAATCGCCCGCCCACCAGGAAAACCAGGCCAGGCCAGCCTCTTGCATCGGCAACACTTTGAATATCATCAGGCTGCTCACCCCGCCGCTGGCACTGACCAGCATCCCGATGGCTGCTGCTGCGACCAGTAGCAGAATGTCGTAGACGCGATCCAGTGCGCCTTGAAATTGATGTCGGCGCAATAACCAGACAGCCAGCAACGGGGCTGACGTATTGCCGAGCGAGATACTGAAGTCCAGTAACGGAGAGGAATCAATCGATAAATTGGTGACAAACGAGCCGAGAAAAATCCCCAGCCAGCAGATATAACCCCAGCGCAACAAAGCCGCGACAGCAATGCCGGTGGGCAGCCAGATCAGGGTGATGTGAGAACCCACGTATGGAATCGCCAAACCCAGTCTGCCAGTGGCAAAGTAGGCCAACGCCACGAACAGCAGTTTCGCAACGACCCTGGAAAGGGGTTGATTAGTCGGGTTTCCTGTTGGCAGCAGATTGGCCATAAGAGTCAAGAGTAAGGTCTGGTGTTCTGATCCTGACAAACCAAGCACTGGATGGCATAGCATCGAAATGATGCCATGCTAACGCAAAACACCCCGCTTTTAACGAGTCAGCAGATAGTACTATACTATCGCTATCATAACGCCTTGATCCGTGTTTGATTATACAACTAGGCAGCCCGGCTATTTTCGTGCAGGCGGGAATGGCCGGGACGCCTTATAATCCCGCCTTTGATTCATCTCGCACACGGGGCTTGCCATGTCGCACAATCTCTTCAACACTCGAAAGAACCTCAAGCTTGCCAGCGGCAAATCAGCAATGCTGTATTCATTGCCCGCGCTGGAAGCCGCCGGACTCGGCAAGATATCACGCCTGCCGGTGTCGATACGCATCGTACTGGAATCGGTGTTGCGCAACTGCGATGGCAAGAAGGTGACCGAAGCACATGTGCGCGAACTGGCGAATTGGCAGCCGAACGCGCCACGCACGGAAGAGATCCCCTTCGTCGTCGCGCGTATCGTGTTGCAGGACTTCACCGGTGTCCCTTTGCTGGCCGATCTGGCCGCGATGCGCGATGCCGCTGCCAAAATGGGCAAAGATCCCAAGATCATCGAGCCGCTGGTACCAGTGAATCTGGTGGTAGATCACTCGGTGCAAGTAGATCACTACAACAGTCCGGACGCGCTCAAGCTGAACATGGAGCTGGAATTCGAGCGCAACGCCGAACGTTACAAGTTCTTGAAATGGGGGATGCAGGCGTTCGACACTTTCAAGGTGGTGCCACCCGGCATCGGCATCGTGCATCAGGTGAACCTCGAATACCTGGCGCGCGGCGTGCAGCACAAGGATTGCCCGGAAGGACGAATCTACTACCCGGACACGCTGGTCGGCACCGACAGCCACACCACAATGATCAACGGCATCGGCGTGGTCGGCTGGGGCGTCGGCGGCATCGAAGCGGAAGCGGGCATGCTCGGTCAGCCGGTGTATTTCCTGACCCCCGATGTAGTCGGCGTGCACCTCAAGGGCAAGCTGCGTGAAGGCGTGACCGCTACCGATCTGGTGCTGACCGTCACCGAGTTATTGCGCAAACAGAAAGTGGTCGGCAAGTTCGTCGAGTTCTTCGGCGCAGGCACAGCGGCACTGACGCTGCCGGATCGCGCCACGATCGCCAATATGGCGCCCGAATATGGCGCGACCATGGGCTATTTCCCGGTGGATGATGTGACCATCAATTTCATGCGCAATACCGGACGGACTGATGAGGAAGTGGATGCGCTCGCTTCCTACTTCAAGGCGCAGGATTTGTTTGGCATTCCGCAAGCTGGACAGATCGATTACAGCATCTTGGTGGAACTGGATCTGAACGGCATCGAACCGTCGCTGGCAGGGCCGAAACGTCCACAAGATCGCATCGCATTGTCCAAGATGAAGGAAACCTTCAACACGCTGTTCAGCAAACCAACAGCGGAAAATGGTTTCAACAAACCCGCTGCCGAACTGTACGAACGCTACGCCACCAAGCTGCCCGACCGCCGTTGGAACGTTTGTACCCCGATTGCAGGTGGCGGCCTGCAAGACGCAGGCAAGTCGCGCAGCAGCAGCGAAATCGAAATGCTAGACGATCACCCCGGCGCCGTCACACGCTGCGAGACATCTGATGAAATGTTGCCGGCGGTCGAAATCGGCCACGGCGATGTGCTGATCGCCGCGATCACTTCCTGCACCAACACTTCCAATCCTGGTGTGTTGCTGACGGCAGGATTGCTGGCGAAAAAAGCGGTCGAAACGGGTTTGCGCGTCAAGCCGCACATCAAGACATCGCTGGCTCCCGGCTCGCGCGTGGTCACCAGCTACCTCACCAACGCGGGCCTACTGCTTTATCTGGAACAACTCGGCTTCGGCGTGGCGGCCTACGGCTGCACCACCTGCATTGGCAATTCCGGCCCGCTGGATGCGATGATCGAAGAGGTCATTGTTGCCAACGACCTGATCGCTGCAGCAGTGCTATCCGGGAACCGCAACTTCGAAGCGCGCATCCATGCCAACATCAAGGCCAACTTCCTGGCCTCTCCGCCGCTGGTCGTCGCTTATGCGATCGCCGGCAAAATGAACATCAATCTCGACACCGAAGCGTTAGGTACCGGCAAAGACGGGCAACCGGTGTATCTGAAAGACATCTGGCCGAGCAGCGCGGAAGTGCAGGCGGTGATGAAGTACGCCGCCGATCCGGCGGTATATCGCAAGCTGTATTCCGATCTGACCAAAGACCTGCCGTTGTGGAACGCGATCGCCGCACCCACCGGCAACAAGTACCAGTGGGATGATTCCACTTACATCGCGCGTCCGCCGTTCTTCGAGCAATTCGGCATGGCCACCGGCAGCATCAAGGGTATCAGCAATGCCAGGCCGCTCGCGATCTTCGGCGACTCAGTCACCACCGACCACATCAGTCCGGCCGGCAGTTTCAAGGCGACAACGCCGGCAGGAAAATATCTGCAAGAGCATGGCGTGGCAATCAGGGATTTCAACAGCTACGGTTCGCGGCGCGGCAACCATAACGTGATGATGCGCGGCACCTTCGCCAACGTGCGCGTCAAGAACCTGATGCTGCCCGCCAAAGCCGACGGCAGCCGCGTCGAAGGCGGCTACACGCTGTACCACGGCGAGCAGATGGCGATCTACGATGCAGCAATGAAATACATCGCCGCAGGCACGCCGACGGTGATTTTCGCCGGCGAGGAATACGGCACCGGCTCGAGCCGCGACTGGGCCGCGAAAGGTACGCAGCTATTGGGTGTCAAAGCGGTAATCGCGAAATCCTACGAGCGCATCCACCGCAGCAATCTGGTCGGCATGGGCGTTCTGCCGCTGCAATTCAAGGGCGACACCAATGTCGCCGCGATGAAATTGACCGGCGAAGAAACCTTCGACATCGGCGGCATTGACGACAAGCTGAAACCGCAACAGGATGTGTCCCTCACCATCCGCCGCAAGGACGGCAGCGCGCAACAAGTGCCGCTGCTGCTGCGCATCGACACGCCTATCGAAGTGGACTACTACCGGCATGGCGGAATACTGCCGTATGTGTTGCGCGAACTGGTGTCTCAATAATCCGTTGTAGCTTACCGTGTCGGGCGAAGCCCGACCTACGTTCGATATAGTCAATGGAGGAATAATATCATTGCCACCAGAAAAGAATGCGATTCGTTCGGCACCATCGAGGTTCCTGCCGAACGGCTGTGGGGCGCACAGACCCAGCGTTCGCTAGCACACTTTCACATCTCGTCCGAACCTATGCCTGTAGAGATCATCATGGCTCTCGTTACAGTCAAACGGGCCTGCGCGATGGTCAACCGCGAACTTGGCCTGCTGGATGAAGACAAGGCAAAGGCCATCGTGCAGGCGGCGGACGAAGTGCTGGCTGGCCGGCATAAAGACGAGTTTCCGCTGTCAGTGTGGCAAACCGGTTCGGGTACGCAGAGCAACATGAACATGAACGAGGTGCTCGCCAACCGCGCCTCGGAATTGCTCGGCGGCGTGCGCGGTGAAGCGCGTTTGGTTCATCCGAATGATGAGGTCAATCTCGGCCAGTCGTCCAATGACATCTTCCCCACTGCGATGCACGTCGCTGCCGTGATCGGAATTCAGCAAAAACTCCTCCCGGCTTTGCGCACGCTGCGCGCCACGCTAAAAGCAAAATCCGACGCGTACTCTGGCATTGTAAAGATCGGCCGCACCCATCTGCAGGACGCAACCCCGCTGACGCTGGGCCAAGAATTTTCGGGATACGTGGCGCAACTGGATCTCGCGGAATCGTTATTGCTTGCAGCGCTCACGCCCATCTACGAACTGGCGGTCGGCGGTACGGCAGTCGGCACCGGGCTGAACACCCATGCCGAGTTCGGCGCGCGCGTCGCCGCAGAATTGGCGCATAGCACAAGTATGCCATTCAAGAGCACCACCAACAAATTTGCCGCACTCGCCGCACACGATGCGCTGGTGTCCGCTCACGGCGCGCTCAAGACGCTTGCTGTCGCGTTGATGAAGATCGCCAACGACTTGCGCTGGCTGGCCTCCGGCCCGCGCTCCGGCTTGGGCGAGATCAGCATCCCGGAAAACGAGCCTGGCAGTTCTATCATGCCGGGCAAAGTGAATCCTACCCAATGCGAGGCGCTGGCCATGCTGTGCTGCCAGGTGTTCGGCAACGACGTTGCGATCACCGTCGGCGGCGCCTCAGGCAACTTCGAGCTGAACGTGTTCAAGCCGCTTATCGCGCACAACTTTGTGCAAAGCGTGCGACTGCTCGCGGACGGCATGGCCAGTTTCGAGGAATACTGCGTGCGCGGCATCGAAGCCAATCGAGAACGCATTGCCGAACTGATGGAACGCTCGCTGATGCTGGTGACCGCGCTGACACCGCATATCGGCTACGACCGCGCCGCCGAGATCGCCAAACGCGCGCACCGTGACGGCAGCACGCTAAAGCAGGCGGCTCTGGCACTGGGGTATGTCACGGAAGTTGAATTCGATCTATGGGTGCAAGCAACAGAAATGACCCAGCCGAGGAAAACCTGAAGATGTACGCAGTCGTCTTTACGTTGCACACGCCACACTTACATCATTACGCCAACCAACTTCGGCATGATGAATCGCGCCCCTACACCGATTTATTGACCATTTGAAATAGAATTTTAAAACAACATAGGGCGGTTTAACCGCTCCCTTGTTTTATTGCCGGCTACCAGTTCGCCTCCTTTAAGCAAAGCCAGCAAAGCAGCTTGCGAATGGCTGTTTTTGGCTGCCCTCAACAGAGAATTCCGATTTATGGATGAGATACCCACCAAATGGAAGAACGTTTCCACAGTTGGCTCCAGATACCATTTTTAAAATGCTAGAGACAAATCCAAGACCTACCCATACACAAAAATATTCCACTAAAATAAAAAAATCCACAACTTCAGTGAACTTCAAAAAGATCAATGGTTAAATGCTGCATAAACCGTCAGTCCGGCTGGCGTGTCACGATCTGGGCCGGTGCAATTGCCGGCACCTTGGCCACGCTGATCCAAGTGTTGCTCT
>JANXXH010000113.1 GCA_025350705.1 Gallionella sp.
GCGGATCAAACGAAAATATCAATGGCTTGTTGCGCCAGTATTTGCCCAAAGGAGAGAACCTCTCCGTGTTCTCGCAGCAAGAGCTCGATGACATTGCATGGAAACTCAACACGCGCCCCAGAAAAACGCTAAACTGGAAATTCCCTGCTGAAGTCTTCCTTCCTGAAGGCGCTTTTGACTTTAAGACTTACTGGGCAAATCAACTTAACCTTGTTGCACTTGGATCTTGAAACCGCCCTGCATAATAAGGGCTTGAAAGCTGCGCATAACCGTTTTACTATTCCGCTCGAATAGCGGATGCTGCGGCAATGTGAATTCCTTGATAACGCAAATTCAGTACACCCTCTCACCGGATATGATGCCTAAAAGCTCTCGTGACCTGCCAACCAGCCCATCCCCGGACAAACTGCGGGGATTCATTGCCAGTATGCACGGGATGGCCTGTCATATAGATTTACAAGAAAGTGGAGCCATCACTTTTTCCTATGTCAGTGAAGCTTGCTCGACTCTGCTTGGTGTCGCACCCGATGACTTGCAAAGCGATTCGTCATACTTTTTAAATCTTGTTCATCCGGAAGATATTGCATCCTTCCTGGATACCCTGAAATCTTCGGCGCAAGACATGTGCTTCTGGAATTGGGAGGGACGCCTCAATTTACCGGACAATGCCATCAAGTGGGTCAGTCTGGGCGCCGCGCCAAGGAGCACCCCAAGCGGATTGCCGCGCTGGGAAGGCATCGTGCTCGACATCACTCAAAGCAAGCTGATTGAAATGGATATCATGCGTGCCCAACAGCAATTGCAGGAGCTCTCCTCACATATTCAGGATGCCAAAGAACAGGAACGTTTGCGCATCGCACGCGAGATTCACGACGAGATCGGCAGCCTGTTGACTGCCATCAAGATAGATCTGTCATGGCTGTCCCAGCGTCTCCCCAAAGAGAACCATCTCCTCGCAGGCAAAGCTGCAACCATAGAAGCCCTGGTGAACAAGGCGATCACTTCCGCCAGCAATCTGGCGCAAAGCCTGAGGCCCGGTTTTCTGGATTATTTTGGCATCATTGCCGCGATCGAGATCGAGGCGCAGGAGTTCAGCAAACGCAGCGGCGTTGCTTGTACTATCGTCAAATCGCAAGAAAACATCGAGCTGCCCGAGATCCATTCCATTTCCCTGTTCCGGATCTTTCAGGAAACCCTTAACAACATCCTGAAACATGCCCAGGCAAAAAATGCCCAGATTGAGATCGTTAAAGGGATAGACCACCTCGAACTGATCGTGTCGGATGACGGCATCGGCTTTAACGATGATGCGCGCAACAAACCGCATTCGTTCGGACTGCGCGGGATCCATGAGCGTGTCGCACATCTTGGCGGTACCGTTAAGATAGCCAGCGCTTTGAACAAGGGAACACATATCGCCATATTCATCCCGCTTGAAGCAGAAGCCGCCGCATCCAATGTCGCACAGCAAGCTCTTTTTGACGACACATTGATATGATTAACATCCTCGTGGTAGATGATCATGCACTGATCCGCAAAGGATTGAAGATGCTGCTCGAGGAAAATCTCGATTTCAAGGTTAAGGGCGAGGCTGAAACCGGCACACAAGCGGTTCAAATGGTGCGCGAACAACATTTCGACCTGGTATTGCTGGATATATCCTTGCCGGATAAGCATGGCATGGACGTACTCAAGCAGCTTAAGTTGGAGCAGCCGGGCATCAAGGTCATCGTACTCAGCATGCATCCGGAAGAACAATACGGCGTGCGCGCGTTAAAAGCAGGTGCCGTTGGCTATATCAACAAACAAAGTGCGCCGGAAAGTCTGGTCGGGGCGATCCAGCAGGTCATCAGCGGAAAAAAATATATCAGCGGAACTTTGGCTGAGCAACTATTGAACAACCTGATCGGCGAATCGCAAGAGCTCCTGCACCAGAGTCTCTCCAACCGCGAATATCAGACACTCTGTTTGATGTCGTCAGGAAATTCCCTGACCGAAATTTCCGAGATCATGATGCTCAGCCCCAAAACCGTGAGCGTGTATCGTGCCCGCATGCTTGAAAAAATGAACTTCAAGAATAATGCCGAAGCGGTCCACTACGCCATAGCACATCATCTGGTCGACGCTAAAAACTGAAATCGATGTATTCCTGCCCGCTATTCAGCGCATCCAGAATTACCGCGTGTCTGATAATGCTCCATAAATTTGATAGCCATTAAACCATGAATGATTTATGGAAAACTGTAAAGATATGAGTGGCTCTAAAGACGAAAAACAAGCAGCTGGCCACCAAGTCATCATGAATTACGAATCACTGTCTTCCTTTACCACCCGGATGCGTGAAGCGGCCGTGCAAGGCGAGTGGGATAAACTGATTGAACTTGAACAACAATGCATTCAGCACATCTCCACCATGAAACCGGTAGATGCAGCGGCCAAGCTGGATAAGCCAAGCAGGCAACGCAAGATTCAGTTGATCAAAAAGATCCTGGCGGACGATGCCGACATTCGAAATCACACTGAAATGTGGATGGGACAATTGCAACACATCATCACACAGCGATCTTCAGCCTAGAGGTAAATGTCATTAAGCGAAAAGACACAGATTTCGCCCCTTATTCATGTTTTTAAATTGCCTTTTGCCATTGATAATGCGTCCCATGCCCCAGTGGCTTTTTGGTATGGTTTTGAATCATCATGGCTGAACAGGAAAGCAACTCATCAAGTGGATTTAACCAACTCAACCTCGGGCAAAAATTGAGGTTGGCCTTTGGTATTACGGCATTGTTCGCCCTTCTCGCCGGTCTATGGATATGGGAACAAACACCGGATTACCGTGTTCTCTACAGCAATTTGTCCTACCGCGATAGCGGAGCCATCATCGAATCTCTGCAGCAAATGAACATTCCCTACAAATTTGCCGAGGGTGGCGGAACATTGTTGGTGCCCTCCAATATGGTGTATGAGGCACGTCTGAAACTGGCAACGCAGGGAATCACCAAGGGCGGCACAGAACTGTCCGCCAGGAATGCGACGGTAGTGGATCAAAACGGTACCTTGCTGAGTGCCGGCCATGGCAGCGACAGCAATGAAGGGTTGGATGCGAATCAGCTCAAATATGTGCAACAGATCGAACGTCGCTATACCGATCGCATCAATACTTTGCTGATACCGATACTCGGCGCAAACAATGTGCGCGCGCAGGTATCCGCGGACGTTGACTTTTCACGCACCGAGCAAACATCCGAGATTTACAAGCCCAATCAAAGCCCGGAAACAAAAGTGATACGCAGCCAACATAGCAGCGTCTCGACAAGTAACTCAGGCAGCGGTAGCGCACCGGGCAATCAAATCACTGCCACGCCCGGCAAGGGAACATCGAAAGGCCAAACCGGTGCGAACAATGCTGGCCCATACAGTCATCAAAGAGAATCCACGGTGAGCTATGAGATAGATCGCACCGTCAGCCATACCGTGCTGCCCGTCGGCTCTATCAAGCGCCTGTTTGTTGCGGTAGTGATCAATGGCAATCGCAAGGTAACTGATGCCAATGGAAAAGTCAGCCTCAAACCATTCAGCGATATTGAAAAGGAACAGATCGACAATCTGGTCAAAGATGCCACGGGCTATGATCAGAATCGCGGCGACAGTCTCAATGTGCAGATCGCGCCCTTTACCGAAAATGAATCGGTTGAAGAAACCTCTTCCTGGAAACAATCCTATGCGGTCGAGCTGACCAAAGATGTTATTAAATACTCCTTGATCGCAACGGCCGTGTGGTTCCTTGTGTTTAGCGTCATCACGCCATCCTTTCACATCTTGATCGCCGCGCTGAGTAAACCAGGCCGTGTTAAAACAACTCAGGATGCCCGTGACAATATTGGCGCGCAATTTTCTGCTGCCGCGCCTTATGAGCAAAACCTTCAGGTCGCTCGACAGATCGCCCAGCAGGAACCCAAGATCGTTGCCAGCGTCATCAAGGAATGGCTGAAAAAATGACCACAGGCATAGAGAAAAGCGCAATATTCCTGATGACGCTGGGCGAAAGCGAAGCCGCAAAGGTGCTGAAAAATCTCGAACCCAAAGAGATACAAAAGATCAGTTCGGCCATGATGAAGCTGAAAAATCTTGGTCGAGAGCAAGTTGCAAAGGTATTCCGCGAATTCTTTATTGTTGCATCGGATAAAACCAGCGTTGGGATAAATTCCAGCGAATTCATCCGCAGCATGCTCACACAAGCATTGGGTGATGATAAGGCAGCCGGCCTGCTGGATCGTCTCATGGCCAACAGCGACATCAGCAGCATCGAAAATCTGAAGTGGATGGAACCGGGTACCGTAGCCGAGCTGATCTGCAACGAACATCCGCAAGTCATCGCGACCATTCTGGTGCACCTGGATCCGGAGCAATCAGCCGCCGTCCTCAAGATGTTTACCGAACGCACGCGCAACGATGTGATATTGCGCATATCCACGCTGGACAGCATACAGCCTGTTGCGCTGCGCGAACTGAATGACGTATTGGGAAAGCTTATGTCGGGTGGCGACGCTTTGAAAAAGAATCTGCATGGCGGAGTGGTTGCTGCCGCAGAGATCCTGAATTACATGGGTAGCGCACTCGAGACAGAGATGATGGAAAACGTGCGCAGCCTGGATCCCGAGCTGGCACAAAATATCGAAGACAAGATGTTCATCTTCGAAAGGATCATGGAAATCGATGATCAGGATATCCAGCTGATCCTCAAGGAGGTACAGCCAGAATCTTTGATCATCGCTCTCAGGGGCGCAAGCGAGGAATTGCGCGAAAAGATCTTCAGCAATATGCCGCAGCGTGCTGCCGCCATAATGAGAGATCATCTAGAATCCCAAGGCCCTGTCCGGCTCAACGATGTCGAGGCCAAACAGAATGAAATCCTCAAAGTTGTGCGTCATATGTACGACAAAGGCCAGATCACCTTGGGAGCAAATGCAGAGGAAGCTTATGTCTAGTACGGTCAACCCGATAGAGCAACTAACCGTTCGCGAACGCAAAGAAGCACTGTTTGCTTCATTCATTATTCAATAAAGAAAATGGGTGAGTTTCTCTCACAAGACGAAGTTGATTCCCTGCTCAAAGGATTGTCCGGTGACGCCGATGAAGCGCCGGTTCATCCTGATGCGAAACCCGGGGAGATACGCCACTATGATTTTGCATCGCATGAACGTATCGTGCGGGGGCATATGCCCACGTTGGAAATCATCAACGAACGCTTTGCGCGATTGCTTAGCATCGGCTTATCCAGGTTTATCAGCAGCACCCCGGAGATCGCTATCGGCCCGGTGCGCGTATTGAAATTTGGCGAATTCATGCGCAATCTGCCTGTGCCGGCCAGCTTGAATATCATTCAGGCCAAGCCGCTAAACCGTAATGGCTTGTTCGTCTTTGATTTGAATCTGGTGTTTATGATAGTGGACAACATGTTTGGTGGCGACGGGCGTTTCCATACCCGCGTTGAAGGTCGCGAATTCACCCAGACCGAACAGCGCATCATCCGGAAAGTGATTGCACTCGCATTTGAGAATTATGAAAAATCCTGGGAAAACTTCCATCCGCTAAAACTTGAATTCTTGCGTTCTGAAATGAACCCGCAGTTTGCCAATATCGCAACTCATACCGAAGTGGTCATCGTCGCCACCTTTGATATCGAACTGGGCGGCAATGGAGGCGCATTCCATATTTGCATGCCCTACTCCATGCTCGAACCGATCAAGGATTTGCTCTACAGCTCTATGCAGGACGGCGAACATCTTGCTACGGATCAACGCTGGTCACAGTTGCTGTCCGAGCAGGTGCGATCCGCCGATATAGAACTGGTTGCCACGCTCGGCCCAACCAGCGTAACGCTTGAAGAGGTATTAAAAATGCGTATCGGTGATATCGTCCCGCTGGAATCCGGAGAAAACATAATCGCTTCGGTTGAAGGCATACCTGTGATGGAGTGCAAATATGGCGCATTCAACAACCAATATGCATTGAAGGTCAAAAAAATGATCTTAACAAATGAAGGAGAAAGTCATGTCTGACGAGACTGCAATCACCGCTGACGATTGGGGTATAGCCATGGCCAAACAAATAGCAGCATCTGAGCCAATCCAACCACTCGCGTTCGAACAGTTTGGGTCAAGCGGCGCGGCAACTACCCAGAACGATCTGGATATGATCCTGGACATTCCGGTGCAACTGACCGTAGAGCTTGGCCGTACCAAAATGCCCATCAGGAATTTGCTGCAATTGTCTCAAGGCTCAGTCGTTGAGCTGTCCAGTCTGGCCGGTGAGCCATTGGATGTAATGATAAATGGCTTGCTCATTGCGCAAGGTGAAGTCGTTGTTGTAAGTGAGCAACTCGGCATCCGTCTGACGGACATCATCACCCCTTCTGAAAGGTTGCGCCGCTTGAACAAATAACACGTCTTGGCTCAAACTTGATCGGACACAAGCAGTCAGTATTTTCATACTTTACTTTTGCAGCTTCACCTTCATGCAACTTGAAATTGAACTGCTCGAAAGCAGATGGTCGTGACCTGCAGCGACCGACACGCTGGAGATGTTCACCTCGTTTGCTGCGAGTGGCTCCTCCTCGGCCTTATGTAGCGCTCCACATAAGGCCGATTATGTAGACCGCTCGATTATGTGGATTTGATTCTGATGATACGCGCCAATCGCTGATGGGCAGAGGTTGGCGCGTTATTTGCACTTCACATAATCAAAGCATTTTTAGAAAGTTGATCAATGTGTCAGGC
>JANXXH010000120.1 GCA_025350705.1 Gallionella sp.
TTGCCATTGATCAAATTGATAATCACTTTAACCATCATTTCCCTCTCGTCCGGCTTGCTCTCGGCTATCAGCAAGGTGAACGCAACCAGCGCATTATCGGCGATGCGCTTTTCACCCTCGGCGTTATACAAAAAGTCGTGACGCTGCAAAAACCAGACAAAAATAGCGGCGGCGATACGCTTGTTGCCGTCGGTGAACGAATGGTTCTTGACGATGAAGTACAGCAGGTTGGCGGACTTCTCTTCGACGCTGGGATAAAGCTCCTTGCCGTCAAAGGTCTGGTAAATCGTCTCCAGCGAACTCTTGAATGACTCATCCTTTTCATTGCCGAACAGCCCGCCGAGGTTCTCCTGGCTGCGCCACAGTTTGATCTGCTGCATCGCCTCAGCATAAGTGATTTTTGCATGCGCCAAAGTGCGCGTTCCCACCACCTGCAAGCGCTGGTGATCGTAATCATCCAGCACGGTCAACGCATGGCTGTATTTTTCCAGAATCGCCAGAATACCTTGCGATTCATCGGTCGATAAGTTTTTGTTGTGGATCAACCGGGCAGACAAGGCAATCGCCTGTTTGAGCTCGACCAACTTTTCCTGTTGCGCCTCAAGCCGTTGCTGGTTAAGGCTGTAGCCCTGCACCAGATAATCTTTCAGCACACGGTTGGCCCAGATGCGGAACTGTGTGCCCTGTTTCGACTTTACGCGGTAGCCGACCGAGATGATTACATCGAGGTTATAGTGCGCCGTATCGTAGCTTTTGCCATCGACGGCAGTTATCCGGAAATTCCGGATAACTGAAGATTCGTCCAGCTCCCCCTCATTGAATATATTGCCGATGTGCTCATTGATAGTTCGTATATTTTTCCCGAACAGCTCCGCCATCTGCTTTTGCGACAGCCAGACGGTTTCACCTTCCAGCCTGACCTCGGTAGCGACCGAGCCATCGGCGGATTGGTAAATGGTGATCTGTCCGGTTGATTGATTCATGGTGATTTCCTCCTTGCTGCCGTTGGCTCTCGACTCGGGGCGCAGATTACATGAGACGGTGCCCAATTCTTTTCACAAAATCAATTGGGCTCAATCCCCGAATCACGCATTAGTTAACATTGAACTAGGAGGCAGAAAACAGCCTTGATCAAATTGTTATGCTTTACTCTTCATCAAAATAATCTGAATCTATTTTTTTAACTTCGTATTTTCCGACAACAGCTACGCCAACATTATGCTCTGCCATTAGCGATGCAAGCTTTTCGCCATCGATAAGAATTATTTTTGATTCTATTAATGAAGCATACTCCAGAGCTTCTTTTGTAAATCCTGAGGTTGTAATGAATACTCCCTTTCTAGCTCTTTGTCCTTGGAGAGCACCGGCAAATTTTTGAATTTCTGGACGGCCAACAACTCCCTCCCAGCGCTTGGCTTGGATATAAATTACATCCAATCCAAGTTGATCCTCATTAATTATGCCGTCAATACCTCCATCACCGCTTTTTCCAAGCGCTCGCCCAGCATCTTGTCTATTGCCTCCATAGCCCATTTTTACGAGAAGGTCTACCACAAGTCTCTCAAAGAATGATGGGGATGAATCTCTTACTGACGAGAGAATTTCATCTTCAAGATTCTTGCGTAATAACTTATACGCCGATGCTAATGAGTCTTCTGGCGTTTCATTTTCAGGTATATGCGTTGATTCATTTTCCTCTGGTGCTTTCGACTGATCTTTTTTTCTGTTTCTAAACTCTTGGAATTCGGAGTATCGCTCTAATAAAGTTGAAGTGATTTTTTCTGGCTGCTCAGCCAACAAATTAAGACCTTGCTCTGTAATTCTGAAGTAACCTCGTTTTGGAGATGATAAAAGAGCTGCTTGTTTTAGGTAGGAGCGAGCCCAGCCAACGCGATTATTGAAAACAGCTTGCGTGCCGCTTGGAAGCAGCTCTCCCTTTTCTTCATCCGTCAATGAAAATTGCTCAGCTAAATATTGAACAGAATCACTGAACTTGTGTTCTTGTTTATCTGCAGCCAACCGGAGAAGTGGCAGCATTATTGTTTGATAATTTGGAATAGACATATCTACTTCCAGCTGTTTATAGGTGCTTCAAATAATCTCAAAATATCTCGCCAACTCCCAATCCGTAACATGCCTGCGGAACTGGCGCTCTTCCCATTCGCGGGTCGCGGCATAGTGTTCTACGAATGGGTCGCCAAACAGCTTGCGTGCAACAGTCGAAGACTTTAATCGCTGTGCCGCGTCCCACAGGGTACCCGGCAGTGCCAGCGCCGGAGGAAATTTTTGCGTATAGGCATTGCCCTCCACCACAGGCTCCGGTTCCCAGCCCTGGGCGATGCCCTCCAGTCCCGATGCCAGCGCTGCAGCCAATGCCAGATACGGGTTGGCATCGGCCGAGCCGATACGCACTTCGACGCGTTGCGATTTTTCCGAGCCGGAGATCAGCCGCAGGGCGGTGGTGCGATTTTCAACGCCCCAGGTAGCGTCGAGCGGCGCCCAGTAGCCGGGCACCAGACGCGAATAGCTGTTGACCGTCTGCGCATACAGCGCCATGAATTCCGGCATCAGGCGTTGCACACCAGCCATAAAATGGCGCTGAGTCTTGCTCATGGTGAGCTTTTGTTTGGCATCGTAGAACGCCGAGCTGTTATCCTTCTTGTTGCGCAGCGACAAATGGATATGCCCGCTCTGGCCCGGGTAGTCGTGCGACCACTTCGCCATGAACGTCGCCATCAAGCCATCCCGCTGCGCGAGCACCTTGACGAAGGTCTTGAACAGCATCGCCTTGTCGGCCATCGCGCCCGCCTCGTCCACCGTCAGCGCTGCTTCCACCACGCCGGGGCCGGTCTCGGTATGCAAGCCCTCGATCGGCATGTCCATGCGCTCGCATAGCTGCAATAGCTCGTGATAGAACTCGGCATTGACCGAATTGCGCAGCGTCGAATAACCAAAGTAACCGGGCGTCCAGGTCTGTAAGTCCCGATAGCCTTTGGCGCGCACCGACTCCGGCGTTTCGTTGAACATGAAGAACTCATACTCGAGTGCCGCATAGGCATCAAAGCCCATCGCTGCTGCCTTTTCGAGCACACGGCGGAACACCGCGCGCGGACAGATCGCTTCAGCATCGCCTGTAAACTCGCCGAGGAAAAACAGCATGTCACCATCGGCGCCTGGCTCAAACGGAACATCGCGACAGGTATGCGGCAGCAGCCGAACCTGCGCATCAGGATAGGCGGTATGCCAACCGGTGTATTGAACGTTGTCATACAACTGGTCGTTCGAATCCCAACCAAGCACCACGTTGCAAAACGACAGCCCGGATTTGAGCGACGAGATGAATTTCTCTTTCGACATGTACTTGCCGCGCAGGATACCGTCGATGTCCGACACCGCCACCTTGACATGGGTCAGGCGCCTCGCCTCGACCAGCGCGATGGCATCCTCTATCGTTTTGACTTCGCGTGCTTGCATGGTTGACTCCAATCCCTGAATTGAAATGTCATCGCCGCTAATTGCAGAGCAACGTTGTGTATCTATATTACTGGAGAAGCGGTTCTTGTTGGGATTGTAAAGTCGTGCGGGGGGAAGTCAATCAGTTGTATCAGGTATAAAAGCGAATTACGTGTCTTGATGCGCAAAACATCCCGGATGTTGCATGACCGGAGGGAGTACCCAATGCGGGTTTAGTATAGAATCGGTGCTTGGGCAGTAACAACCGTACGGCCTAAAAAACCGTGTACCAAGACATGTACCAAGCATTAAAGACACATTAAACAATAAATCAGTTAATTATGAGGCCAGTGTAGATTCAAATTCAATTTGGAGTTAGTCATGTCTGGAATTCTATTTATCATCAGCGCACCTTCCGGTGCGGGCAAGACCAGCCTGGTGCATGCCCTGCTCGACATGAATCCGCACATCGATCTGTCGGTCTCTTACACCACGCGCGATCCGCGCCCCGGCGAACAGAATGGCAAGGACTATCATTTCGTCAGCCGCGATGAATTTCTTGCGATGGCAAAGCGCGGCGAGTTCATGGAAAGCGCCGAAGTCTATGGCAATCTTTACGGGACATCGCAAACCTGGATCAACCAGGAGATCGACAAGGGACGTGATCTCCTGCTGGAGATCGACTGGCAAGGCGCAGCGCAAGTACGCCGCCTGTTCCCGGAAAGTATCAGCATATTCATCCTGCCGCCCTCAATGAAGGCTCTTGAGCAACGCCTCAGAGGACGCGGCAAGGACAACGATGCGGTGATCGCCAAACGCATCGCGGCGGTCCGCGAAGATGTAGCGCATGTCGCCGAGTTCGATTATGTTATCATCAACGACAACCTGAACGAGGCATTGCGCGAACTCGGTGCGGTGGTACTTTCCGCCAAGCTGACCTGCGCTAAGCAATTGACTCGCCATCAGGCCTTAATCAATCAGTTACAAAAACCGGAGTAAATCATGGCTCGTATCACCGTTGAAGAATGTCTCACACAAATCCCGAATCGCTTTGAGTTGACCCTGGTCGCCGCATACCGCGCGCGTCAATTAGCCAATGGAGCGGCGCATCTGGTTGAAAACAGCAAGGACAAACCGACCGTCATCGCGCTGCGCGAGATCAGCGAAGGCAAGGTTGGCAAGGAAATCCTGAATCGCGGACAGGCCTGATCAACGTGATTCTACATGGCCGACACAGATCTATTAATCGAGGAACTCTCCACCTATCTTAAGCCGAAGGATGTCGAGCATGTCCGTGTAGCGATCGAATTCAGCCGCGAGGCGCATCAGGGCCAGATGCGCCAATCCGGCGACCCGTATATCTCCCATCCGATAGCCGTCGCGCGCATCCTGACGCCGTTGCACATCGACGCGCAGGCAATCATCGCTGCGCTGTTGCACGATGTAGTAGAAGACACCAAAGTCACCTCCGAACAAGTCGCCAAAAAATTCGGCAAGCCGGTTGCCGAATTGGTCGACGGCCTGAGCAAACTGGACAAGATCCAGTTCGAGACGCGCGAGGATGCCCAGGCGGAAAATTTCCGCAAGATGCTGCTGGCGATGGCGCGCGACGTGCGCGTCATTCTCATCAAGCTGGCCGACCGTCTGCACAACATGCGCACGCTCGATTCCATGGTGCCCGAAAAGCGCGAGCGCATCGCCCGCGAGACCATGGAAATCTACGCACCGATCGCCAACCGGCTCGGCCTGAACGACCTGCACCACGAACTGCAAGACCTCAGTTTTAAATATCTGCGCCCCACTCGCTACGCAGTATTGGCAAAAGCCCTGTTGGTGGCACGCGGTAACCGTCGTGAAGTACTCGGCAAGATACTGGTGGCGATAAGGAAACGGCTCGCTGCAAACCACATCGAAGCGGACGTGACCGGTCGCGAAAAGAATATCTACAGTATCTACAGAAAGATGCAGAGCAAGTCGCTGGCATTTTCCGAGGTGCTGGACATCTATGGTTTCCGTGTGCTGGTGAATGACTTTGCTTCCTGCTATGTGGCGATGGGCGTGCTGCATGGTTTATATAAACCGATCCCCGGCAAGTTCAAGGATTACATCGCCATCCAGAAGTCGAACGGCTACCAATCGCTGCACACTACGCTGTTCGGTCCGTTTGGCACACCCATCGAAATACAGATACGCACCCATGAGATGCACAGGATCGCCGAAGCCGGCGTCGCTTCGCATTGGCTGTACAAGAGCGGCCATGATTCGATCAATGACCTGCACAAGAAAACACACCAATGGTTGCAGGATCTACTGGAAAGCCTGAGCCAGAGCAACGATTCATCCGAATTCCTCGAACATCTCAAGGTGGATCTGTTCCCCGATGAAGTGTATGTCTTTACTCCCAAGGGCAAGATACTTTCGCTGCCGCGCGGCGCGACTGCGGTGGACTTTGCTTACAGCGTGCATACCGACATCGGCAATCGCTGTATCGCCGTCAAGGTGAACCATGAACTGGTGCCACTGCGCACCGAACTCAGGAATGGCGATCGCGTGGAAGTGATCACCGCTCCGCATGCCAATCCCAATCCCAGCTGGCTGGGTTATGTCACCACCAGCAAAGCGCGCAGCCAGATCCGCCATTTCCTCAAGACCATGCAGTCCGGCGAATCGGCACTACTCGGCGAACGCCTGCTCAATCAGGCACTGCAAACGCTGGGTGTCAAACCGCAAGACATGGACGAAGCGCGCTGGAACAAATTACTAAGGGATACCGGAGTTAAAACTCGGCAGGATATTCTGGCAGACATCGGCCTGGGTCGGCGTCTCAACATGGTCGTGGCAAGACAGCTGGCCAGCATCAGTGAATCCAGCGCCAACGAAACAGCCGCCAACGCAGTCATCACGATACAAGGCACGGAAGGTATGGCGGTGCAGTTCGCCCAGTGTTGCCATCCGATCCCGGGCGACCCTATCGTCGGTGTGATCAAGAGCGGGCAGGGTTTACTGGTGCATACTCATGATTGCCCGACATTGCGCCGAGGGCGCAGCAGCGGCGAACAATGGCTGGATGTGGCATGGGACAAGAACATCCACCGCCCCTTCGCTGTCAACATCAAATTGCTGGTCGCCGATCAGCGTGGCGTGTTGGCAAAGATCTCTGCCGCAATCGCCGAAGCGGAAGCCAACATCAAGAACATCAGCTTTACCCACGAAGGTGAATATTCCGGACTACAATTCACGCTGGAGGTGAATAACCGTTTGCACCTCGCCAACATCATGCGAAATTTGCGGAAGATACCGGAAGTGGTGAGGATCATCCGGGTGAAGAACGTTTCATAGCAGGCGTCTTTGCATCCCGCAGTTAAGATGTCGCGACCTTGTGCGTCAGGGTGAAACATCACTCCAGATTCTGAATTTGCTCGCGCATCTGCTCGATGAGTATCTTCATCTCCATCGCACTGCGCGACACTTCCGCATCGACCGACTTCGAGCCGAGCGTGTTGGCTTCGCGGTTCAGTTCCTGCATCAAGAAGTCCAGCCGTTTGCCCACTGCGCCGCCCTGGGTGAGGATGCGGCGCATTTCGGTGAGGTGGCTGGCCAGCCTTGACAGCTCTTCGTCGACATCGATCTTGCTGGCGAAAAGCGCGATCTCCTGGCGGATGCGCTCGTCAAGCATATCCTGTGCAGGCACATTCTGCATCGCGTCGCGGAAGCGGGTGATGAGCTTTTGCTCATAGGCGGCAATTGCGGCGGGCACATGCGGCATCACGCCGGCACGCAACGCTTCGATCTTGTCCACGCGCTGCAACAAAAAGTCCTTGAGCTTTGCGCCCTCGCGGGCGCGCGAAGCAGAAAACTCCTGCAGAACGGTTTGCATCAGGTCAAGCAGCGTGGCGCGCAATTCGTCTGCCGAGGCGCTGGGCGTTTCCAGCACGCCGTTCCAACGCAGCACATCGGCCACATTCAGGCCGCGTGCACCGGGCAGTGCGGCCTGCACTTCCCTGTTCCATGCGGCGAGTTGCCGCAGCAGATCGGGATTCAGCGTGACACCGCTCTGCGCGGCTCGCGCAGCGTAGTTGATACGGCATTCCGCCTTGCCGCGCTGCAAATGCACGGTGATCGCTTCGCGCAGCACGCTCTCAAAACCGCGCATTTCATCCGGCATGCGCAGCTGGATGTCCAGATAGCGGTGGTTGACCGCGCGCAGTTCCAGTGTCAATGATCCACTGTCAAGCTCCACGCTGGCGGTGGCGTAGCCGGTCATACTGAGAATCATGGCAAGAGACTTTCAAATAAAAGGCTGTGCTGAACCGTCACATTATATTACGATTGCGTCCTGTAATATCTTCACCTTGTTAAATCTGCACCCAGTTAAATGCTTCCCGCACTCATGAACTTCTCGATACACCAGGCCAGCCATATCGGCAACCGCAGATTCAATCAGGATCGCGTTGCGTATGCCTATACCAACGATGCGTTGTTAATGGTGCTGGCGGATGGCATGGGCGGGCACCTGCACGGGGAAAAAGCGGCAGGCGTGACCATCGAGACTTTTGTCGAATCCTTTGGCCGATTTGCACAGCCGCGCATTGCCGACCCGGACGAATTCATCCGGGCGACAATGCGCTATGCCCATGAGCGCATCATGAAGTTTCCGCATGACCCGGACATGGGCAGCTTCCCGGGGACGACCTGTGTCGCCGCACTGGTGCAAGATGGCAAGATATACTGGGGTCACGCCGGAGACTCGCGCCTGTATGTGCTGCGCGATGGCGCGGTATTAGTCAGGACCATCGATCACTCGGTGGTACAACAGTGGATCGAGTCCGGCAAGCTTACGGCCGATGAAGCGCGTGTCCATCCGCAGCGCAACCATATCACCAACTGTCTGGGCGGTATCGATGACTTATTCTATATGACGTCTGGTGAACCCTTTGAATTGCGATCGGGCGACGTTTTGTTGCTCGGCAGCGATGGCCTGTGGGGGCCGTTCACCGATCCGGAACTGGTCGATGCATTCGCCTCCAGACCCATCGCGAAGGTGCTCAAAGACTTGGTCGCAAGCGCCCTGAAGCGCGAAGACGGACATTCCGATAACGTCACCGGCATTGCGATGCGCTGGGGAGACAATGAAACTGCCCATAACACCGCTGAGCCGGTCTGTCACATCCTCGAGATTTCATAGTTTTTCCTTCTCCAGCTTGGTTCCTTTCACTTTTTAACGAGAATCCTCCATGCGTCCCAGTCAACGATCAGCCAACCAGTTGCGTGAAATACGCATCACCCGCAATTACACCAAACATGCAGAAGGCTCGGTGCTGATCGAATGCGGCGACACCAAGGTCATCTGTACCGCCAGCGTCGAAGAAAGAGTCCCGCCGCATAAGAAGGGAAGCGGCGAAGGCTGGGTCACCGCGGAATACGGCATGTTGCCGCGTTCCACCGGCGAGCGCATGGGTCGCGAAGCCGCGAAGGGCAAACAATCCGGGCGCACCCAGGAGATCCAGCGCCTGATCGGGCGCAGCTTGCGCGCCGTGGTGGATCTGAAAAAGCTCGGCGAGCGCACCATACAGATTGATTGCGACGTGATCCAGGCCGACGGCGGCACGCGTACCGCCAGCATCACCGGCGCGTTCGTTGCGCTGCACGATGCGGTGAGCGGCCTGATGGGCAAAGGCCTGGTGAATGAAACACCGCTCAAGGATTTTATCGCCGCGATCTCGGTCGGTATCTACCAAGGCAAGCCGGTGCTGGACCTGGACTACACAGAAGATTCACTGTGCGACACCGATATGAATGTCGTGATGCTGGGTAGCGGCCATTTTGTCGAGGTGCAGGGCACCGCCGAAGGCCACGCTTTCAGCCGCAAGGAAATGGACGTGTTGCTGGAGTTGGCGAAGAGCGGTATTGCTGAATTGATCGCGCTGCAGCGCGCGGTGTTAGCGAATGGCTAGTATTTTTACCCCTCTCTCTCAGTCTCTCTCCCTCAAGGGGAGAGAGAAGAAAAGCCCCTCGCCCCTTGAGGGAGAGGGGTTGGGGAGAGGGGGGTAATGCAAAAACTCGTCATCGCCTCCAACAATCCCGGCAAGCTGCGCGAATTCCAATTCCTGTTGCAGCCGCTCGGCATCGAGTTGTTCACACAAGCGCAACTCGGCATCTCTGATGCCGAGGAACCGCATGTCACCTTCATCGAGAACGCGCTCGCCAAGGCGCGCCACGTCAGCCGTATGTGCGGGCTGCCTGCGCTGGCGGATGATTCCGGCATCTGCGTCGAAGCACTTGGCGGTGCGCCCGGCGTGCTCTCCGCACGCTACGCCGGAGACAATCCCAAGTCGGATCAGCGCAACAACGAAAAACTGTTGCAAGACATGCAAGGCGCTACGGATCGCCGCGCGCATTACTACTGTGTGCTGGTGCTGCTGCACCACGCCGACGATCCGCAGCCGTTGATCGCTGAAGGAGAGTGGCACGGCGAGATCGCGCACGAGGAACGCGGCGACGGCGGTTTCGGCTATGACCCGCTGTTCTGGTTGCCGGAGTTGGGGAAGATGAGCGCGGAATTGGAGCACGATCAAAAGCATGCCATCAGCCACAGGGGCAAGGCGTTAAGGAGGTTGTTGCAGCGCATCAAGACTGAATGACCACCCCCTCCAACCTGTTGCCCTGAAATCGCAAGCAAGTGTAGGGTGGGCAAGCTTCATCTGCCCACGCGGAAAGAACGGTGGGCAAGATGCCCACCCTACAAAACCAACAACTATGACCACCCACCCGCTGCAACCCATCGCCATCAAATCGCAATCGCAAGCCGTGAATTTCAAGGCCTTGCCGCCGCTGTCGCTGTACATCCATATTCCGTGGTGCGTGCGCAAATGTCCGTATTGCGATTTCAATTCGCATGAGGTGCGCGGTGTGTTCCCGGAAAAAGAATATGTCGCGGCGCTGATCCGCGATCTGGAGATGGCGTTGCCGCTGATCTGGGGGCGCAAGGTTTATACGGTGTTCTTCGGCGGGGGCACACCCAGTTTATTGAGCGGCGAAAGCGTTGTAGAAATCTTGCGTCAGGTGCGCATGTTGCTGCCGCTGGCACTCGATGCGGAGATCACGCTGGAAGCGAATCCCGGCACGGTTGAGGCGGCGCGATTCGCGGCCTATCGCGACGCAGGCGTGAACCGCCTGTCGATGGGAATTCAGAGTTTCAACGACACGCATCTGCAAGCGTTGGGGCGTATCCACTCTGCCGATGAAGCGAAGCGCGCGATTGCAATCGCGCAGCAGCATTTCGATAACCTCAATCTCGACCTGATGTATGCGTTGCCCAAGCAAACCTTGGATGAAGCGTTGCAGGATGTACAAACCGCGCTGTCGTTCGCGCCGCAGCATCTGTCCTGCTACCACCTGACGCTGGAGCCGAACACGCTGTTCCACCGCAATCCGCCTTTGTTGCCGGACGACGATGCGAGCAGCGACATGCAGCAGCGCATCGAAGTGCTGCTGGCAGCGCACGGCTATCAGCACTACGAGACTTCCGCGTTCGCACAACCCAAACGCCGCGCCAAGCATAACCTCAACTACTGGCAGTTCGGCGATTATTTGGGGATAGGCGCGGGCGCGCACAGCAAGCTCAGTTTTCCCGACCAGATCATTCGCCAGGCGCGTTACAAGCAGCCGCAAGCATATATGCAGCAAGTTACGAAGGACGCTCCTATCCAAATCGAAAACGAAGTCAGCCGAGACGAGCTGGGGTTCGAGTTCATGATGAATGCGCTGAGGTTGAACGAAGGATTCGACAGTGTTCTATTTCAAGAACGCACCAGCTTGCCGCTGCTTATTATTCAGCGCGAACTGGCTGATGCGGAACGACGCGGGTTGTTGACGCGAGACCATCAGCGCATCGTGCCGACAAAGATGGGGCAACGGTTTCTTAACGATCTGCTGGAGATATTTATCAGGGGAAAAAAGTAGGTTAGATTATCCCGAAAGCAAAGCAGGTAGTCTGTAGGAGCGGGCCATGCCCGCGAATTGCCTGATCGCGGGCATGGCCCGCTCCTACATAATAACCAGCTTTTTAGGATAGTGCACCCTTAAACCCGCATTGCCGCCACGCTTCAAATACAGCTACCGCAACGGTGTTGGATAGATTCAGGCTGCGATTATCGGGCAGCATCGGCAAACGCACGCGATGTCCCGAATCAAACTGGTCGAGCACTTCGGTGGGCAGGCCGCGACTCTCCGGGCCGAACAGGAACGCATCGCCTGCTTGGTAGTTCATTTGATGGAAAGCCTGCGAACCCTTGGTGGTGAGCGCGAACACGCGCGCCGGGTCGAATGCAGCCAGACAATCCTGTAATATTTCGTGGACTTGCAGTGTCGCGAACTCGTGATAATCCAGTCCGGCGCGCACCAGTTGTTTGTCTTCAAGCGTAAAGCCAAGCGGCTTGATCAAATGTAATTGGCAACCCGTGTTGGCGCACAGGCGGATGACGTTGCCGGTGTTCGGCGGAATCTCCGGTTGATATAGAATCACATGGAACATATGGAATTGACTAGTCCTTGTCAGTGTCCGGGAAAAAGACTAACTTCCACTCCTGACCAGGTTAACTTGCATGAATAGATACTCGGGGAATGAATTATGGCGCGTTCGGAAAAATTCCGCTTGGGCAATTTGCTGCTCCAGCAAAGACTCATATCGCAAGAGCAGCTTGATTATGCGCTTGAACAGCAAAAGCACGTTGAGCTCAGGTTGGGGCGTATTCTGGTGAACAATGCCTTCGTTACCGAGGAGAATATTTCCGAGGCTCTCGCCAAACAGCAGGGTATTCCTTATATCGATCTCAAGAACTTCCGGCTTAATCCAAATCTGGTAAGGCTGCTGCCGGAAAATCAGGCGCGGCAGTTCCAGGCGATCGTGCTGGAAGAAAATAATGGCATGTTACTGGTCGGCATGGCTGACCCGACCGACACCAAGGCTGCCGATGAAATTGCATGCATTGTGAAAAGTGGAATCGATGTGGCGGCTGTAACCGAAGGTCAATTGTTGAAAAGTATAGACCGGGGTTATTCACGCACTCATGGATTCTCTTAGTTTAGACCAGGGATCCAGCTTGGGTGTTTATTGTTATCCGAATGCGGCAATGTCCGCGCCACCACCCATGTAGTGACTTCACTCGCGCCGCGCTTCTGTGCCGCCTCGGCGAGTGCGTTCAGGCTGGCTCCTGTGGTCAGCACATCGTCCACCAGCACGACGCGTTTCCCGGTCAGATCCATATCGCAACTGAATGCATTGCGCACGTTTTTCTTGCGTTCCTTCCAAGGCAAGGCGGATTGCGGCGGGGTGTCACGCACGCGCTTACAGGCGTTGGGTAACAGTTTGAGATGCAGGTCGCGTGCGATGGTTGCGGCGAGCAACAGCGATTGATTGAAACCGCGTTCGCGCAGTTTGGCGGAGTGCAGAGGCATAGGGACCACATAATCGGGCAGTGCGGTTTTGTCGATGCGTTGCGCCAGCTTTTTCGCGAAGGCGTGTGCCAGCGCTAGTTGCTCGCCGTACTTCATTTCCTGTATCAGCTTGTCGAGCGGGAATGAATAGCTGAATACCGAGGTGGTATGCGAGAACCTTGGCGGATGCGACAGGCAGTGACCGCAAACTTCACTCGTCGGTGTCGGCAGGGCACAGACCGGACAGTGAGGCGTATTGAGATAAGGCAGCGTTGAATCGCAAGCACCACACCACAAGCCATCCCGGCTCATGTTGCCGCACAGCGTGCAGGGTTGCGTGGGCAGCAATCGTTCAAGATATAAGCCGAAGTTTAATATTTTGCGTGATAAAATGAACATCGTTATTGACCTCATTACATCATCATGCAGACCCAGCCTATCCGTTTTGTACGCCCTGTTCAACACGTACAGCCCGCAACCCAGCAACGCTGGAGCGTGGTTGAAATCGAAGCGCTGTTCAAACTGCCGTTCGCCGACCTGATGTTCAAGGCGCAGCAGGTGCATCGCGAACATTTCGACCCGAACGCAGTGCAGCTCTCCACGTTGTTGTCGATCAAGACCGGTGGCTGCTCGGAGGACTGCGGCTATTGCCCGCAATCGGCTTTCCATTCCACGGGTGTGGAGAACAGGAAGATGCTGGCGGTGGAGGAAGTAGTCAAGGCGGCAATGGCCGCGCAGCAGAGCGGTGCCGATCGCTTCTGCATGGGTGCCGCCTGGCGCGAACCCAGCGACGAAGATATGGTCAGCGTGGTGGAAATGGTCAAGGCGGTGCGCGGCTTGGGCATGGAGACCTGCGCCACACTGGGCATGTTGAACGACAAACAGACCGAGCAATTGCGTGATGCCGGACTGGACTATTACAACCACAACCTCGATACCTCGCCGGAGTTTTACGGCGACATCATCAGCACGCGCGATTATCAGGATAGACTCGATACGCTGGAACGCGTGCGCAAAGCGGGCATGCATGTGTGCAGCGGCGGCATCGTCGGCATGGGCGAGAATCTTACGCAGCGCGCGGGTTTGATTGCGCAACTCGCCAACATGGAGCCTTACCCGGAAAGTGTGCCGATCAATAATCTTGTAAAAGTGGAAGGCACGCCGCTGGCGCAAACCGAGGATCTCGATCCGCTGGATTTCGTGCGCACCATTGCCGTGGCGCGCATCACGATGCCGACTGCACGCGTGCGATTGTCGGCAGGGCGGCAGCAGATGTCGGACGCAATACAGGCACTGTGTTTTTTGGCTGGGGCCAACTCGATTTTTTATGGCGAGCAACTGCTGACTACCGGCAACCCCGAAGCAGAGCGTGATCGCGCGTTGCTGGATAAGCTGGGCATGTATCCGTTTGCAGACCAGCATTAAGCAACGACTTCAACATTCAATAGCAACGACTGGAATTTCACTAATGAGGCACTCAACCATCACCATCGATGTTCGGATGGATAAAAGTAATCACCCTAACTCAATTGAGTGGACTGCTACCGACTCTGCTGTTAAAGAAGCGCAGCATGCAAAAGCCATGATGTTGGCCTTCTGGGATGCGAACAAAAAATCCGTTTTGCATATCGATCTGTGGACCAAGGAAATGATGGTGGATGAAATGGCCGAGTTTTATTACCAGATGATGAGCACGATGGCGGATACCTTTAGCCGAGCCACAGCGCACAAAGAATTCGTCGCGCACATGAAAAATTCGGCCAATGAGTTCCACAAGCAATACGTCGAGCTGCGCAATAAAGAATCAAGATCCTGAAATACGCATAACCAACCAATGCTTTTTGCAGCACTCCAATCCGGCCTGGACGAACGCGCTGTGCAAGGTTCGCTGCGCAGCCGCCGCACTTTGCAAAGCCCACAGTCACCCCATATCGTCGTGGATGGTAAAACCTATCTGTCTTTTTGCAGCAATGATTATCTCGGTCTGGCCAATCACCCGCAACTGATCGCCGCGTTGCAGCAGGGCGCGGCACTGCATGGTGTGGGCGCAGGCGCGGCGCATCTGGTGAGTGGGCACACACGGGTGCACCATCAACTCGAGATCGCACTCGCAGTCTTTGCGAGCAAACCAGCCGCGCTGTTGTTCTCCACCGGCTATATGGCGAACCTTGGCGTGGTGCAGGCTTTGGTCGGCAAGGGCGACACGGTGTATGCAGACAAGCTCAATCATGCTTCGCTGAACGATGCGATGCAGTTGTCGCGCGCCAAGGTGCAGCGCTATCGCCACAACGACATGGCGCAACTCGCGCAGCTACTGGAAAAGACAAAGAGCGGGCGCAAACTCATCATCACCGATGCGGTGTTCAGCATGGATGGCGACCTTGCGCCATTGCCTGAATTATTGGCGCTGTGCGAGCAGCATGATGCTTGGCTGCTGGTTGATGATGCGCATGGTTTCGGTGTGCTGGGCGAGCTGGGGCGTGGCTCGCTGGCGCATTTCGGTATCTCTTCACCGCGCATCATCTACATGGCGACGCTGGGCAAGGCGGCAGGCGTATTCGGCGCCTTCGTCGCGGCGGAACTGGTGGTCATCGACACGCTCATCAATTATGCACGCAGTTATGTCTACACCACGGCCACACCGCCTGCGTTGGCGAGCGCGGTGCTGGCGAGTTTGCAATTGATAGAGCAGGGTGAAGATTTGCGTGCGCACTTGCAGCGCTTGATCGCCCAGCTGCGCAGCGGTTTGCATGATTTGCGCTGGTCGTTGATGTCTTCGACAACAGCGATACAACCTTTGTTGATCGGCGACAATCCGGCGGCGCTGAATCTGAGTAACGCATTGCGCGAGCGCGGCATCTGGGTGGCTGTTATCCGCCCGCCCACCGTGCCGCAGGGTACGGCGCGGCTGCGCATCACCTTGTCGGCTGCTCATAGCGCGATCGATGTGACACGTTTGATCGAGGCGCTGCATGAGCTTGCACAGGGATGAAAAATTCGCACAGCGTTCGTTTGCTCCCTCGCCCGCTAGGCGGGATAACCAGCGACTTAGCTGTGGTCTTTGGCAGCCTAGTCGAATGGCTAGTTGTTTCACCCAGAGGGTTGGGGAGATAACCAGCCACTTAGCAATCGTTTTTAGATTGCTTAGTGGAATGGCTAGTAGTTCCATCAGGGGAACGTGCATGGCGGCTTCAATTGAAAGAGTGACAGATGGCCGGCTTGCACGTTGACTGTTACGAATATGCGGGCAAGGGCGACAGTGGTTCGCCGCTGCTGTTGATCCATGGCTGGGGCATGCACGGCGGGATGTGGAGCCATGCCGCTGAAAAACTCGCGCAACATTTCAATGTGTATGCGGTGGATCTGCCGGGGCATGGCTACAGCACGAATCATTCCGATTCATCGCCGGTAACATCCGGCCTGACTTTGGATTCCATCGTCGATGAGTTATCCGACCAGTTCGATGAACCGCTAGCGGTATGCGGCTGGTCGCTCGGCGGGCAGGTGGCGCTGCGTTGGGCGTTGCGCCATCCGCAACAAGTGGAGCGACTGGTGATGGTGGCGAGCACGCCGTGTTTTGTGCGGCTTGAAGATTGGAAGTATGCGTTGAGTGTGGAGATACTGGAGGAATTTGCGGCGAGTTTGCAGCATCATTACGCGCAGACCCTGAAACGCTTCTTGTCCTTGCAAGTGCGCGGCAGCGAGCAGGAGCGGGAAATGCTGGCGATAATGCGCGACGGATTGTTCAGCCGCGGCGAGCCCGATATAAACTCTTTGCAGTCCGGTCTGGATATTCTGCGCAGCAGCGATTTGCGCGGCACATTGTCCGAGGTGAAGCAGGCCATGCTGGTGCTGGCGGGCGAGCGCGATACGTTGATCCCGCTGCAAGCCTCGCAATATCTGGCCAGCCGGACACCCAATGGACGATTGGCGATGATCAAGGGCGCGGCGCATGCGCCATTTCTGTCTCACCCAAATGAATTCGTCGAGCACGTGGTGAATTTTCTTAATGAACAGTAGCGTGGACGAGCAGACGCATGAATGAATTTTTTATTGATAAAAGACAGATGCGCCGCGCTTTCAATCGGGCGGCGTCAAACTACGACGCAGTGGCAGTGTTGCAACGCGAAGTCTGTGTACGTATGCTGGAGCGGCTCGACTACATCAAGGTACAACCAGAACGCATCCTGGACGCGGGCAGTGGCACGGGTTGGGGAACGCGCCAGTTGGCGCAACGCTATCCGGCTGCGCAGATGATCGCACTGGACATCGCCATTGGCATGTTGCGGGCCGCGCAAGGTCATTCCGGATGGTGGCAAAAACTATTCGGCGGAACAAAACAATTGCAGGTGTGCGCGGATGTCGAAAGTTTGCCTTTGGCGGCCAGTAATGTCGAGATGGTGTGGTCCAACCTCGCGCTGCAATGGTGCAACGATCTGCCGTCGACATTTGCCGAATTGCATCGCGTGTTGAAAGTGGAGGGGCTGTTGATGTTCAGCACCTTCGGGCCGGATACGCTGAAAGAATTGCGCCAGGCTTTCAGCGGCGTGGATGAACATAATCACCTGAACCGGTTCGCCGACATGCACGACATCGGCGATATGCTGGTGCATAGCGGATTTTCCGATCCGGTGATGGATATGGAATACATCACGCTGACCTACGACGATGTGCGCGGCGTATTGCAAGACCTCAAGACAATAGGTGCTCACAACGCCACCGCCGGGCGCGGGCAGGGTTTGATGGGAAAAAATGCATGGGCGCGTTTGGTAGAAAATTATGAGCGACTGCGCAACAACGGCAAGTTGCCTGCGACATTCGAGGTGGTGTACGGTCATGCATGGAAGCCGCAACCGCGCGTGACCCGAGATGGCGTGACGATCATCAAGACCTCATTCAAATTAAAATGAATTACTTTGTTACTGGCACAGATACTGGCGTCGGCAAGACGCTGGTCAGCTGCGCTTTGTTGCATTGCTTTGCCGCACAAGGTAAACGCGTGGTCGGTATGAAGCCGATAGCGGCGGGTTGTAATGCGGATGAGCAGAATGAAGATGTGCTGCAATTGCGCGCAGCAGGCAATATGGCAGTTGGCTACGGGCAGATCAATCCCTATTTATTTCTGCAAGCGATTGCGCCGCATATCGCCGCACAGCGTGCCGGTGTCATCATTCAATTTTCACGCATCGTAGAGTCTTATCAAGAGTTGGCTGCACAGGCGGATGTGGTGATCGTGGAAGGCGTGGGCGGTTTTCGTGTGCCGCTCAATGCACAACAAGATAGTGCCGATCTGGTGCAGGAGTTGGGCCTGCCGATCATCTTGGTGGTGGGCATACGCCTGGGTTGTTTGAATCACGCGCTTCTCACGGTGGAGGCGATCACCGCGCGCGGCTTGACGCTGGCGGGATGGGTGGCGAATATTGTTGAGCCGGATATGCCGATGTGCGAGGAAAACATTGCCGCGCTGCAACAGCGGATCGATGCGCCTTTGTTGGGAGTGGTGCCTTATATGACGCAGCCTGATGCGCATGTTGAGGCCGGACAACTTGATCTGAATTGCCTGTTGTTGGCAAGCACACCTTGACGGGCTGCGGTATCATAGCCGTATACAAAAAATTCAATCAGCTTGGGGGGATTGTCATGAATAATATGTCGGCAGATGATCGCTTGCTGTTCTGCGATGGGATGCGTCGCATCCTCAGTCGGTCGCAAGGTTTGACACATCAGGCGGTGCGGCACTTCGCCAGAAAATCGGGATCAGGCGGTGCATCATATGGCTGAAGTGCGCGGCGATTTTTCGACCCATAAGTTGCTCGTGTTGCTGCGCGAATCGCGCTGGCTATTGCTGGTCGCGTGCGCGCTGTATTTCACCGTCGCGTTGTATGGCTACAATCCCGCTGACCCGGCCTGGTCGCATAGTGTCGGCGGCAGGCATACCACTAATCCGGGCGGGGTGCTGGGCGCGCATCTTTCTGACATATTGTTCTACTTGTTCGGCTTCTCCGCCTGGTGGTGGGTGCTGTTCATGCTGCAACGCGTGTGGGCGGGATATCACAATTTACGCGCCGACAGTATCTTCAGCAAGCGCACATTTTGGGTCTCGGTCGCCGGATTTGTGGCGTTGTTGCTTGCCAGCAGCGCGCTCGAAGCGATCCGCATGTATACGCTGAAAGTGCCGCTGCCGCTGGCGCCGGGCGGAATGCTCGGCGCGGTGTTGGGCGAATCACTGGCTCGCGTGTTTGGTTTTACCGGCGCGACACTGCTGTTGCTGGCACTGATCGCAACCAGCCTTAGCGTGTTCAGCGGATTGTCCTGGCTGCGCTTTGTGGATCGCTTGGGCGAGTTGTTGGAGAACACTTTTCTGTGGGCGCGCCAGGCTTGGCAAACTTACCAGGATAGACGTATCGGTATGAAGGCGACGCATGAGCGAGTCGCCCTTGTTGAAGAAGAAAAGAAACGCGTTGAGGATCACCATCCCATACACATCGAAATGCCGCTGATGGAAGTGGCCAAATCGGCACGAGCTGCAGAAGAAAGACAGGTTCCGCTGTTCGCCGATATGCTGGATTCGACTTTGCCTCCGTTGCATTTGCTGGATCAGGCATCAAAGCAGGTCGAAGTCGTGTCTGCCGACACGCTGGAATTCACCTCGCGCCTGATCGAGCGCAAGCTGAAAGATTTCGGCGTGGAAGTGAAAGTGGTGGCAGCCTATCCCGGGCCGGTGATCACGCGTTACGAGATCGAGCCCGCCGTCGGTGTGAAAGGCAGCCAGATCACCAATCTGGTGAAAGATCTGGCGCGCGCCTTGTCGGTGGTGAGCATACGCTTGGTCGAAACGATACCAGGCAAAGCGTACATGGCCCTGGAGTTACCCAATCAGAAACGGCAGGTGGTACGCCTGTCCGAGATACTCAGCTCGAAAGTGTATGCCGACATGGATTCGGCGTTGACCATCGCGATGGGCAAAGATATTTCCGGCAAGCCGGTGGTCGCCGATCTGGCCAAGATGCCGCACGTGCTGGTCGCGGGCACCACTGGTTCCGGCAAATCGGTGGCGATCAACGCGATGATCCTGAGCTTGATATACAAGGCCACGCCGCAGCACGTGCGCCTGCTGCTGATCGATCCCAAGATGCTGGAGCTGTCGGTGTATGAAGGAATCCCGCATTTGCTCGCACCGGTGGTGACCGACATGCGCCAAGCCGCATCAGGTTTGAACTGGTGCGTGCAGGAAATGGACAGGCGCTACCGGCTGATGTCCACGCTCGGCGTGCGCAACATCGCCGGTTACAACCAGAGAGTGCGCGATGCCATCAAGGCCAGACAGCCGCTCACCAACCCGTTCTCGCTCACGCCGGAAAATCCGGAGCCGCTCGAAGAGTTGCCGCTGATCGTGGTGTTCATCGACGAGCTTGCCGACCTGATGATGGTGGTGGGCAAGAAGATCGAAGAGCTGATCGCGCGCCTGGCGCAGAAGGCGCGCGCTTCCGGCATCCATCTGGTGCTTGCGACACAACGCCCTTCGGTGGATGTGATCACCGGATTGATCAAGGCCAACGTGCCGACGCGCGTCGCGTTCCAGGTGTCGAGCAAGATCGACTCGCGCACGATACTCGACCAGATGGGCGCGGAAGCCTTGTTGGGTCAGGGCGATATGCTGTACCTGCCACCCGGCAGCGGCTATCCGCTACGCGTGCACGGCGCGTTCGTGTCCGACCAGGAAGTGCACCGCATCGCCGAATATCTCAAGTCGCAAGGCGAGCCGCAGTACATTGAGGGCGTGTTGAATTCGCTGGATGATTCGTCAGAAGAGGGCGGCATACCAGGCGAGAGCCTGGATGCGGAAGCCGATCCTTTATACGATCAGGCAGTGGAGATCGTGCTGAAAAATCGCCGTGCTTCGATCTCTCTGGTGCAACGGCATTTGCGCATCGGCTACAACCGAGCTGCACGCTTGGTCGAACAAATGGAAGCAGCGGGTCTCGTTTCGGCGATGCAGAGCAATGGCAATAGAGAGGTCATTGCGCCAGTGCGTGAAAGGGGACGGGAGTGAATGGAAGTGACATGGTAAAGATGTTGTTTGGAGAGCAGGAGTGCCTAATTAACATTTTAGATGTCGGAGCGATCGGAATGGAGGGAGTGGACGCCCCGTATGATAATTTGGTCAAGTCTGGCTATGCTCGAGTGGTTGGGTTTGAACCTGATGTTGCCGGCTGCGAAGCGCTTAATCGTAAATATGGTGCTCCGCACGTTTTTTTGCCGTATTTTGTGGGCGACGGTAAGCAAGCAACATTTTACGAAACTAATTGGGCACTGACCGGCTCGCTGTTTAAACCTAACAAACCGATGCTGGAGAAATTTCAACACCTGCCCGAATTGGTTACTCTCAAAGCGGAACATGAGGTTGCAACCAAGCGCCTTGATGATATACCTGAGGTGGAAGATATTGATTTTGTCAAAATTGATGTACAGGGATCAGAGCTGGCCGTATTTCAAGGTGGAGAGCGGGTATTGCGTAATGCGATTTTAGTGCAAACCGAAGTCGAGTTCGTCGAGATTTACGAAAAACAACCACTGTTTGCCGATGTCGATCAGCTGCTACGATCTTATGGTTATCAGTTCCATACTTTCGATAAGCTGGTAGGGAGATGTTTTAAGCCACTGGTATCCAACAATGACATTAGGCAGCGGTTGCACCAGGTGCTGTGGACCGATGCTGTTTACGTCAAGGATTGGATGCGTTTCGATGAATTATCCATCGATAAACTAAAAAAACTCGCAGTGCTGCTGCATGAAATATTTTGCTCTTATGATTTGTGCCATCTGGTACTGCAGGCGATTGACGCGCGCAGTAACAGTGATTTTGCACCATGCTACTTACAGATATTAACCTTTTCAACTGGAAAAAAATGAGCGAATTGAGCACATCCTTTATGCTGCGGAAGATGATACTGCGAGTATCGGTGATTGGATACAATATGCAGAGGTACGTCAATCGTGAGTTACTCGTGCCATTGCGAGCATAATAAAATGCAAAGATCACGGACTTTGAGTTTTTTTGTTTATTTGTTTTTTTCCTTGCCGCTTGCTGCTCATGCAGGAGCCGTCGAAAAACTCAAGACCTTCATCGCCGCGACGCATTCCGCGCAGGCGAATTTCACACAAGAGGTGCTGGACCAGAACGGCAAGCGCATCCAGTCTGCTTCCGGCATCATGCAGTTTCAGCGTCCCGGAAAATTCCGCTGGTCTTACCAGAAACCTTATGAGCAACTCATCGTCGGTGATGGCGCAAAATTCTGGTTGTATGACGTGGACCTGAATCAGGTGACGGTGAAAAAATTGGACGCGGCCTTGGGCAGCAGCCCCGCAGCACTGCTCTCGGGCAGCAACGAGATCGAACGCGGCTTTACGCTGGCGGAAAGCGGCAACAAGGATAATCTGGAGTGGCTGCAAGCCACGCCCAAAGGCCAAGGCAAGGATCAGGACAGCAGCTTCAACAAGATACTCATGGCATTCAATACACAATCCGAGTTGGTGGTGATGGAGTTGAATGATATGTTCGGGCATAAGACCGTGCTGCGTTTTTCCGCGATGCAGCGCAACCCGAAATTGTCGGAACAACAATTCAAGTTCGCGCCGCCGAAAGGTGCTGATGTGATAAGTGAGTAGCACAGTTGCGCCTTATGCAAACTGAAAGCCTGTTCGATACAATTTCTCCTGCGGCACCGCTGGCGGAACGGCTGCGCCCCAAGCATATCGACGAGGTGATCGGCCAGTCGCATCTGTTGGGCGAGGGCAAGCCGCTGCGTCTGGCGTTTCAATCCGGCAAACTGCATTCGATGATTCTGTGGGGACCGCCCGGTGTAGGCAAGACCACGCTGGCGCGGCTGATGGCGTCGGCCTTCGATGCCGAGTTCGTGCCGCTGTCGGCGGTGTTGTCCGGCGTGAAAGACATCCGTGAGGCCATCGCGCAGGCACAGCAAGTGTTGCAACAG
>JANXXH010000066.1 GCA_025350705.1 Gallionella sp.
CGAGATAGTAGCCCCACGCTCAAATAGTCGGACATTCGAACATGCCCTCCCAGCTCCGCCGCTTTCCCCGCCATGATTTGCCCCCGGTATGATTTGCGTACCGGTGAATTGTAATGGGAATTTCGTTAAGTGAACAGCATTGCGGACTGACCACCATACTGCCATGATTAGACAGACACCTGTTGTGGTTCTTCTGGTCAATGCCAGCCCAGCATAACACCCGAAATCTGATCAATTCAAAGCCAGCAGCAACAACCAGAGTTCCACTAGCGGCTTTCAGGCGGTGATTAATAAGGAGTGAATCTCGGGTCCGTACCAAGACCCGAACGCAACCTGATGATACAAATAGCCCTGTCCGCATTACCAATACATGTTCGGACGGACCTGTAATATGAGTAACCGTTATACTCTGGACTACGTGACATGACTTTCTACCGAATCTTCCTAAATGGCACAAGCATTTAAATCCAAAAACCTTGATTGTAATAATTCTATCATTGTCTTTTATACTACTCTTGCAGTTAGGACTGAATCGATTGAGGACGTCGTTGAGATTGAGAGGAGTGGAAAATGTCTGCTAAAGAAGTAATCATCATCGTTTTGTTATTGATCATTTTCGTGGTTTCATTTATTTACTGGGTAAGGTCGAGCGGTGGGGGTGGATTCTGGTAGGAGACAGGGATTTCAGGCTATGTTTGGAATCTAGAAGAAATTGAAGCTTTAATTGTTTAAGATAAATTGGCTGAAACAATTTCAAACTGAACCACTACCTGAAATTGATATTTCTTACGGTTGGATCCATAGTCACTGGATTTGCGTTTGGCGGGATTGCACGGTTTGCCACACTATTTATTTTTCTTTCTGTTGCACCGAACTAAATGTTTTGTATACTAGCCTGAGCTTTTGTTATTGTTGAAAAGAAAAATGGAAATGAAGCATTGTTTTAAGCAGATGTCTTTAGTTTGTTTATGCTTGTTTGCGTTGATCAGACTTGCTATAGCCGATACCTTGTTAGATGCAAAAAATGCATTCGATGCTGGTGACTATGCAAAAGCTGCGAAGCTATTCAAGCCTCTGGCAAAAAAAGGCAATGCTATCGCCCAAGTAAGTCTTGGCGAGATGTATGTCAATGGGCAGGGTGTTTCTCAAGATGACCAAGAGGCAGAGAAATGGTATCGACTGGCGGCAGCACAGGGTAATTCTGTTGCACAATCCTATCTTGGGTGGATGTATATCAATGGACAAGGTGTCCCTCAAAATTTTGTGTTGGCATATATGTGGCTGAACATCGCTTCCTCAACTGAGACGGATAGCAATAGAAAGCAGCAAGCTGTCGAAAGCCGTGACAAAACTGAAAGGCTAATGAATGAGCAGCAAATTGCTGAAGCTCAGGAACTTACAAAGAAATGCACCGCAAACAAATTTAAGGGGTGTTAACAAATCAAAAACGCACGTCTTTCAGACATTGAGTATTTGCGGTTAAGAATGTTGCTGCTGGCTTTGAATTGATCAGATTTCGGGTGTTATGCTGGGCTGGCATTGACCAGAAGAACCGCAACAGGTGGCTGTCTAATCATGGCAGTATGGTGGTCAGTCCGTAAATAGCAGCATGGTCAATTTCTTACCAGCGCCAACAGTCTGGATTTCCAAAAGTCACTCGAATACCACAACAAAGCCCATGAATTACATCCAAAGTCAAATTATTACATTGCGCCAGGTTTTAAAGACTTCGGCGACATGATTTCCAAGTTAGAAGGAGAGTTTGGCTGTCCCGATTCTCGAAATTCTGAATAACCGATTTGTGTTTCTGAAGTTGGCGAATCGCTCATTTCGGGTAATGAATTTGTAAGACATTAGGTCCGGTCTGGGCACGGAGCTGCCGATTCATTAATTCTCAACGTGTCCGCTTTGGCTTGCACATCAGTCGTTCTAAGAACTCACTGCCAACGGCAGAGAAGGTTAAGGTTTGTAGGATGGCAACCGACAAGAGGCCACCTATCGTGAGTGTGACGTAGCAGAGGTTGGCGTCGTACAAGCCCCCAGGGAGGAAACCGCGGCGAGTACCTCGAGGTTCAGTTCGGAGTGGAAGCTATGGGGATAGTAGGTTGCGACCGGGATATGGTTGCGGCAGAAGCTGATGCCGATTGACCGTTGGGTGACGCCGACGAGGGGCTGTAGGGGGTGGCGCAGTCGATTCCTGCGTGCGGTTGCTGCGCGGAAACGACAGTTTCCCGTGATGAGGCAAAGCGGATCCTTGTCGGGGCGTGCCGACGATCGACGGTGTCGTGATTTGGCAGATCGAGATACCCGGTCATGCTGCGTTCCTCAAGACAGGCGGAGCACGGATGGGTAGCCTGCGTGCCAAGACATCGACGACGACCATTTCCGCACCGCAATCCGGGCACACGAACGGGGACCTCTGACGTTGCGGTCTGTCATCGTCAGCAACTGCTTCTGGAGTATCAGGGACAGCATCAAGCAGCCGCATGGCCTTTTCGATATTGTTCGTGCGTCCGCTATTGGCGAAGAGCCCGTAATAGCGGATACGGTGAAACCCCCTGGGCAGGACATGCAGCAAAAAGCGGCGCATGAATTCTTCCGCATCAAGCGTCATGGTCTTGTGGCGTGTCGCCCCCTTTGCCCGATAATCCTTCCAGCGGAAGGAGACGCGATGCTCGTCCATCGAGACAAGGCGGCGATTCGAGATGGCGACACGGTGTGTGTAACGCGAGAGGTAGGCCAATACTGCCTCGGGCCCGGCGAAAGGCCGCTTGGCATAAACCACCCATTCCCGGCTCTTGAGCATTCCCAGCCAGTCGGCGAATCGTTCCGACTGGGCAAGCACGGCATGCTCGCCGAAGAATTGCAGCATCCCTGCGCGGTAGGCACGGTCGAACTCTTCGAGGAAGCGCCGCCGGAACAGACGCGACAGAACACGTACCGGCAGGAAGAAACCACGCTTGCACGCCACCCATCGTTCGCCGTCCCTTGAGATGCCGCCACCCGGAACGATGCCATGCACGTGGGGATGGTGGGTGAGCGCCGAACCCCAGGTATGCAGTACCAGTGTTGCGCCGATCTGTGCGCCAAGGTGTTTATCGTCGGCGGCAATGGTGCAGAGCGTTTCGCCGGCGACTTCAAACAGTAGCCGGTAGACGAGCGCCTTGTTGTAATAGGCGATCTGGGCGATCTCCTCCGGGAGGGTGAACACCACGTGGCAGTACTCCACCGGCAGCAGTTCCGCCTGCCTCGCCTCGAGCCAGCGCTGTGCGGCAGCCCCTTGGCACTTCGGGCAATGCCGGTTGCGGCAGGAGTTGTAGGATACCTCGGCATGGCCGCAAGCATTGCAACGCAAGGCATGGCCTCCCAGTGCTGCGCTGCGGCACTGTTCGATGGCGGACATGACCTTGAGCTGCGTGAGGCTCAGGTGTCCACTCTGAGCTTGCCGATAGCGCGGCCCATGGGCGCGGAAGATGTCCGCGACTTCCAGTGCGGGGCGCACAATCTATGTGCGGTGCAGCATCTCCAGCGGACTGACCACTTCACGTAAAAGGTCGGTGGCGACCTGGGTATAGATCGTGGTGGTCTCGATCTTCTTGTGCCCGAGCAGTACCTGGATCACGCGGATATCCACCTTCTGTTCCAGGAGATGGGTGGCGAAGCTGTGGCGCAGGGTGTGCATCGAGACGCGCCGGTCGATCTCGGCGGAAGTTGCAGCCGCATGGATGGCACGGTTGAGCTGACGGGTAGAAAGCTGATTGATGGGATTTTGCCCGGGAAAGAGCCAACCGCCGTCGAGCATTCTGCCCTGTGCACGCGACTCCTTCCACCATGCGCGTAGGCGATCGAGCAGGAGCGGCGGGAGCATGGCGTAGCGATCCTTGGAACCCTTGCCCTGGTCGATGCGCAGGATCATGCGTTCGCTATCAACGTCGCCAACCTTGAGTGCGACCACCTCGCTAGCCCGGAGTCCGGCGCCGTAGGCGACCGACAATGCCGTCTGGTATTTCAGGCTGCCTGCACAACGGATCAGGCGTGCGACCTCTTCGCGGGAAAGTATCACTGGAAGCTTGTGCGGCACGTGTACCGATTCCATCATGTCCATGACGTCAACGCGGCGGACGGTCACCGCGAAGAAGAACTTCAGCGCGGTAATGGTGATATTGATGGTGATCGCCGACGTGCCAAGGTTGACAAGGTGCAGTTGATAACGCCGCAGGTCTTCGGCAGTCGCACTGTCCGGCGATCGGCGAAGGAACTGTGCGAGGTTTCGTACTGCCCGGATGTAGCCAGACTGTGTCTTGGGCGAGAGTTTGCGCATTCGCATGTCATCGAGCATGCGCTGGCGCAGCGGCGAGATGGTTGGAACAGCCCCGTGATGTGTACTCATGATTCTTCTCCTTGTCGTGAACGAGGCGGATTGCCTCAGCCAACAACATAAAGAAAAGAATCTATGTTTCAATAACCCCCGCTCGTGGGTCGGAGCTCCAACTACCGCGCTAGCGGTTTAGTCCTTGGCCGAATAGCGGCCATTTGCAGTAAGCGAGATGACCATCTCCAATGTGTCGATAGCTCCAATTGGCGAACGACAGCTTTCGAGCAATGAAAATTTTGTGGGTTGGAAAATTTTGACTACCTAAAAGATTCAATCGTGACGTAGCGTTATTACGCCGGAAGCCGACAGACACCCGGTTAATGCGGCGAACGTCAGGCTGCTTGCCCGTGCAACGGGATTACTTCCGCCCCGGCCTTGAGCTTGCCCAGATAATCCGCCCATAGCTGCATCATCTTTCGGCGCTCGACAAGGTGAGCGGTGCGGTTGTATGCGCGCCCGTTCGGATCACGCACGGCGTGGGCAAGCTGGTGTTCGATGAAATCCGGGCGCACCCCCAGCACTTCGTCCAGGATAGTACGCACCATTGCGCGGAAGCCGTGGCCGCTCATTTCATCCTTGGCATAGCCCATGCGCCGCAAGGCGGCCAGCACGGCGTTATCACTCATCGGCCTATCATTGGTGCGCGCGCCGGGGAACACATAGCGCCCGCCGCCTGTCATTGCGTGAAGCTCGCGGAGGAGTTCCACCGCTTGTGTGGATAGGGGAACAAGGTGCGGTTCGCGCATCTTCATCCGTTCGGCGGGGATATTCCACTGTGCTTTGTCCAGATTTATTTCCGCCCATTCCGCTTTGCGCAGTTCGCCGGGGCGCACGAAAAACAGCGGGGCGAGGCGCAGGGCACATTTGGTGACGAAGTAGCCTTGATAGCCGTCTATGGCACGCAGCAGTTCGCCTATGGCCTTCGGGTCGGTGATGGCGGCGTGGTGTTCGACTTTCTTGCTGGGCATGTATTCGGATAAACGCGCTGTCGGGTCGCCTTGTGAATATCCTTTTTTGGCGGCATATCCGAATACTCGGCCACAGTTCCAAAGGACGCGCCGGGCAATATCCAGTGCGCCCCTGTCTACAATGCGCTGGATGGCGGCATCTATTTCCGGCGTAGTGATTTCATTGATCGGTAGTCTCCCCAGCCAAGGGAAAATATCTTTTTCCATCCAGCCGATAATTCTTTCCGTTTGCTTGTCGGCGCGTCTGTCCGTTGGGACAGATGCCCATTCTCGCGCAACATCTTCAAAAGAACCGACAGCAGGCAAGCCTTCATCTATCCGCCGTTCGGCTTCCAGGCGTTTCGCTTGTACCTGCTTACTTGCCTTGCGGATATCGCTGGGGTCTGTTCCTGCCGCTACCAGTTCGCGCGCATCGTTGGCATTTTTCCGAGCGGCGCCCAATGTTGTGTCAGGGTAAACCCCTAAAGAAAGGGTCTTGCGCTTGCCGCCTATGGAGTAATCAAAACGCCACCACTTCGCACCATCTGGCTTGACCAGAACATAAAGCCCATCGCCATCACTCAAGCGGTACATCGCCGCCTTGGGTTTCGCGTTCTTGATTGTCACGTCCGCTTTTATTTTGTGTCGCGCCATTGCAGTAACTCCTCAAGTGAAAAGCAGTAACTCACCAAATGGAAAACAGTAACAAGGCGAGTTACTGCATAAGTTACTGCATTTTTAGCCGGATTGCAAGGGATGTTACTGCATTATGCTGGACGCTAAAATCCATGTAATCATTGTTTTTATTGGGTTAGTGGACTTCTTTGGACTGTATAGAACAAGCTGATGGTGCCCGGAACCGGAATCGAACCGGTACGCTGGTTTTACCCTAGCGACGGATTTTAAGTCCGTTGTGTCTACCAATTTCACCACCCGGGCGGGCATTGGAGGCGAGACCCGGAATCGAACCGGGATAGGCGGATTTGCAATCCGCTGCATAACCATTTTGCTATCTCGCCGTAGCGCAAAAACCACTTTTTGAAATGATTGAGGGAAAGCCAGAATGCTTTCCCTCAGATTTGGAGCGGGAGAAGAGTCTCGAACTCTCGACCTATACCTTGGCAAGGTATCGCTCTACCAACTGAGCTACTCCCGCGAAACGAGTTGCGCATTATAGGGATATTCAAATTCCTGTCAATAATTTCGCCATTAATAATTACTGGACATTTGGCCTCAACTTGAATAAGCGCGCAAAATTTTCAGTAGTGCGCTGCCCTACTTCGTCCAGGCTGATGCCGCGCAGCGTGGATATCTCTTCGGCGACATGCTTCACATAAGCCGGTTGATTGAGCTTGCCGCGATGCGGCACAGGAGCCAGAAAGGGTGCATCAGTTTCGATCAGAATACGCTCAAGCGGCACACGCTGGGCGACTTCCTTGAGTAGTATGGCGTTCTTGAAGGTGACGATGCCGGAAAAGGAGATGTAAAATCCCATCGCCAATGCGGCCTCGGCCACTTCCCATGTTTCGGTAAAGCAATGCATCACGCCGCTTGCCTCGGCAGCATTTTCTTCAACCATGGTGCGCAGGGTATCAGCCGCCGCTTCGCGCGTATGGATGATGAGCGGCTTGCCGCTCTCGCGCGATGCGCGGATATGGTTGCGGAAGCGCGCGCGCTGCCATTCGAGATCGCCCTTGAGTCGAAAATAATCCAGCCCAGTCTCACCGATGGCAATCACCTTTGAATGCTGCGCCAACTCTACCAAACGTTCGACGCTTGGCTCCTCAACACCTTCGTAATCTGGATGCACACCCACCGATGCATAAATGTGCGGATGCTCTTCGGCTAGCGCCAGGACTTGTGGAAAATCCGCCAGATTGACCGAAACGCATAATGCGCTGACGACTTCGTTTTCGCGCATTTTTTCCAGCACGTTGCTCATGTTCGCCGCAAGCTCGGGGAAATTGATATGACAGTGGGAATCGACGAACGGCATGATTATTCGAGCATGAGTTGGCGATAAATCAACAACAAAGACTCGAAAAATAATTTAGGATTGAGCGTGTGTTGTGCTTCACGCTTCGCTGTTTGCAAATATTTTTGCATACGCGCCAAATTTAACGGTGCGACAGGCTCGACCAGTTTTTTGATGGCAGCTTCTTCGCCAAGGTGATAGCGCAACTTGCCTGCCATCTTCATCGAACTCAGGTCGTAACACCATTGTTGCAGCCATTGCACGACCAGTACTTGTTCGGTTTTTTGCAATGCCTCGGCCAGCGCGAATACATCCAGCACAGTCGGTTGACGCACCGCGCGCAACAATTTTTCGCGTTCCTCACTGCCCAGTTGCTCGTCCAGTTGAACTGCTTGCAGTGGCGCAAAGCCGGAAGCTGCGAGTGCATCTGCGGGATTTTTTACGCCTTGTTCTGCCAGCCAGTGTGTGGCGTTCGCGGCATCGGGAGCCGACAGCGCAAATGACAAACAACGGCTCAGAATGGTTGGCAACAATTGCTGTGGTTTGTGCGACACCAGGATGAACAGCAACCCCGGTGGCGGTTCTTCGAGATTTTTCAGCAGGGCATTAGCGGCATTGGTATTCATCGCCTCGGCGGGATGTATGACCACCACGCGTCTGCCACCCTGATGTGCAGTCATACCGCAAAAATCAGCCAAGCTGCGTATTTGATCGACGGAGATTTGCTTGCTGGGCTTTTTGCCAGATGCGGACTTGGAATCATCGCTATCATCGCTGTCCAGGTTTAGCACTTCCGGTTGCAGCAAGCGAAAATCAGGGTGCGACCCTTGCTCGAACCAGTGACACGAAGGACACTTTCCACATGCGAAATCAGATTCACCTGGATGTTGGCACAGAAGACTCTTGGCAAAATTGATAGCCAATTCTAGCTTGCCGATGCCCTTAGTACCCTTGAACAACAGACCATGTGCCGGACGCTTGCGCAATTCCTGCAAACGCATCCAGTCACTATTTTGCCACGGATAGATATATTTCATATCAAATAATTACAATAATCTCTTTAAGTTTAAGTTTAACTATATCCGGGGTCTGAGATGCATCGATCACGACATATCGCTGCGGGTTTTTTTGCACGCGCCGATGATACCCTGCGCGCACCCGTTCGAAAAAGTCGGACTGTTCTTGCTCGAAGCGATCAAGCGAAACATTGTTAGCCAACCGCTGTCTTGCAATCTCAACAGGGACATCAAAAATCAGCGTCAAGTCAGGTTGCAAATCAGGATGAACCCATTGTTCAAGTTGGCTCAATTTATTCCAATCCATGCCTCTGCCCCCGCCCTGATAAGCGAAACTAGCATCGCTGAAACGGTCTGAGATCACCCACTTGCCAGCACGCAGCGCTGGCTTGATGACTTGCTCGATATGTTCCAGGCGTGCCGCGAACATCAGCATTGCTTCGGTGCCTATGTTCATTGTCTGATTTAACAATATCTCACGCAACTGCTCGCCAAGTGGCGTGCCACCCGGTTCACGGGTGACTATCACTTCGGGACCGCGTTGCCTCAGCTCATCAGCAAACCATGCCAGATGGGTGCTCTTGCCTGCGCCGTCTACGCCTTCAAAGGTAATAAATTTATTTGTTTGTGAACTCATCTCTGATATTTGTCTACAGCACGATTATGCGCGTTCAAGCTGCTGGAAAATTGCGAGCTGCCATCGCCGCGCGACACAAAATATAAAGCATCGGTCTGCGCAGGATGCAAAGTAGCCTGCAAAGCAGCCACGCCCGGTAAAGAGATCGGCGTTGGAGTCAGCCCTCGACGCGTATAGGTATTGTATGCGGTATCAGTCCGTAAATCGCGTTTGCGGATGTTGCCCTTATATTTATCGCCCATACCATAAATCACGGTCGGATCAGTTTGCAATAACATGCCCTTGCGCAGACGGTTCACAAACACGCCTGCGATCATACTTCGGTCAACCTGAGCGCCAGTTTCCTTCTCGACGATGGAAGCCAGGATTAGAGCTTGATATGGAGTCTGCAAAGGTAAATCTGGTGCCCGCGCAAGCCACGCTTGCTGCAAATGTTTTTGCATAGTCAGGTACGCGCGTTTTAATATCACCAGGTCGTTACTACCCGTTGCAAAATAATAAGTATCGGGAAAGAATAATCCCTCAGGAAGATTTTCTGTCGCACCGATGCGTTGCAATATTTCCGCATCAGTCAAATTCGCAGAGGCATGCGTGATATCAGGGTTGGCATTGAGCGCTTCGCGAAATTGCTTGAACGTCCAGCCCTCGATCACGCTCACCTGCCGCTGGCTGACCTCGCCTTTACTGATGATTCTTAGCAGCTCCAGCAATGATACCGGATGCTCCAGCACATAATTTCCCGCCTTGAGCTGTGTAGCTTGCCCAAGCAGTCGCACCAACATGACGAAAGTCCAGTCTTGTTCAAGCAGGCCGGCCTGATGTAATTCTCGCGCCGTACCTTTCAGACTGCTGCCCTGCTTCAGGTCGAATACGAAAGGAGTGGCAGGCAAAGATAGCGGTCGCGTTAAATAATACCCCAGCCCCGCAGTGACTAGCATCACTGGCAAAATCAGCCGCGTAAATATTTTTTTCATCTGACATCCTGTTCGTTAAGATCGTGGCGAATTTGAGTAGCGATAGGGAAATCGCTCCAGTACCGTTGCTCCAGTTCGCGTATCGGCCACATGCCGATGATACTGTTCACCACAAATAGCTCATCGGCATGCAACACTTCATCAAGTCCAACATCACGCACTTCCAACGCCATGTTGTGTTGCGCCGCCCACGCGATCACGCGATCACGTTGTACCCCTGCCACGCCGCAACGCGACAGATCTGGGGTAACGAGCTTTCCCCTCGAAACTAAAAATAAATTGCTGCGTATCCCCTCGATGACATTACCTTCCGCATCCATCAGCAACTCTTCGGCAATATCCGCATCATTGGATTCAGCCGCCGCCAGCACATTTTCCAAACGGTTGAGATGCTTGACCCCAGCCAAGCGCGGTTGCTGGCTCAAACGCAATTGACACAGCCGCGCCTTGATTCCAATCGTAGCCCGATCAACCGGATAATCAGGCAGCGGGGAAATATCCCAGATATGGGTGGGAGTAGCTTGAGCAGGAGGAGCATAACCGCGAACCCCCAGTCCGTTCATTACTAAACCGCGCGTGACGATCAGCTTCACCGCCCCATCGGGATACTGCGTGAGCAAATGATCCAGTTCGGTTGTTAGCAATGCACTGTCCAGGCAAGTAATGCCAAGCGCGGCACAGTCGTGTTGAAGTTTTTGATAGTGCAAAGTCCAGTGCTGAGCCTTGCCATGGAAAGCGCGGAGGGTGCGAAACACCCCATCTCCGTAGAGCAGTCCGCGATCGCGGATGCTGATCGAATTGCCCTGTTTGCCATTGACCAGCATCGTTGTGAGAATCTAAACCTTGCGGAATACTAATGTGCCGTTGGTTCCACCGAAACCGAAGTTGTTGTTCACGGCGACATCAATCTTCATGTCTCGTGCGACATTCGCGCAATAGTCCAGATCGCACTCGGGGTCTTGCTCGAAAATATTGATGGTGGGCGGCGAGATTTGATGATGTACCGCCAATGCGCAGAACACTGACTCTATACCGCCCGCACCGCCCAACAGATGGCCGGTCATCGACTTGGTGGAATTCACCACCAGCTTCTTGGCGTAATCGCCAAACGCCAGCTTGATTGCATCTGTTTCGTTCTTGTCGCCCAGCGGGGTCGAGGTACCGTGTGCGTTAACGTACTGCACATCATTCGGATTCAGTCCCGCGTTACGCAACGCGTTCAACATGCTGCGCTTCGGACCATCGGTGTTCGGTGAGGTTATATGGTACGCGTCGCCGCTCATGCCATAACCGGCCAGTTCGGCATAAATCCTGGCTCCTCGGGACTTGGCATGTTCATATTCCTCAAGCACCAGCACTCCCGCACCTTCGCCTATAACGAAACCATCGCGTTCCTTGTCCCATGGACGGCTGGCCGTAGCCGGATCATCGTTGCGCGTGCTCAGTGCGCGTGCGGAAGAGAATCCGCCCACTGCCAACGCACAAACTGTCGCTTCAGAACCGCCTGCTATCATCACATCTGCATCGCCATACTCGATGATGCGTGCCGATTCACCGATGCAATGTGTACCGGTGGTGCAGGCTGAAACCATCGCCAGGTTCGGACCTTTCAAGCCATACATCACTGACATGTTGCCGGAAATCATGTTGATGATGGTGCCCGGGATGAAGAACGGCGAGATTTTGCGCGGACCTGCGGCGAGGAAATCGTTATGAGTGTCTTCGATCATCGGCAGGCCGCCAATGCCGGAACCGATGTTCACGCCGATACGCTCGGCGTTCTGCTCGGACACTTCCAGCCCTGAGTCCTTGAACGCCTCCATGCCTGCAACCAGGCCGAAATGGATAAACCTGTCCATGCGGCGAGCATCCTTGGCGGTAAGAAACTGCGTGACATCGAAATCTTTCACTTCGCCGGCGATCTGCGCTGCCATCGCGCTGGCATCAAAGTGGGTGATTCTGGTAATGCCGGATTTCCCCGCGACAATGTTCTGCCAGACCGTGGGAATCCCTATACCGACCGGGGAGATAGCTCCCAGCCCGGTAATGACGACTCTACGCTTAGACAAAATTACTCCGCCAAACAGAAAGTATGGAAAAGAAGAAAAAATGGGCAAATGAAATAAGGAAGTGGATTACTTTTGATGCGCCAAGACGTAGTCTATGGCTTGCTGTACGGTGGTGATCTTTTCTGCATCTTCGTCCGGAATATCGCATTCGAACTCTTCTTCAAGAGCCATCACCAATTCAACGGTATCCAGAGAATCGGCACCAAGATCATTTACAAAAGAAGATTCGTTCTTGACTTCAGATTCGTTTACGCCCAGTTGCTCGGCAACGATCTTTTTAACGCGTTGTTCAATAGACATCTTTATTCTCCCACCGTGGATTAAAATTCAAAAAAGCAGCGGCATTGTATCAAATTTGCAAAAAAATCCAAACAACTTGTATTAGGTGCAGCCAAGTTATTTAACTGGGCTACTGAGCAGATGACATCACCCTATTCCCATAGTTGACCGCAGACTGGAGAATCAGACCGATGTCATCTCTTCAGCAGGCGGCGGAGCCTGGTCATTTTGCTGCTGCTCGCCCTGAGGTGCGATTTTTCGCTGCCGCTTTTCTTCCTGCTTCTTTTTCTTGGCGATCTCTTTTTGACGCTTTTCAAAAGTGTAATTTGTTTTGGCCATTTGCGATCCCATTTCATTATAATTTGGTTGAGGCGATCAATGATAGCAGGTATCTTTCCACTATTCACCGACTAATCAAGTACCTATTGGGTCGGCTTGTTATGCAGCGTGTCACTTCGTAACAATATATTATCTAATCAGATCATTTCTCGTTTCGTTCGACATCATCCACAAGTTTCAACTACCGTACTACTCCATATACATCCCGCCATTCACATGTAGTGTAACACCCGTGATATAAGTTGCGCCCGGGCCCGCCAGAAAAGCCACGGCCGCAGCGATGTCGGCAGGTTGTCCCAAGCGTTTCAGCGGCACGTGCTCAATCAGTTTGGCACGTTGTTCTTCTCCCAGCGCGTGAGTCATGTCGGTATCGATAAAGCCGGGGGCAACGCAGTTCACGGTGATGTTGCGGCTGCCGATTTCCTGGGCGAGTGACTTGGTGAAGCCTATTATGCCCGCCTTGGAAGCGGCGTAGTTGGCCTGTCCGGCGTTGCCCATACTGCCAACAACTGAAGAGATACTGATGATGCGCCCGCCTCTGGCTTTCATCATCGCGCGCAGCACCGCGCGGCTCAGACGGAATACCGATTTGAGATTGGTCGCCAAAACGTCGTCCCACTCTTCGTCGGTCATGCGCGCCAATAGGTTGTCGCGGGTGATGCCGGCATTGTTCACCAGGATCGAAATTTCGCCGAATTGTTTGCGCAGTTCGCCCAGCACTTGTTCAGTTTGCACTACGTCGTTGACATTCAACGCCATGCCCGCACCCTTGATACCAGCCGAATCCAGATAAGCACTGATCGCTTGCGCGCCTTTGTCGCTAGTGGCCGTTCCGATCACAGTTGCGCCCTGCTTGCCAAGTTCAAGCGCGATGGCCTGGCCGATGCCGCGACTGGCTCCGGTGACGAATGCAATTTGTCCTTGTAATGTCATATTGAAGTTTCCTATATGAATGTAGTCAGCGCCAGTTTTAGTGCTGCACCGTCGTTAAGGGCAGACGCTTGCTGATTGGTATCGATACGTTTGTTTAAGCCTGCCAATATTTTCCCCGGTGCGCATTCAATGTTATGAGTAATGCCCTGTTTGCCGAATTCCAATATGGTCTCGACCCAGCGCACCGGCAAATACAATTGGCGCACCAGCGCATCTTTGATCAAGGCTTCATCTGCGTAGCTTTTCACATCGGCATTGTGCAACACTGGAATGGCAGGAGCCTGCACTGCGACATCAGCCAGATAGTCGCGCAACTGCTCTGCCGCACCCTTCAATAAAATGCAATGCGATGGCACGCTCATCGGCAACATGATCGCGCGCTTCGCTCCCTGTGCCTTGGCCAGTTCCATGCCGCGCTCCACTGCCGCGCGATTTCCGGCAATCACCACTTGCCCGGGAGAATTGTAATTCACAGCCTCCAGCACTTCGCCTTGCGCGCCTTCTACACACACGGCACGCACGACATCGTCATCCAGACCAAGTATCGCCGCTATGCCGCCTACTCCATCCGGCACAGCCTGTTGCATACATTGCGCACGGTAGCGCACCAGCGGCAGCGCATCGGCAAAGCGCAATGCACCGGCCGCGGTCAAGGCGGTGTATTCACCCAAACTATGTCCGGCCATCATAGCCGGTTTCGCGCCGTTCTGTGATTGCCAAGCGCGATACACCGCCACACCTGCGGTTAACATAATGGGCTGGGTGTTCACGGTAAGGTTCAAATCGGCATCGCTGCCTTCCGAGACCAGTTGCCATAAATCTTGCTTCAACACATCCGAGGCTTCGGCAAAAGTATTGCGCACTGCGGGAAAATCAGCATAGCCGTTCATCATGCCACGCGATTGCGAACCTTGGCCTGGAAATACGAAAGCAAATTTTTTCATCGCGACCACCGAACCTACCATTTAATGAGAACAGCACCCCAGGTAAACCCGCCGCCCACCGCTTCAAGCAGAATATTCTGCCCCGTCTTGATACGGCCATCGCGCACAGCAGTATCCAATGCCAAAGGAATCGAGGCTGCCGAGGTGTTGCCGTGAGTAGCGACCGTTACGATCACGTTGTCCATACTCAAGCCGAGTTTCTTGGCGGTAGCTTCCATGATGCGGATATTGGCTTGGTGCGGTACCAGCCACGCGATGTCCGAGCCTTGCAGCTTGTTTGCTGCCAGAATTTCATCGACCACTTCACTCAAGACCTTGACGGCGAATTTGAACACACCTTTACCATCCATCTTGATGAAAGGATCGCCTTGCACTTCTCCGTTGCGCACATTACCTTCGGCTTTCAACATGCCGCGATGGCTGCCATCGGCGTGCAACTTCGCTGCGACGATACCGGGTGTTTCAGATGCACGCAACACTACTGCACCCGCACCATCACCAAACAGTACACAAGTGCTTCGATCGCTCCAGTCCAATATACGCGACAGCACTTCCGCGCCGACCACCAGCGCAGTCTTGGCCTGCCCCCCGCGTATGTATAAATCAGCTGTATTCATTGCATACACAAAACCGCCGCAAACGGCCTGCATATCGAATGCTGCACCACGATTTGTTATGCCGAGCTTGTCTTGCAGGATGCAGGCCGTGCTGGGGAAAACCTGGTCCGGGGTAGTGGTCGCAACGATCACCAGATCGATCTCATCCACGCTGATACCGGCTGATTCGATGGCACGGAGACTGGCTTGCAGGGCAAGGTCGCTGGTGAGTTCATTATCTGCTGCGATATGCCGCTCGACGATGCCGCTACGCGACACGATCCAGTCGTGCGAGGTATCGACGATTTTTTCCAGGTCGAAATTGGTCAGCACTTTGCCGGGCAAATAGCTGCCTGTGCCTATGATCTTTGAATATTTCTGGGAATACATCAGGCCACTCCTTGCTCAGTATTTTGACGCTGGTGGTGCCACCTTTCGATATGCTCGCTGATGTGTTGCAACATGCCGCCCCGAGCTTCTTCAGCGGCGCGCTCAATTGCACAACGAAAGGCAAAAACATCAGCCGAACCGTGACTTTTCACTACAATGCCCTTCAAACCCAACAAACTCGCGCCGTTGTAGCGGCGATGATCCAGCCTGTGCTTAAAGGCTTTCAGCACCCGGATCGATACCAGCGCGGCAAGCTTGGAGAATAAGTTGCGACTATATTCTTCGCGCAAAAAACCACCCATCATTTGTGCGACTCCCTCGGCGGTTTTCAGCGCGACATTACCGACGAAGCCATCGCACACCACCACGTCGGTAGTACCTTTGAATACGTCGGCACCTTCAACGTTACCGAAGAAATTCAGGTCGCTGTTTCGTAGCAGTTCTGCAGCCTGCTTGACCACCTCGTTACCCTTGATCTCTTCGCTGCCGATATTCAACAGGCCCACGGTGGGATTAGGCTTATGCTCCAATGCGGTGACCAGCGTGGAACCCATCAGTGCGAATTGCAACAGATGTTCGGCGCTGCAATCGGTGTTGGCTCCCAGATCCAGCATGCATACCTGACCGTTTTTGGTTGGCAGATAAGAAGCGATCGCCGGACGATCGATGCCGGGAATGGTTTTCAACACATAGCGTGCCGTTGCCATCAGCGCACCAGTATTTCCGGCACTGATGCAAGCCAATGCCTCACCGCTCTTGACCAGATTGATGCTGACCCGCATCGAGGAATCTTTTTTACCGCGCAACGCGGATTGCGGCTGCTCGTCCATGCCCACCACTTCACTGGCTGGATGAATGCGCAGGTGAACGCCGGGCTGTACACCCAGGGTACGCAACTCGCTTTCAATGGCATCGGGGATACCCACCAGAATGATGGTATCGTTTGGGAACTGCTTCAGATACTCAATTGCAGCAGGAATGGTGACCGTCGTGCCGTGGTCGCCACCCATCGCATCTATGGTTAATGTGACATCCACTAAGCGATCCTTGGCTAAGACTAACAGAAAAGAAAACGCAGCCGACCTAATGATCGGCTGCGCTGCTTGAAGGCTTAGTCGCCCTTGGTCTTGACTACCTTCTTACCACGGTAAAAACCGGTAGGGCTGATGTGATGGCGCAAATGGGTCTCGCCCGTGGTTGGTTCAACCGCAAGTGCCGGGTTGGTCAAAAAATCGTGGGCGCGGTGCATACCACGCTTGGATGCGGATTTCTTATTTTGCTGTACTGCCATAATAACTACTCCTAAAAAAACTGTTTAACTACGCTTCAATTCCGCCAAAACCGCAAAGGGACTTTTATCTTTCCCAAGTGCATTCTCGCCATCTGCCACCTGACAAGCGCCCAACTCATGTTTGGGTGCAATTGGCAGGCTTAACAAAATCTCTTCCTCCAACAGATCCAGCACATTCAAGTGCGCATCCGCCAAAATGCTATCGAACTCTTCTTCCTCTCCGCCTGCGACACTATCGCCCAGCGCATCCAGACTTGCCTGATCGCGGAGCAACAAATGCGAATCAAGTCGAACAGGATAATCCAAACCGCCCATGCAGCGCTGACAACGCAACTGACATCGTCCTTCCACGCTGACATCCAGCGCAGGATTGCCTTGCTTATCCACAACACCTTGCACTGAGTAATGCAAACTTCCAAGCGGATTTTCCATGACATCCATCAAGCGGGTCAGCTCGGCAACTGGTAATTCACCACTGATTTGTTGGCCATTTCTGGCAAAATCCAGACTATCGATGAAAGACCGTGCATGCATAAGGCGCGCATGATATATTTTTCGCCGCTCCGTGTCAAAAGTCATGGCAAAAATCCTAAGGAATATCATTGAATTCTCAGTTGCTTGTCCTGGCCTCCAGCTCCATTTACCGCAGCGAACTCCTCAAACGACTTCAATTGCCCTTTGAGACTGTCGCACCCAATGTGGACGAAGCGCCTTTGCAGAATGAATCTGCACGCGAAACCTCGGTGCGCCTGGCTCAGGAAAAGGCTCTTGCCGTGTCCGGCAATTATCCTGACGCATTGATCATCGGTTCAGACCAGGTCGCCCTGCTGGAAGGCCAACAACTTGGCAAGCCTCACACACACGACAATGCGGTCAAGCAACTGCGCGCGATGCGCGGCAAGACCACCTGTTTCTTTACCGCGCTGACGCTGTTGAACAGCCAAACCGGCAACATGCAAACCGAAGTGGCAGAAAACTACGTCACGCTGCACAACCTTAGCGATGCAGAGATCGAAGGCTATTTGCTTAAAGAACAACCCTACCACTGTGCTGGCAGCGCAAAATCAGAAGGGCTGGGCATCGCGCTGATCAGCAAAATGACTGGTGACGACCCGAACGCACTGATCGGCCTGCCGCTGATCCTGTTGATCCAGATGTTGCGCCGTGAAAACGTGCGGCTGTTCTAGCGATGGCAAGCAACCCCGGAACACTCTATCTTATTCCCTGCACGCTGGGCGACACGCCTGCAGAACAGGTATTGCCGCAGCATGTTATCAACGTGACACGCAAATTAAGTCATTTCGTGGTGGAACAACCCAAAACCGCACGCCAGTTCCTTTCGGCGCTCAAACCTGAACAGCCTATCCAGTCGCTGCACTTCGCTACACTCAATGAACACACGGCAGCCAAGGATATGGGTGAACTGCTAGCTCCCTTGCTGGCCGGGCACGATGTCGGCATCATTTCCGAGGCGGGATGCCCGGCCATCGCCGACCCCGGCGCGAACTTAGTGAACCTAGCACACCGCAAAGGCATACGCGTTGTGCCACTGGTCGGCCCCTCTTCTATTTTGCTGGCATTGATGGCTTCCGGCCTGAATGGCCAGTGCTTTGCCTTTCACGGCTATTTGCCCATTGCAGATGTGGAAAGGAACAAGATGATTGCGAAACTGGAAGCAGAGTCGGCAAAATTCAAACAAACTCAGTTATTCATTGAAACTCCATATCGAAATGATAAAATGTTCGACGCGCTGCTTTTACAATGTCACCCGCAAACGCTGTTATGCGTCGCCACCGACATCACGCTGCCAAGTGAGCAGATACAGACGCGCACCATCGCACAGTGGAAATCGCAGTCCAAGCCGCAACTAAACAAGCGTCCGAGCCTGTTCCTGTTGCTCGGGGCAAGTTAATTTAGTTGCTCATTAGCCCGCTTTCTGGTATTAAAGCGGACTTTAATTTTTATCCCGTTGGAGAAGTGCAATGCCGGTACAGACACAAAAACCCGTCGTCCCTTACAAACCAAAAAAGGGCGAGGCTTACATGAACCCCAAGCAGCTGGATCATTTTCGCCAAATAATGAACGATATCAAGGCTGGACTGGGTAAGGATATCGATCGAACCGTACACACCATGCAGGACGAAGCCACCGTATTCGCTGATCCGAATGACCGTGCCACGCAAGAATCGGATATGGGCCTGGAGCTACGCAACCGCGACCGTGAACGCAAACTGATCAAGAAGATCAATGAAATGCTCGCCAAGATCGATGCGGGCGAGTATGGCTACTGCGATAATTGTGGGGTAGAGATCGGTCTGGATCGTCTTGAAGCGAGGCCGACTGCCACTCTGTGCATCGACTGCAAGACCCTGGATGAGATACGCGAACGTCAAGTCGCCAAATAATTTTCCCTGAAAAAAATAAATCTCCGGAAAATAAAAAGCCCCGCCGCTATGGCGGGGCTTTTTTAAGTAAACAAATTACTGGTGGGCTGTGGGAGCAGCTTCCGGTGCAGACAACAGCGCCTTCATGCTCAGCTTCATACGGCCCTTGTCGTCCACTTCAAGCACCTTTACGCGCACGATCTGGCCTTCCTTGAGGTGGTCTGCCACGCTGACGACACGTTCGTGGGCGATCTGGGAGATGTGCAGCAAACCGTCCTTGCCCGGCAACACATTCACCAAAGCGCCGAAGTCGAGCAGCTTGACCACAGGGCCTTCGTAAATCTTGCCCACTTCCACGTCTGCCACGATGTCTTCGATACGCTTCCTGGCCAATTCACCCGCTTCGCCGCTCACGCAGGAGATGGTGATGTTGCCTGTGTCATCAATATCGATCGTCGTGCCGGTCTCTTCAGTCAATGCACGTATCACCGCACCGCCCTTGCCGATCACGTCGCGGATCTTTTCCGGATTGATCTTCATCTTGATCATGCGCGGCGCAAATTCGGAAACTTCGGTGCGAGCGCTTGGCACAGCTTGTTTCATCAAACCCAGGATGTGCAAACGGCCCTCCTTGGCTTGAATCAACGCAGCCTGCATGATTTCTCGGGTGATGCCGTTGATCTTGATGTCCATCTGTAGTGCGGTAATGCCTGCCTCAGTACCGGCCACCTTGAAATCCATATCGCCCAAGTGATCTTCATCACCAAGAATATCGGTCAGCACAGCAAAGCGTTTTCCTTCCTTGATCAGCCCCATAGCAATGCCTGCCACGTGCGCCTTGAGCGGCACACCCGCATCCAGCAATGACAGGCAGCCTCCGCACACTGAAGCCATCGAGCTGGAACCATTGGACTCGGTGATTTCCGATACGACACGCATCGCATAACCGAATTCTTCTTCACTAGGCAGTACCGCCACCAGCGCGCGCTTGGCCAATCTACCATGGCCGATTTCGCGGCGCTTGGGCGTACCTACGCGACCCGTTTCACCGGTCGAATAAGGTGGGAAGTTGTAGTGCAGCATAAAGCGATCAGTGTATTCGCCTTGCAGCGCGTCGATCTTCTGTGAGTCGCGCATGCTGCCCAAAGTCGCCGCCACGATAGCCTGTGTTTCGCCACGTGTGAAAAGCGAAGAGCCATGTACGCGCGGCAAAATGCCGTTGCGTATCGTGATCGGGCGAACAGTACGGGTATTGCGGCCATCGATGCGCGGTTCGCCGCTGAGTATCTGTCCGCGCACGATCTTGGCTTCCAGCGCACTGAACAGGTCATTGATGTGATTCTTCTGGCTGGCGACCACTTCCGGCGACAATGCTGCCATCACCTTGTCGTGTATCGCGGCCACTGCATCGGTACGCGCCTGCTTGGAACGGATTGCATAAGCCTTGTTCAATTCTGCTTCGGCAAGACTGGCGATCTGTGCAATCAAGGCTTCGTCTTTGGCGGGAGCCTTCCAATCCCACGCATCCGCACCCACCGCATCAGCCATTTCGTTGATCGCCCGGATCACGATCTGGATCTGCTCATGGCCAAACATCACCGCGCCCAGCATGATTTCTTCGGACAGCTGTTGCGCTTCGGATTCCACCATCTGCACCGCACGATCAGTACCGGCGACCACCAGATCCATTTGCGAAGTCAGGAGTTCAGTAGAGGTCGGGTTGAGCAAATATTGCCCGTTGGCATAACCCACGCGAGCAGCGCCTATCGGGCCGTCGAAGGGAACACCGGATAAAGCCAGCGCGGCAGATGCACCTATCATTGCCGGGATATCGGAATCGATTTCGCTATCCGAAGACATCACTGTCGCAACGATCTGTATCTCGTTGTAAAAACTTTCCGGGAACAGCGGACGCAGCGGACGATCGATCAAACGCGAGGTCAGTATCTCCTTTTCGCTAGGGCGGCCTTCACGCTTGAAAAAACCACCGGGAATCTTGCCCGCAGCGTAAGTCCGCTCCTGATAATCCACGGTGAGCGGGAAGAAATCCTGCTCAGGTTTGGTATCTTTTCTGGCGACCACGGTAACCAGCACCACTGTATCATCCAGACTGACCATCACCGCGCCGCTGGCTTGGCGCGCTATCTCGCCGGTTTCCAGAGTGAGTTGATGGTTGCCGTATGCGATTGTTTTTTTATAGTGACTCAAGATAGACCTCTCTGTGCTTAACATGACGCGCCATCGCGCCATACGTTGTGACCATACAATGGCGATAAGAAAAAAAACGCGGGTCGCTAATGCGACCCGCTGAAAACAAAATTATTACTTCCGAATATCCAGACGTTGAATCAGCGTGCGATAGCTCGCATCATTCGTGCGCTTGAGATAATCCAGCAGCTTGCGGCGACGGCTTACCAGACGCAGCAGACCGCGACGGGAGTGGTGATCCTTGACATTATCCTTGAAATGATCAGTCAGATAAGTGATGCGCGCAGTGATCAAAGCCACCTGCACTTCGGGGGAACCTGTGTCGCTTCTGGCACGTTGATAGTCGGTAACGATTTGCGCTTTTTGCGCAGCGGTAATTGCCATTGGTTTTGCTCTCCTAAAAAAAGTGCCGCATTCTACCTTTTTCGGGTATGTTACTCAACCCCAATATTTATCTCCGAAACTACCAGCGCCGCTTGTTTCGCCACATCGGACAATAGCCTTTCAGGAGCAAGGCGGCAGCCTTGCAGCATCCCCACCCCGATAAATCCCTGCGGCCCATGCAGCCTGACCTTGCCGTCGGGCAGGCCGGTGTCCAGCCCCAACCGTTGGCCTTGCGCAAGACGTTTGATCTGCACAGCATCCAATTGCAGCATGGGCATGTCGGGCATCATGCTCTCCAGCGGCAGAATGCAAGCATCGCGCTCAGCCTCGGCCATTGCCTCCAGTTGCTGCCAGGTGTAGGCATTACCCAAATCGAAATGCGCGATGGCGGTGCGACGCAGACCGATCAAATGCGCGCCGCATCCGAGTGCAGCGCCTATATCTTCGGCGAGTGTGCGTATATATGTACCTTTGCTGCAACGCACGGTGATGTCCATCTGTTTACCTGAAAAAGAATTCAGGATCAGGTCATGTACTACCACGCTACGCAGTTCGCGTTCGATTGTTTCGCCTTTGCGGATGTATTCATAGAGCGGCTTGCCCTGGTGCTTGAGCGCACTGTGCATCGGCGGGAGTTGCTGAATCTCGCCATGAAACTTGGCCAGAACGGTATCAACCTCGGATTGCTTAACATCCACCGGATGCTCGGCAGTAATCTCGCCTTCCGCATCACCCGTGGTGGTGGTTTGCCCCAGATGCAACAAGGCGCGATAGGTTTTATCAGCATCGAGTAGCGCATTGGAAAATTTGGTGGCCTCGCCGAAGCAAATAGGTAACAGGCCGGTGGCGAGTGGATCGAGCGTGCCGGTGTGCCCGGCCTTTTCGGCCTGAAACTGGCGGCGTACTTTTTGCAGGGCATCGTTGGAACTGAGTTCCAACGGCTTATCGAACAACAGCACGCCGTTTAACGAACGATAAGTTCGTGCCATAGGAATCTATGAATTGTCGGGATGCAGTTTATCGCTGGCCACAGCTTGATCAATAAGTTGTGACAAGTGGCTGCCGCGTTCGACCGATGAATCGAAAACGAAATGCAATTGTGGCATGACACGCAGCTTGATGCTGTGCGCCAACTGGCTGCGTATAAAGCCGCTAGCACTCTCCAAGCCTTGCTGAGCTTCCTCGTGCTTGCCGTCCAGCCGCGTAAAAAAGATCTTCGCATGGGAATAATCGCCGGCCACTTCAACTCCGGTGATAGTCACCAGTTTTACACGCGGGTCATTGATCTTGAGGCGCACCAACTCGGCAATCTCGCGCTGCATCTGCTGGGCGATGCGATCAGTTCTTGCAAAGTTGGCCATAGTTATTTGCTCAGAGGTCAGGAATGCTAACGAAAGTGCAGTAGTAGGGTGGATAAGCACAGCGCATCCACCCTACAGTACTTACGCCGTAATGACGGCGATTTAAAGTGCGCGCGCTACCTCAACGATTTCGTAGGCCTCGAGTTTGTCACCCACTTGAAGATCGTTGAAACCCTTCACCGACAGTCCGCACTCGAAATTGGCTTTCACTTCTTTCACGTCGTCCTTGAAGCGTTTCAACGAATCCAGTTCGCCGTCGTGTATCACCACGTTGTCGCGCAGCACACGCACCTTTGCACCGCGCTTGACCATGCCTTCGAGCACCATGCAACCGGCAATCGTGCCGACCTTGGAAACGGTGAACACCTGACGCACTTCGACCATGCCCATGATGCTTTCGCGCTGCTCGGGAGCCAGCATGCCGGACAATGCCGCCTTGATCTCGTCCACCATCGCGTAGATGATATTGTAGTAGCGGATGTCCACGCCGGAAGCTTCGGCCAGCTTGCGCGCGGCCGCATCGGCACGGGTATTAAAGCCAATGACGATCGCCTTTGAAGCCAACGCCAGATTGATGTCTGATTCGCTTATCGCACCTACCCCGCCGTGGATCAGATTGACCTTAACCTCGTTGGTGGAAAGTTTTTGCAGTGATTGCGCGATCGCTTCGGCAGAACCTTGCACGTCGGCCTTTACGATCAACGACAAGGTGCGCACTTCGCCTTCGGCCATCTGCTCGAACATGTTTTCCAGCTTGGCCGCTTGCTGCTTGGCCAACTTCACGCCGCGATACTTGCCCTGACGGAATTGAGCAATTTCACGTGCGCGCTTTTCATCAGCCAATACCATCAGCTCTTCACCGGCAGCGGGCACTTCAGACAATCCTTGTATTTCCACCGGGATGGATGGCCCCGCTTCATTGACCGCCTTGCCGTTCTCATCCAGCATCGCGCGCACTTTTCCGAATACCGAACCGACCAGCACCGCATCGCCGCGCTTCATCGTGCCGGACTGGATCAGTACCGTCGCTACCGGCCCTTTTCCCTTGTCCAGGCGCGCCTCGATCACCAATCCCTTGGCGTGTGATGTACGCGGCGCTTTAAGTTCCAGCACCTCGGCTTGCAACAAAACGCCTTCCAGCAATTGATCTATGCCCTGCCCGGACTTCGATGAAACCTCGACGAACATCGCGTCACCACCCCAATCTTCCGGAGTCACTCCTTCGGCGACCAGTTCTTGCTTGACGCGCTCGACGTTGGCTTCAGGCTTATCGACCTTGGTCATAGCCACCACCAGCGGCACGTTTGCAGCTCTGGCATGCGCAATGGCTTCCTTGGTCTGCGGCATCACGCCGTCATCGGCGGCCACCACCAGGATCACGATGTCGGTCGCTTTCGCGCCGCGCGCACGCATCGCGGTAAACGCCTCGTGACCCGGAGTATCCAAAAATGTGATCATTCCGCGCGGAGTATCGACGTGATACGCGCCGATATGCTGGGTGATGCCACCCGCTTCACCCGAGGCTACACGGGTGCGGCGTATGTAATCAAGTAACGAGGTCTTGCCGTGATCGACGTGACCCATCACGGTGACAACCGGTGCGCGAGGCTCCAGTACCACATCATGATGCACTTCGGTATCGGCCAAGTATGCATCCGGATCGTCCAGCTTGGCGGCCTTGGCGACGTGCCCCATCTCTTCCACGACGATCATCGCAGTTTCCTGATCGAGCACCTGATTGATGGTTACCATCGATCCCATCTTCATCAATACCTTGATGATCTCCGAAGCCTTGATCGACATCTTCTGCGCCAACTCGGCGACAGTGATGGTTTCAGGAACGGCCACTTCATGCACGATAGGCTCGGTCGGCAAAGAGAATGCGTGTTCAGGTTCGACGGCATGTTTGCTGTGTTTATCATGACGAGGTGCACGAATCGGGGTAGTCCAGACACCGGTTTTCTCACCGGTTTTGACAGGAGTGCGTTTCTTGTGCCCTTTTTCGTCCCACGGGCTAGCCTTGGCTTCGGGTTTGGGTTTTTTGCTGGGCTTGCTTATCTTGTCGCCAGGCTTGGGTATCGGCTTGTGCAACGTTCCTTCTGCAAGATTAACCACCGGAGCTACCGCAACAGGTATAGCCTCTTCAACTTTTTTCACCGCAGGTTCGGCGGGAGGAGACTCGGATTCAGCCGCCTTCTTTGTGGTCTTGCGTTTGCTGCGCTCTTGCTTGACTTGCGCATCAGCTGCCTGACGCGCAGCCAATTCTGTTTGCAATCGTGCTTCCTCTTCGCGCGTAGCCAGTTCCTGCTCATTCACAACCTTGGCGGCTTTGCCCTTCTTGGGCACGGGTGCCTTGGACACATCAGCGACTTCAACCGGTGCAGCGGGTACAGCAACTTCAGCGGCAGCTGCCGGGGCTACTACGCGGCGTTTACGCACCTCCACTTGTATCGTGCGCGCACGACCGGAGCTATCAGCCTTCTTGATTTCGGTGGTTTCGCGGCGGATCAGCGTGATCTTCTTGGCAGGTTTTTCGGCGCCATGCGCTTGGCGCAAATGCTCCAGCAATTTTGCTTTATCCTTTTCCGACATCGGATCGGATTCATGTTCCTTGGCAATCCCTGCTGCCTTCAGCTGCTCAAGCAGCAAGGCAACCGGCAATCCCAGTTCAGTCGCAAATTGCGTTACGTTCAATTTTCCCATTACCGTCCTTTAAACTACCCTTACCAACTTAAGCAAACCATGGTGCGCGAGCCGCCATAATCAATGTATTGGCACGCTCGCCATCCATGCCGGACAGCTCCACCAACTCATCCACATCCAGGTCCGCCAATTGATCTTGCGTCGCAATACCCTTGGCAGCCAGGGTGCGTGCGGTCTGCTCATCCATGCCTTCCAGCTTGAGCAGATCTTCGATGCCGTGTTCCACTTTTTCTTCGCTGGCGATTGCCGCCGTCAACAGTGCATTGCGTGCGCGGGTACGCAACTCATTCACAGTCGCTTCGTCGAACGATTCGATCTCGAGCATTTCTTCCAGCGGCACATACGCCACTTCTTCCAGCGTATTGAAACCTTCCTGCACCAGAATGTCGGCAACTTCTTCGTCCACATCAAGCTTTTCCATGAACATCGCGCGCGTATTGGAAAACTCCTCATTATGCTTTTCGCTGGACTGTTCAACCGTCATGATATTCAGTTCCCATCCGGTCAATTCACTTGCCAGACGCACGTTCTGACCGCCGCGCCCGATTGCCTGCGCCAAATTTTCTTCCTCGACCACCACATCCATGCTGTGGCGCTCCTCATCCACAACGATGCTGCTCACCTCGGCAGGAGCAAGTGCATTGATGACATAGGTGGCCGGGTCTTCCGCCCAGAGAATGATATCCACGCGTTCACCGGCCAATTCGTTGGTCACTCCCTGCACGCGCGAACCGCGCATTCCCACGCAAGTACCGATAGGATCGATACGCGGATCATGCGATAACACTGCAATTTTTGCGCGTGAACCCGGGTCGCGGGCGGCGCTGACGATCTCCAGCAACTTCTCTTCGATCTCCGGCACTTCCAGCTCAAACAATTTGGTCAGCAATTCATTCGAGGTGCGCGACAAGATCACTTGAGGTCCGCGTGCACTGCGATCCACGCGCAGCAGATGCGCCTTGACACGATCGCCGACACGCAAGTTTTCCTTCGCGATCATTTGATCGCGCGGCAACAAGGCTTCGATCTTGCCGAATTCGATGATCGCGTTGCCGCGCTCAAGCCGTTTGACGGTTCCAGACACCAGATGTTCTTTGCGATCCATGAAGTCGGCCAATACCTGCTCGCGCTCGGCATCGCGGATCTTCTGGAAGATCACCTGCTTCGCAGCTTGCGCTCCGATGCGCCCGAAATCTATGGATTCCAGCGGCTCTTCGACAAAATCTCCAACTTGAATATCGGGATCGCGCCTTTGCGCTTCTTCCAGTTTGATATGCAGGTCAGGGGTCTCGAAGGTTTCGTCGTCCATCACTTCCCAGCGGCGGAAGGATTCATATGCGCCAGTATTGCGATCTATTGCTACACGCACGTCAGCCTCGTCGGCAAAACGCTTTTTAGTCGCGGAAGCCAAGGCAGACTCAAGCGACTCGAACACAACCTCCTTGTCCACGTTCTTTTCACGGGACAATGCATCCACCAACAACAAAATTTCACGACTCATTCCATATCTCCGGCAAATTGCCCGCTAAACACTAAAAACTAAAAAGTCGGCACTAAACGCGCCTTGTCCAAATCCGACAGTTCAATCGCTACCTGATTGCCGTCCACATCCAATTGCAATATCCCATCGTTAATTCCACCTATCACGCCTACGAAATTCTTGCGGCCTGCCAGCGGCATATGCAGCTTGAGTTGCGCTTTTTCACCGGCAAAGCGCACAAAGTCCGCTTCTTTCTTCAGCGGCCTGTCCAAGCCCGGCGACGAAACTTCGAGGCGGTCATAATCGACGTTCTCGACCAAAAACAACCTCGTCAATTGATTACTCACCGTTTGGCAGTCATCCACCGAAATGCCTTGCGGCTTGTCGATGAACACGCGCAACAGGCCGCGCCCCGAGCGTTCCAAGTCCACCAACTCATAGCCCAAGCCATTTACTGTAGTCTCGACCAGCTTCACCACATCCATAAATCCTGCTTCACCAAATTCAAAAAATATGCCCCACAAATAAAAAACGGGCTCGAAGCCCATCTACAAAACGCGGCGCATTGTATCAAAAATTACGCTTAAATGGAATTAGATTAGAAAGAATCTTGGTAACGCACGGTAATCGGGTAGCGCCAGTCCTTGCCATAGCTGCGTTCGGTGATGCGTATGCCCACCGCAGACTGGCGCCGCTTATACTCGCTGATGCGGATCAGATGCACTACCCGGCGCACATCTGCTTCCGCATAGCCACGCGCGATGATTTCCGGGATCGCGAGATTTTGCTCTACATAACAAGCCATGATGGCATCCAGCACATCATAGGGCGGCAAACTGTCCTGGTCGGTTTGGTCGGCGCGCAGTTCGGCACTCGGCGGGCGCGTGATGATGCGCTCTGGAATCACCTGATGCAGCGTGTTCCGGTAGCGCGCCAAGCGATACACCAAAGTTTTGCTGACATCTTTCAGTACCGCAAAACCCCCCGCCATATCACCATACAGCGTGGCATAACCCACGGTCATTTCCGACTTGTTGCCGGTGGTCAACACCAGCGAGCCGAGCTTATTGGACAAGGCCATCAGCAAGGTGCCGCGTATGCGCGCCTGCAAATTTTCTTCGGTGGTGTCAGCAGCACGTCCGGCGAAAGTCGTTGCCAGCGTGGCCAAATAGCTCTCAAACATCGCCTCGATAGGAAGCTCTTCATAACGCACGCCGAGGATTTTCGCCATCTCGCGTGCATCATCCAGGCTGATTTGCGCGGTATAGGGCGACGGCATCATCACCGCATGAACCTTTTCCGCCCCCAGCGCGTCAACTGCTATCGTCAGAGTCAATGCGGAATCGATCCCCCCAGACAATCCCAGCACCACACCCGGGAAGCGGTTCTTGGTGATGTAATCCCGCACGCCGAGGCACAGGGCGCGATAGACGCTGGCCTCATCACCGATCGCAGCGGCCATTGCACCGACCGGACGCCAGTCATCCTGTATTTCCAGCATCAACAGGGCTTCTTCAAAATGTACGCCTTGTGCGGTTAACACGCCGTTACGATCCATGGCGAAAGAACCGCCATCAAAGATCAGTTCATCCTGGCCACCCGCTAGGTTGGCATAGATCACCGCCATACCAGTCTCCGCAATCCTCTCACGAATGACCTGATGACGGGATGCCTGCTTGCCGATTGCGTAAGGTGATGCATTCAGCACCAGCAGAACTTCCGCTCCTGCGCCGCGCGCGCGACGTGCTGTAGCGGGCTCCCAAATATCCGCACAGATATTCAGGGCAAAGCGTACACCTTCTATTTCAAATAAACATGGCTCAGTACCGTGATCGAAATAACGCTCCTCATCGAACACAGAATAATTTGGCAGTTCATATTTGAGATAGGTCGCAGCAATCACGCCATCCCTAAGCAGCGAAGCAGCGTTGTAACGCTTCCCGTCCTGTTCATGCGGATGACCCACCACCACGGCGATATCCGAAATCTTACCGGCGAGTTCATTCAGTGCCTGCGCGCATGCATGGTAAAAGCCATCACGCAGCAACAAATCCTCAGGCGGATATCCGCACAGACTCAGCTCAGGCGTCAGCAATAATTGCACGTCTTGTTGCCTGGCCTGTTCGGCATATTGCAAAATCTTTGCAACATTCCCCGCCAGATCACCTAACACACAGTTGATTTGCGCGATTGCCAATTTCATCGTTATGCTGAAAAATAATTAAGGATATGCATCTTACCATCGTGGCACACGCTTGAAATGAGCAAAAGCGGTTGGCGGCAAAGCTTGCACTTTTCACACCCTGCCCTTCAAAAATCTACACCACTCAGGGTTCCGGAGGAGCTTCAGGAACAGCGTCAGGCGCAAGTGTGGCTTGAGGGATAGGTATGTCTTCTTCAACAACAGCGGCTTCAACTTTGGCAACTATGGGTATATCAAAATAGTAACTTAAACCAAAGCTGAATATTTTGTTTTTGATCGTCATCGAACCATCCTGGTTCGAGAAATTATTCACCTTATACTCAGCAATCGCACTCCAACGAGGCGCAAAGTTATACTCCACACCTACAGCGGAATGGGGACTTTTTCCCTTGATGGAACCCAGATTGGCATCCTTGGTGGCATCGTTATAACCATAACCCCGCTTGACATAAAGCAGCCAATCCCCAACAGGCAATCCCAACTTGGCATCCAAGCCCAAAGCACGGCTACCATACCCAACTCCGTTAGAATGAATGGCATAATTATTCCAGTCCAAATAAACGCCTACGCCGGCGACAATAGCTTTCAAATCCCAGTTATACCCGCCCTGCAGATAGCCTCCCTGCAGGCCATATGCAAGGGTGGTTGCACTGGGCACATTGATTGCGCCCGTTGCATTGGATATGTTCAAGCCGAACCGGCCGTTGAAGAACTTACCCCTGAAAGGACTTGGCTCTGTGCCATGTATGGTGATCTTGACTGTGGTGGTCGTGCCGTCCGAACTGGTCACAATGAAGGTGTCACTTACGCTCTCGTTCTTTTTGAGTTCCTCAAAATTGCTTTTGGCGACATAGTTCCATTCACCATGCTTGTCGATATTGAAAGTTCCGGTAGTACCTGCGAAATCTTTCTGTTCCACAAAAATTTCCGGGTTGTCCACGTCCTTGATGGTCAGCCTGCCTTTGGCGCTCTGAGGAATCTCGATCTCATCCAGATCGATGTTGGCAGAACTCAGGATCGCTGGGTCATTGGTGCCGTTGATCGTGACTTTCACCGTGGTAGTGGTGCCGTCAGCACTGCATACAATGAAGCTATCTACCAATTTATCGCCGATATTGAGGTAATCGAAGGCGCTTTTGGCAACATAGGTCCACGCACCTGACTCGTCGATGTTGAAGATGCCGTTAGCGCCCGGGATTTTGCTCTGTGCCACAAAAGTCTGTGCACTATCCACATCGCTTATGCTCAGTTTACCGCTGGTGCTCAATGGGGCGTTGGTTTCATTCAGCACGATGTCGGCAGAACTCAGGATCGCAGGGTCATTAGTGCCGTTGATAGTAATTCTGACCGTGGTGATCGTGCCGTCCGAACTCGTTACAGGAATGATACCGCCGATGTAGTCTCCTTCATTGAGGTTATCAAATGCGTCGTTGGCGACATAAGTCCACGCACCCGAAGAGTCGATGTTAAAGATACCGTTGGCAACAGAAACCTTGTTCTGAGCCACGAATGTCTCAGGGTCGTCCACATCGCTGATGGTCAACTTGCCGCTGGCCGTCAACGGTTCGTTGGTTTCATCCATAGTGATATCGGCAGAGCTCAATATCGCCGGGTCGTTGGTGCCGTTGGCGGTGACCCTTACCGTGGTGGTGGTACCGTCCGAACTGGTTACGGTGAATATGTCGCTTGCGCTCCGCCCCACGTTGAGTTCATCAAGAGCGCTGTTAGTGACATAGGTCCAGGTGCCTGAAGAGTCGATGTTGAAAATTCCGTTGGTTCCTTCGGCATTGCTCTGTGCCACAAAGGTCTGCGGACTGTCCACATCCTTGATGGTCAGCTTGCCACCGGTACTCAGAGGTTCATCGGATTCTGTCAACACGACATCGTCAGTGCTCAGGATCGCCGGATCGTTGGTACCGTTGATGGTGACTTTCACTGTAGTGGTCGTGCCATCCGCACTGGATACAGTGAAACTGTCACTCAGGCTGTCGCCCACGTTGAGATAATCGAAGGCGCTGTTGGCGACATAAGTCCAGGCTCCTGAAGAATCAATGTTGAATATTCCGTTAATACCTGCGACTTTATTCTGCGCCACGAAGATCTCGGGGCTATCGACATCCTTGATGGTCAACTTGCCGGAAAATTTCAAAGGAACATTGGTCTCATCCAGGGCGATATCATCTGCACTCAAGATCGCCGGGTCGTTGGTCCCGTTGATGGTGACTCTCACTGTAGTGGTCGTGCCGTCCGCACTGCTTACAGTGAATTTATCGCTGACGCTCTGACCTACGTTGAGTTCATCAAACGCGCTGTTGGCAACATAGGTCCATGCACCCGAGTCGACGTTGAAGGTGCCGTTGGCACCAGCGACATTGCTCTGTGCCACGAAAGTCTCCGGACTATCCACATCCTTGATGGTCAGCTTGCCGCCGGTTTTCAGGGGTTCGTTGGTTTCATCAAGGGAAATATCTGCTGAACTCAGGATCGCGGGGTCATTGGTTCCGGTTATGGTTATTTTGATTGTGGTGGTCGTGCCGTCAGCACTTGACACGATAAAGTTGTCACTGACAACCTGACCTTCCTTGAGCTCATCAAGGGCGCTTTTGGTCACATAAGCCCATGCACCAGTAGCATCGATACTGACAGTGCCGTAGTCGCCGTCCTTTTTCTCCGCGATAAAAGTCTTTGGACTGTCCACGTCCTTGATGGTCAGCTTGCCATGTGCTTTCAAGGGTATGTTGGTTTCTGTCAGCGCGACATCGGCTGAACTCAAGATCGCCGGATCATTGGTACCCTTGATGGTGATCTTCACTGTGGTGGTCGTGCCGTCCGCACTGGACACGATAAAGATGTCGGTGGCATCCTTACTCACATTGAGATAATCGAGAGCGCTGTTGGTGACATAATTCCAAGCACCTGATGAGTCGATACTGAATGTGCCATATTTGCTGACCTTCTTCTGCGCCACAAAAGTCTCCGGGCTATCCACATCCTTGATAGTCAGTTTGCCGCTGGTGCTCAATGGTTCGTTGGTTTCTGTCAGCACCACGTCGGCTGCACTCAGGATCGCCGGATCGTTGATGCCCTTGATGGTGATTTTTACTGTGGTGATAGTACCGTCCGCACTGGATACGATAAAGCTATCCTTAACGTTCTGTCCGACGTTGAGATATTTAAATGCACTGTTCGCAACATAGGTCCAGGCACCTGAAGCATCGATGTTGAAGGTGCCGTTGGAACCGGCGACATTGCTCTGCGCTACAAAAGTCTCCGGGCTATCCACATCTTTAATGGTCAGCTTGCCGCTGGTACTCAGAGGTTCATTGGTTTCCTTAAGGATGATGTTGGCAGAACTCAGGATCGCCGGGTCATTGGTTCCATTGATAGTGACTTTCACTGTAGTGGTCGCGCCATCCGTACTGGATACGGTGAAGATGTCGCTGACGCTTTGACCCTCTTTAAGGTAATCAAGGGCGCCTTTGGTAGTATAGGTCCATGCACCTGCGCTGTTGATGTTAAAGATGCCATAGGTACCTGCGACATTCTTCTGTGCGACTAAGGTCTGCGGGCTATCCACATTGCTGATAGTTAGTTTGCCATTGGCTTTCAAAGGTGCATTGGTTTCCGTCAACACGACGTCGGCAGCGCTCAGAGCCGCTGTTTTTTTTCTATCTTTGCTGGAGTTCATATCATCGCTGGTTTCAGCCAAGGCGACACCGTTAGTACCCAAAATGACTGTCGCAATTATGCTCAACAGCACGATTGGCAGTTCCTGACGCATAGCGCCTTGCCTAATGAACTGCGTACCTGAAAAATATCCGTCAAATAACATAAGGCCTTATTTACGCTTCGCCGGATTATTGGTGCCATTGATGGTGACTCTTACTGTAGTAGGCGTGCCATCCGCACTTGTTACAGTAAAGATGTCACCGACACTCTTGCCCGCTTCGAGGTAATCAAAGGCGCTGTTGGCGACATAAGTCCATGCACCTGAAGAGTCGATGTTAAAAGTGCCATTGGTGCCGGCGACTTTGTTCTGTGCCACAAATGTCTCCGGGCTGTCCACATCCTTGATGGTCAGTTTGCCACCGGTGCTCAGGGGAACGTTGCTTTGTTTCAACGCGACGTCGGCATCGCTCAAGATCGCCGGGTCATTGGTGCCGTTGATGGTGACTTTCACTGTGGTAGTGGTCCCATCCGCACTGGATACAGTGAATTTGTCGCTGACGCTTTGACCCTCTTTGAGGTAATCGAGAGCACTGTTGGTGGCATAGGTCCATACGCCTGCACTGTTAATGTTGAATGTACCGTATGTACCTGCGGTCAGCCTCTGTGCCACGAAAGTCTGCGGGCTGTCCACATCGCTAATGGTCAGCGTGCCACGCGTCTTCAAAGGAACGTTGGTTTCTGTCAACGCGACATCGACATAACTCAGGATCGCAGGGTCGTTAGTGCCGTTGATGGTGATTTTCACTGTAGTGGTCGTGCCATCCGCACTGGATACGGTGAATTTATCGCTGACGCTTTGCCCCTCGTTGAGGTAATCCAAGGCGTCGTTGGTGACATAGGTCCATACACCGAAAGAATCAATGTTGAAAATTCCGTATGTACCTGCGACCTTTCTTTGTGTAACAAAAGTCTCCGGGCTGTCTACATCCTTGATGGTCAGCTTGCCGCCGGTAGTCAAAGGCTCGTTGGTTTCTGTCAGCAAGACATCGGCAGCACTCAGGATTGCCGGGTCATTGCTGCCGTTGATGGTGACTTTTACTGTAGTAGTCGTACCGTCCGCACTGGACACGGTGAATTTGTCGCTGACGCTCTGACCCACGTTGAGATAATCAAAGGCGCTGTTGGCGACATAGGTCCATGCACCTAGAACGTCGATGTTGAACATGCCATAGGTGCCTGCGACATTGTTCTGCGCTACGAAGAGCTCCGGGCTATCCACGTCTTTGATGGTCAACGTGCCGCTGGTGCGCAGAGGTTCGTTGGTTTCTGTCAGCAAGACATCGGACGAGCTCAGGATTGCCGGGTCGTTGGTGCCTTTGATGGTGACTTTTACTGAAGTGGTCGTGCCATCCGCACTGGATACCGTGAAATTATCGCTGATGCTTTGACCTTCCTTGAGGTAATCAAAGGCGCTATTGGCGACATAAGTCCATGTACCTGCGCTGGTGATGTTGAAAAGACCATAGCTACCTGCAACATTACTCTGTGCCACAAAGGTCTCCGGGCTGTCCACATCTTTAATGCTCAGCTTGCCCCCAGTTTTCAAAGGGTCGTTGGTTTCTTTTAGGGTGATATTGGCGAAACCCAGGATCGCCGGATCGTTGGTGCCGTTGATGGTGATTTTCACTGTAGTGGTCGTGCCATCCGCACTGGATACGGTGAAGATGTCGTTTACGATCTGTCCCTCTTTGAGGAAATCGAGGGCACCTTTGGAAACATAAGACCAAATACCGGTACTGTCGATATTAAAGGTGCCGTAGGCGCCGACCTTATTCTGTGCCACGAAGGTCTCCGGGCTGTCCACATCTTTAATGGTCAACCTGCCACGGGTTCTCAAGGTAACGTTGGATTCTGTAAACACGATGTCGGCCGCGCTCAAGATGGCCGGGTCGTTGGTGCCGACGATGGTGACTTTCACTGTGGTGGCCGTGCTGTCCGCACTGGATACCGTGAAGATGTCGCTGACGCGCTGACCCTCTTTGAGATAATCAAGGGCACTGTTGGCAGTGTAGGTCCATACACCGGCACTGTTGATGCTGAATGCACCGTAGTTACCCGCGACTTTTCTCTGCGCCACAAAGGTATCCGGGCTGTCCACATCCTTGATGGTCAGCTTGCCACGAATTCTCAAAGGTTCGTTTGTTTCTGTTAGCAAGATATCGGCTGAACTCAGAATCGCCGGATCATTGGTGCCGTTGATGGTCACTTTCACTGTGGTGGCCGCGCCATCCGTACTGGATACGTTGAAGATGTCGCTGACACCCTGACCCGCGCTGAGATAATCGAGAGCACTTTTGGTGACATAAGTCCAGTCACCTGAAGCGTCGATGTTAAAGGTACCGTAGCTGCCGATTTTTTTCTGCGCCACGAAGGACACTGGATTGTCCACACCACTAATAACCAACTTGCCATTTGCCTTTAAAGGCTCATTGCCTTCTATCAGCACGACGTCTGCAGAAGTGAGGGTCGCTAATTTTTTACTGTCAAAGCGGCCACTTTGCTCTGCGTTAGTTTCAGCCAGGACAATATCGGCAACACTCAGCATGGCTGATGCAATCATGCCCAATAGCACAATTGTCAGTAACTTATGTGTATTGCCAGAGCATCTCATTGGATCAAATGATAAAAAATATTGTAATTACGGTTTATTTGGGATTTCGCTTGGCTCTGGAAGTTCCTGCATTTCCACTGCCTCTATTTTGGCGAATTGTTCGCTGATATTGCGGCTGCTGATTTGTACGTCGTCAACATCCTTGTTTGCCTGGCGGATGTGTTCCGAAAGTTTTTTCATGCGCTCATCAAATCGTTTGAAATCCACACTGAGCTTGCCCAGCTCGCTTTGGATGATGTGAACCTGTTCGCGCATCTGCACATCCTTCATCACCGCGCGCGCGGTGTTCAATACAGCCATCAGCGTGGTCGGAGACACGATCCAGACATGCTGGTGCATCGCGTATTCCACAAGGTCGGAATGGTAAGCATGTATCTCGGCAAACACCGCTTCGGCGGGCACGAACATCACCGCACCATCCGAGGTCTCGTTGCGTATCAGATATTTCTGGCTGATGTCTTCGATGTGCTTCTTGATGTCCAGCTTGAATTGTTTGCGCGCTGCGAGCTTGTCCGATTCGGCCAGAGTCTGGTCCAGCATGCGGTGATAATTTTCCAGCGGGAACTTGGCATCCACCGGGACCTTGCCGGTCGGCGGCGGCAGGATCAACAGACAATCCACGCGATTGCCGTTGGAAAGTTTTTCCTGGAACGAATAGGCATCGGGCGGCAGGATGTTGCGCACCAGCCCTTCCAGTTGCACTTCGCCGAACGCCCCGCGCGAACGTTTGTCGCCCAGCAGATGTTGCAGGCTGACTACATTGGTGGTGAGGCCGTCGATCTTCTTCTGCGCTTCGTCTATCGTGGCGAGCCGCGTCATCACATTGGTAAAGGTCTCGTTGGTTTTCTTGAAACCTTCGTCAAGACGCTCGGCGACCTTGCCTGAGATCTGCTCCAGCCGTGTGTCCATGGTTTTGACCAATGTCTCTACGCTGCCGGACAAATGCTGTGTGGCATTTCGAAAGGATGTCTGGATAAGTTCCTGGTCGGCGCGCGCATGTTCGGCCTGGCGGTCGCTCTGCTTGTTCAATCCGTCGTGCAAATCGCGCAGCATCATGAGATGCTTTTCTTCCAGTGCGCGCGCCAACACGTCTGGCAGCATGGACTGTAGACGAGCAAGCGATAGCATCTTTCCCACTAGCCACAGCACGGCGATCAAAATGCACAGCAACAGAACAAAAGTGACTATTTCTGACATACAACAGACCATAAAAAAAGCCGTACATTATAACACTGTACGGCTTGGGCCTTATGAAATTGCTTAAAAAATCAGCTACGCGTAGCGCGCTTGCGCTCGTTTTCCGTCAGAAAACGTTTACGGACACGAATCGAGAGTGGTGTGATCTCAACCAATTCATCATCATCGATAAACTCCACCGCTGATTCCAGCGTCAGCCGTACCGGCGGGGTCAGGCGCACCGCTTCGTCGGTGCCGGAAGCACGCACGTTGGTCAATTGCTTGCCCTTGATAGGGTTGACGATCAGATCGTTGTCACGGCTGTGAATGCCGATGATCATACCTTCGTACAATTTGTCGCCAGGTACAACGATCATACGGCCGCGATCTTCCAGTTTCCACAACGCGTAAGCTACCGCCTCTCCAGATTCGGAAGAGATCAGTACGCCGTTGCGGCGGCCTGGCATCTCGGCCTTGACCGGCGCGTAATCATCGAACACGTGCGCCATGATGCCGGTGCCGCGCGTCATGGTCATGAACTCGGACTGGAAGCCGATCAGGCCGCGCGCCGGAATGCGGTATTCCAGGCGCACACGGCCATGTCCGTCCGGCTGCATGTCTTGCAAGTCGCCGCGACGGCGGCCCAGCTCTTCCATCACCGCGCCCTGATTGGTGTCTTCCACGTCCACGGTCAGCACTTCGAACGGCTCGCACTTCTCGCCATTGATCTCACGGTACACCACACGCGGCTTGCCGACGCCCATCTCGAAACCTTCACGGCGCATGGTTTCCAGCAATATCGTCAGATGCAATTCGCCGCGTCCGGCCAGCAGGAACACGTCGGTGTTGTCCGTTTCCTCAACACGCAACGCCACGTTCACCAGCAACTCCTTGTTCAGGCGGTCGCGTATCTGGCGGCTGGTGATGAACTTGCCTTCCTTTCCGCACAACGGTGAAGTGTTCACCATCATGTTCATCGTCAGCGTCGGTTCATCCACCTTGGGCATAGGCAAAGCTTCCGGCTTGTTCACGTCGGCCAGCGTCACGCCGATGCCGATCTCCTCGATGCCGTTGATCAACACGATGTCGCCGGCAAGCGCTTCATCCAATGGCACGCGTTCGACACCGCGAAAACCGAGAACCTGGTTGATGCGCGCGCGCTTCGGCGGCCTGTCGCCATTCATCACCATCACCTCCTGGCCTGGCTTGACGCGGCCGCGGCGCACGCGGCCCACGCCGATGCGGCCCACGAAACTGGAGTAATCCAGCGCGGAAATTTGCAATTGCAGCGGTGCGTCCACATCGGTTTCCGGTGCCGGAACATTCTTGAGCACAGCTTCGAAAAGCGGACGCATATCCGTGCTGGGCTTGGCCAGATCCAGCGTGGCGTAGCCGTTCAATGCCGAGGCATACACCACCGGGAAATCCATTTGCTCCTCAGTCGCGCCCAGCTTGTCGAACAAGTCGAAAGTCTGGTTGATCACCCAGTCGGGACGGGCGCCATTACGGTCGACCTTGTTGATCACCACGATGGGACGCAAGCCCAATGCCAGCGCCTTTTTGGTGACAAATCGGGTTTGCGGCATCGGGCCTTCGACCGCATCCACCAGCAGCAGCACACCATCCACCATGCCCAGCACGCGCTCTACTTCACCGCCGAAGTCGGCGTGGCCCGGCGTGTCCACGATGTTGATATGCACCCCTTCGTAATCCACGGCGCAGTTCTTCGCCAGAATGGTGATGCCGCGCTCTTTTTCCAGGTCGTTGCTATCCATCACGCGTTCGGCGATATGTTTATAGGAAGCAAAAGAACCTGCCTGACTCAGCAGCTTGTCCACCAGAGTGGTCTTGCCGTGGTCAACGTGGGCGATAATGGCGATATTACGGAGTTGGCGGGACATGGATACAGCCTTGCTTATGAAAAGGGGGCGCATTCTAGCACAAGGCCGCAGTACAACTAAGGAAACACTGAACAAGTCTACCCGATAATAGGTTGGTGCGTTAATGGCTCGGGCCATTCAATGAAGGTAAAGAGATGAAACAGCAGACATTGGCAACGAGCGGATTTGAGGCATACCGCAAGACGACACGCAAAGCGGA
>JANXXH010000141.1 GCA_025350705.1 Gallionella sp.
GAAAGCGTCACGCCACGCCCGCTATGCTTGACCCCGGTCCAGGCCAGCGCAGGGTCGAGATAATCGCAGCGGTTCATGAACCAGGTTCCGGTTTCGATGCGCTCGCCGATGCGCAGTGCCGCCTCGACATCGCGCGTGAATACCGCAGCGGTGAGGCCATAGGGACTGTCGTTCATCAAGCGGATCGCCTCGTCGTCATCGGCTACCGGCATCACGCCGCAGACCGGGCCGAAACATTCGTCGGCCATGATTTTCATGCTGTGGTCAACATCAACCAGAATCTGCGGCGCCATATACGGCGTGCCCGCTTTATCCATCGTAAAAGCACGCGCATCGATCAGCCCGCTTGCGCCTTTGCCCACCGCTTCGGCGACGACAGCGCGGATATCGGCAGCAGCACGGATGCTGACCACCGGCCCTAGCGTGGTCTGTGGGTCAAGCGGATCACCGAGCACGTACTGATAGCTTAGCGCCACCGCACGTGCGATGAATTCCTTGAACAGGGATCGATGGACATAAATGCGTTGTATCCCGCAGCACGATTGTCCGGAATTAAAAAATGCGCCGTCGACCAGCGTCTCGACCGCATGCGCCAGATCGGCATCGGTGCGCACATAGGCCGGATCGTTGCCGCCGAGTTCCAAACCGACGCCGATGAAACGCCCAACCGCCGCTGCTTCGACCGCAACACCGCCGGCTACGGAACCCGTGAAGCAAACGAAGTTCACCTCGGGCGAGCGTATCATCCGGCTAGTGTCGTCATGGGTAGTGTGCAGATACTGAAACACGCCGTCCGGCAAACCCGCTGTGCGGAATGCTGCGGCAAATCGTTCGGCCACCAGCGGTGTTTGCGCTGAATGCTTGAGCAATACGGTATTGCCCGCCAACAACGCCGGCACGATGGCATTGACCGCGGTCAGCAACGGATAATTCCACGGCGCCACCACCAGCACCACGCCGACCGGTGTGCGTTTGATAAAGCGCGTGTAGCCGGCTATGGCCTGCGGCACGACATCGGCCAATGATTCCTCAGCGATCGAGATCATGTGGCGAGCACGCGCTTCGAAACCATCCACTTCTCCGGGTGTATGGCGGATCGGCCTGCCCATCTGACGCGTCAGCTCCCTGGCGATCGCATCTTTCTGCGCAACCAATGCATCAACCGCGCTCGTCACCAGCGCCGCGCGCGTGGCCAGCGGCGTGTCCTGCCAAGAGTGCTGCGCCAGTTTCGCACGTGTGAGCGCGGCCTGGATCTCGTCAGAGGTAGCGTAGGGCCGCTGCACTGCGACGCTACCGTCGATTGGACTGATGGTGATGAGTTCTTTGGTCATGATGGCTTTTTATAATTATGGCTCTTCGCGTAATCGAAAGTGAGTCTGCTCATACGTTCTTGCCATTGATCAAATTGATAATCACTTTAACCATCATTTCCCTCTCATCCGGCTTGCTCTCGGCAATCAGCAGAGTGAATGCAACCAGCGCATTGTCGGCAATGCGTTTTTCACCCTCGGCGTTATACAAGAAATCGTGACGCTGCAAAAACCAGACAAAAATAGCGGCGGCGATACGCTTGTTGCCGTCGGTGAATGAATGATTCTTGACGATGAAGTACAGCAGGTTGGCGGACTTCTCTTCGATGCTGGGGTAAAGCTCCTTGCCGTCGAAGGTCTGATAGATCGTCTCCAGCGAACTCTTGAATGACTCGTCTTTTTCATTGCCGAACAGCCCGCCGAGGTTCTCCTGGCTGCGCCACAGCTTGATCTGCTGAATCGCCTCAGCATAAGTGATTTTTGCATGCGCCAGCGTGCGCGTCCCCACCACCTGCAAGCGCTGGTGATCGTAATCATCCAGCACGGTCAGCGCGTGGCTGTATTTCTCCAGAATCGCCAGAATGCCTTGCGATTCGTTGGTGGATAAGCTTTTGTTGTGGATCAACCTGGCAGACAAGGCAATCGCCTGTTTGAGCTCGACCAGTTTTTCCTGTTGTGCCTCGAGCCGTTGCTGGTTCAGCGTGTAGCCTTGCACCAGATGCTCGCGCAACACATTGGTTGCCCAGATACGGAATTGCGTCCCTTTCTTTGAATTGACGCGGTAGCCCACGGAGATGGCAGCGTCTAGATTGTAAAAACGGATGCTACGCCGGACTTGTCTCTTACCTTCCTGGCGAACTACCGAGGAATCCTCGGTAGTTACGCTTTCATCCAACTCGCCGGATTCGTAGATATTCCGCAGATGTAAACCGATGGTGTCGCTGTCCTTGTCAAACACTTCCGCCATCTGGGCCTGGGATAGCCAGAACGTGCCTTGCTCGAAACGCACATCTATCCGCGCTTGACCGTCATCGGTCTGGTAAATGGCGATCTGTCCGGTTGATGGATTCATGGCGTTTTCCTCCTTGCTACCGTTGGTTCTCGACTCGGGGCGCAAAAATCAACGTACAGAACGACAACCGCATCAAGGGGGCGGCGCCCAATTCTTTTCACAAAACCAAATGGGCACCGTCCCTGAGTCACTCGAGTCACTGTAGCGACTGCTACGACACATCAACGGTCTTGAGTCCGGCCTTTTTTGCTGCCGAAAGTTGCCGATGATCGGCCGAAACAAAGATGTCAGGCTCGACGGCGAGTGCACAGGCCACATGCATAGCATCCATTGTACGAAGCGGGTATGACTCCAGCAGCGAAACAACTGAGACCAGAACGTTCGGTGTGATCTGGC
>JANXXH010000150.1 GCA_025350705.1 Gallionella sp.
CTGCAACCTGCAGCGCCTGGATGGACCGGTGCGCGGCAACGGCAAGATTATTCAGGAACTGGAAGCCGATTTCCGTGGCTCAGGCTGGAATGTGCTGAAAGTGATCTGGGGTTCCTATTGGGATCCATTGCTGGCCATGGACAAGGACGGCCTGCTGAAAAAGCGCATGGAAGAATGTGTGGACGGTGAATACCAGAACTTCAAGGCCAAGGGCGGCGCCTACACACGCGAACATTTCTTTGGCAAATATCCGCAGTTGAAGGAAATGGTGGCGGCGATGTCGGATGAGGACATCTGGCGCCTCAACCGTGGCGGCCATGATCCGCACAAGGTGTATGCCGCCTATGCCGCAGCGTTCAAGCATAAGGGCCAGCCTACGGTTATTCTGGCCAAAACCGTCAAGGGCTATGGTATGGGCGACGCCGGCGAAGGCCAGAACATCACCCACCAGCAGAAGAAAATGGCCGGCGAGGTGTTGTTGCAATTCCGCGACCGCTTCAACATTCCACTGAGCGATGAGCAAGTTGCCAGCCTGACTTTTTATCGTCCGCCTGAGGACAGCCTGGAGATGAAATATCTCAAGGAACGCAGCAGGGAGATGGGCGTGGTGCCGCAGCGCAAGCCGGTCAGCGAGCCGCTGCAGATACCGGATCTGGAGGCTTTTGATGCCTTGCTCAAGAGCACGGAAGATCGTGAGATTTCCACCACAATGGCTTTCGTGCGCCTGCTCGGTATCCTGGTCAAAGACAAGAACATTGGCAAGCAGGTCGTGCCTATCGTGCCGGATGAATCGCGCACTTTCGGCATGGAAGGCATGTTCCGCCAGCTCGGTATCTTTTCGCAAGTCGGGCAGCTCTATACTCCGCAGGATTCCGAACAGTTGATGTTCTACAAGGAAGATCAGAGCGGGCAGATCCTGCAGGAAGGCATCAACGAAGCCGGCGCGATGTCGTCGTGGATCGCCGCCGCCACTGCTTATGCCAACCACGGCAAGGCGATGCTGCCGTTCTATATTTACTATTCGATGTTCGGCTTTCAGCGCATTGGCGATCTGGCCTGGGCTGCCGGTGATTTGCGCGCGCGCGGTTTCCTGCTCGGCGGCACGGCAGGACGCACCACATTGAACGGCGAAGGTTTGCAGCACGAAGACGGCCACAGCCATTTGATGTCGGCCACGATTCCGAACTGCGTGTCCTACGACCCGACCTTCGCGTATGAACTCGCGGTGATCATCCACGACGGCATGCGTCGCATGTATGTCGACCAACAAGATGTGTTCTATTACCTCACGGTGATGAACGAGAACTACACCCATCCGGCGATGCCCAAGGGCGCGGAGGCGGGCATCATCAAAGGCATGTATCTGTTCAACGAAGGCAACGCAGAATCGAAAGCGCCCAAGGTGCAACTGCTCGGCAGCGGCACGATACTGCGTGAGGCGATCGCTGCAGCGGAATTGCTGAAAAAGGATTTTGGTGTGGCATCGGATATCTGGAGCGTGACCAGCTTCACCGAATTGCGCCGCGAAGGCTTGGATTGCGAGCGCTGGAACATGCTGCATCCGGAAGCAAAGGCGCGTGTCAGCCATGTCGAGCAGTGCTTGGCCGGACGCAGCGGGCCGGTGATCGCCGCGACCGATTACATGCGCTCGTTCGCCGACCAGATACGCGGATTTTTGCCCAAGCATTACAAGGTGCTGGGCACGGACGGCTTCGGCCGCTCCGACACGCGCAAGAAGTTGCGCCAGTTCTTCGAAGTGGATCGCTACTACATCGCCGTCGCCGCGTTGAAGGCGCTGGCCGACGAGGGCACGATCGAGGCCGACGTAGTCAGCAAGGCGATCAAGCTTTACAACATCAATCCCGACAAACCCAACCCAACGACTGTTTAAGGTTGGGAGGAGATACACGTGGCAGAAATAAAGCAAGTATTGGTGCCGGACATCGGCGACTATAAAGATGTGAGCATCATCGAAGTGATGGTGAAGGCCGGCGACACGATCAAGGCCGAAGACAATCTGGTGACGCTGGAAACCGACAAGGCGGCGATGGATGTGCCGTCGCCGTATGCCGGCATGATCAAGGAAATGAAGGTCAAGGTCGGCGACAAGGTGTCGCAGGGTTCGCTGATCTTGTTGCTGGAAAGCACCGAGGCGAATGTGCCGCAAAAGAGCCAACCCGTTGCAGCTACGCCTGCTCCGGCATCAGTGGCAGTGCCGGTTGCAGCAAAACCTGCAGCAGCGCCCGTGGCAGTCCAGACATCGCAGCCTGTGGCTGTAGTCCCACTATCGCATAGCGACCCTTCCGCGGGCAAAGCTCACGCCAGCCCGGCGATACGCCGCTTCGCGCGCGAACTCGGTGTGCAGGTTGCGCAAGTCAAAGGCAGCGGCGAAAAAGGCCGTGTCACCAAAGACGACGTGCAGAATTATGTCAAGGCTGCGCTCGCGCAACCGCGCGGCGGCGCGGGCGGCAACGGCTTGCAGGTGCTGGCGATGCCGGTGGTGGATTTCGCAAAGTTCGGTACGATCGAAACCAAACCGCTTTCTCGCATCAAGAAGATATCCGGCGCGAATCTGCATCGCAACTGGGTGACCATTCCGCACATCACGCAATTCGACGAAGCAGATATCACTGAAATGGAGTCCTTCCGCAAGGAACTGAATCTCGAATACGCCAAGCAGAATATAAAGGTCACGCCGCTGGCATTCATGCTCAAGGCAGTCGTGGTTGCCTTGCAACAGTTTCCGGAATTCAATGCATCGCTGGATGCCGGCGGCGAGAATCTGGTAATGAAAAAATATTTCCATATCGGTGTGGCGGTGGATACGCCCAATGGCCTGATGGTGCCGGTGCTGCGCGATGTCGACAAGAAGGGTATCGTGCAACTTGCCAAGGAACTCGGCGAGATCAGCGCCAGGGCGCGTGATTTGAAGATCACTGCCGCTGAGATGCAGGGAGGGTGCTTTTCGATCTCCAGCCTGGGCGGGATCGGCGGCACCGCGTTCACGCCCATCATCAATGCGCCGGAGTTGGCGATCCTCGGAGTGTCCAAAGCCATCATCAAGCCGATGCATCAGGACGACACCTTCGTGGCGCGGCTGATGTTGCCGCTGTCATTGTCGTACGACCATCGCGTGATCGATGGCGCGGCAGCGGTGCGTTTTATCGTTTTCCTCTCGCAAGTGCTGGCGGATACCCGTCGGCTTGCGTTGTAATCAGTGAACAAAAAGGCAATCGGTATTTTGGGTGGGACGTACGACCCGATCCATTTCGGGCATCTGCGTCTTGCCGAAGAAATGCTCGAGCTGGCAAATCTTCAACAGATCCGTTTCATCCCCACCGGCACGCCGCCACATCGCGATACACCACAAGTGTCCGCGCAGCACCGAAGCGCGATGGTGCAATTGGCGATAGCGGATCAACCGGCGTTCGTGCTGGATGGCCGCGAAGTGAATCGCACCACGCTCTGCTATACCGTGGACACCTTGCGTGAATTGCGCGCCGAGCTGGGTGAGGCACAACCGCTGTGTCTGCTGATGGGCGGGGACGCATTCTTGCAGTTGCACACTTGGCACGAGTGGGAGCAATTGTTCGAACTGGCGCACATCGTGGTGGGTTATCGCCCCGGCTTTACGCTGGAAGAACGCATACACAGCGCGCCGGAGCAATTGCAAAGGCACTATAAGCAACGTCTGTGCGCTGTCGCTGCATTGTCGCAACAACCGTCAGGAGGAGTCGTCGAACTGGCGATTCCAAAACTGGAGATCTCCGCTACGCTGATCCGCAGCCGCGTGGAGGAAAACCGCAGTATTCGTTATTTGCTGCCCAATGCGGTGGCGGATTATATTCATCAACATCATTTATATACCCCATGCTAACTACTGAAGAAAAAACCCAGGCCGTCGTCGCTGCACTTGAAGACGTCAAGGCGCAAAAAATCACCGTGATCGACACCAGCAAACTCAGCTCGATGTTCGAACGCATGGTCATCGCCAGCGCCCAATCCACTCGCCAAACCAAGGCACTTGCCGACAACGTGGTGGTCAAGCTCAAGGAGCTCGGCGAAAAGATCTATGGCCGCGAAGGCGAAGACAGCGGTGAGTGGATACTGGTGGATCTGGGCGAGGTGCTGGTACACGTCATGCAGCCCGCCGTCCGCGATTACTACAACCTCGAAGAATTGTGGAGCAAGGCTCAGGCGGCGCGACCCAAGCTGGCCAAGCCTCCGAAATAACATGAAGCCAGAAAAATATCTGGCCGTAGGGGCGCGATTCATCGCGCCCTTCGTTCGGTGTATGAATAGAGCCGGGCGCGATGAATCGCGCCCCTACAGCGACAAATGAAACTCATCATCGTCTCGGTCGGAAACAAGATGCCGGACTGGATCACGGCGGGCTTCAACGAATATACCAAGCGCATGCCGCGCGAGGCACATATCTCGCTGCTGGAAATCAAGCCCGAGCCGCGCACCACCGGCAAGACTTTGACGCAGATCATGGAGGCCGAAGCGCAGCGCATACTCTCTGCGTTGCCGCAAAGTTGTTTACGCATCGCACTCGATGAGCGTGGCGTGCAGCAGACCACCAAACAGCTTGCCGCGCAGATGCAGGACTGGATGCGCAAAGGTCGCGATGTGGCGTTCATCATCGGGGGGGCGGACGGCTTGCATGAATCGGTCAAACAAGCTGCGCAACAATTGCTGGGATTGTCTGCGCTCACGCTGCCGCATGCGTTTGTGCGGGTATTGCTCGCCGAACAGTTGTACCGGGCGCATAGCTTGATGCACAATCATCCCTACCACCGCGAATAGGACAACAGGAAAGTCTCCGCCCATCCTGCTAAACTGCGATAATTATTTTGTGCCTTGTGTTTGGGCGAACTTTGGGTCTTTTAGGTTATCCTTGCTTTCATGATTACTCAATCACGCATCTACCTTGCTTCGCAGAGTCCGCGCCGTCGCGAATTGCTCAAACAGATCGGCGTCAACTTCGAGATGCTGTTGTTGCGTTCATATCCGCGCCGGAATATCGAAGTGAACGAGACACCCCATACCGACGAGCAGCCAGAGAGCTACGTTCGGAGGATATCCCGGGCCAAGGCCGAGGCGGGTTATGCCGCGCTCAGGTTTCGCAATCTTCCGCCGTTTCCGGTGTTGGCCGCCGACACCACTGTTACGCTGGATGGCAAGATATTCGGCAAGCCGGACAATATCGAACATGCCGCCGAAATGCTGCACCAGCTTTCCGGACGGGAACATCAGGTGCTCAGCGCAGTTGCAGTTGTGATGGAGACACATGTCGAGGTTGCGGTTTCCAGTTCGACGGTGCGCTTCGCCACGCTCAATGAAGATCGCATCCGCCGCTATCTGCATACCCGCGAGTACACGGGCAAGGCAGGTGGCTATGCCATACAGGGGCAGGCCGGGGCATTCATCGAACGCATTGTCGGCAGCTATTCCGGAGTGATGGGTTTGCCGCTGTTTGAAACGGTACAATTGCTGCAACGTTTTGATTACCCCACGCCGTGATATGTCGGTGAATAACAAGAGATGAGTGAAGAGATTCTGATCAACGTCACTCCGCAAGAGACCCGTGTCGCGGTGATGCAGTTTGGCACAGTGCAGGACTTGCACATCGAGCGCGGCAGCAATCGCGGTATCGTCAGCAACGTTTATCTCGGCAAGGTTCTGCGCGTGTTGCCGGGCATGCAATCGGCTTTCATCGACATCGGGTTGGAGCGTTCGGCGTTCCTGCATGTGGCGGACATTTGGGAAAACAGCCACAACGGCGATCCGGAAAAACCTATTGAAAAGGTTCTGTACGAGGGCCAGACGCTGCTGGTGCAAGTCATCAAGGAGCCGCTGGGCACCAAGGGCGCGCGGCTCTCCACCCAACTGAGCATCGCAGGACGACTGCTGGTATATCTGCCGCAGGAGACGCACATCGGCGTTTCGCAGCGCATCGAGAGCGAGGAACAGCGCGAAGCTTTGCGTGCCAAACTGCAGGCCGTATTGCCGCCTGAACACAAGGGCGGCTATATCATCCGCACTGTTGCTGAAGCAACGGCAGAGCTGACGTTTGTTTCCGACATCGCCTATCTGGACAAGCTGTGGGCCAATCTACAGGCAACCGCCAAGACGGCCAGCGCGCCGCAACTATTGTACCAGGAACTCGACATCAGCCTGCGTGTGCTGCGCGATTTTGTAAACCAGGCGACCTCGCGCATCCTGATAGATTCAAGGGAAACCTATCAGCGCATGGCCGCATTCGCGCAAGACTACAATCCGATCGCGAATGGATATCTCGAACACTATCCCGGCGAGCGCCCGCTGTTCGATCTGCATGGCGTCGAAGAAGAGATCGAGCGCGCCTTGTCCAAGCGCGTCGACCTGAAATCCGGCGGCTATCTCATCATCGACCAGACCGAAGCGATGACCACCGTGGATGTGAACACCGGCGGTTTTGTCGGGCTGCGCAATTTCGACGACACTATTTTCAAGACCAATCTGGAGGCCACGCAAGTCATCGCGCGGCAACTGCGTTTGCGTAATCTGGGCGGCATCATCATCTGTGACTTCATCGACATGGAGAGCCAGGAACATCGCGATGCGGTGCTGGAAGAATTCAAGAAGGCGCTGGCGCGCGACCACACCCGCATCAGCGTGAACGGATTTTCTTCGCTGGGTCTGCTGGAGATGACCCGCAAGCGTACACGAGAGAGTCTGGCTCATGTGTTGTGCGAACCATGCCCGACCTGCCAGGGACGCGGCGAGGTGAAAACCGCGCAGACGGTGTGTTACGAGATCCTGCGCGAGATCGTCCGCGAAGCCCGCCAATTCAACGCACGCGAATATCGGATACTGGGTTCACAGCAGGTGATCGATCTGTTTCTGGACGAGGAATCGCAGGCATTGGCGCAGCTATCCGACTTCATCGCCAAGCCGGTCTCGCTGCAAGTCGAGACGATGTACAGTCAGGAACAATACGATGTGATTTTGATGTAGAGTCGTTGCGTTGCCTGCCGAATTTTTAACCAGCCCAAAAATCCGCCCCTGCGCCTGCCCATTTAGTGCTGAGGAAAGCGTCGATCGCATAGGCTGGAGAATAAACCGGGTGGATTTTCAACTTGGTGGTGAATGCGAAGTCGTTCTGACCGCCAAAAGTGACCGGGTCGCCCACTGCCAAATATAACGTTTTGTTGAACACCCCGACCGGGACGGCCTTCTTTTCCAGCACCATTTTATTGGGGATGCGATCCAGGACGTCGTGAGGGATATGGATAGCCATCAGGTCTACCATAGGCACACCGTTCTGGATGCATAGACCTCTGGTCAATACTTCCTCTTCGATTAGCTTCATCTGGATAAGCAATTGACCGATCGGCTTGGTCTTGATTTTCAAGGTGGCGTGGTGCTGTTCGACAGCGTGCAGTGTCTTGTCGTCGATCGCCCCCAGCGCATTCAGAATCTCCCCGATCTTTTTACCCTGGAGTGCATAGACAGGACTGCCGTTGCGAAACTTCTCGGCAATTTCCGCTAGATCTTTCTGGGTTCGAATCATGGGCCAGGAAACTTGCTTTACCCCGACCGGAGGCGCAACTGTTTGTGTCGGACTGCTTTTTTCATCGTAACTCATGGACTCCCCCTTGAGAAACCTGCAAAAAACACTGCCTTGAAATCAGACACACTTTCAAAGCCCCTTCATGCGGCGGCAATACTAGCAGGCTAGCCGCGACCGTGCAGCACAAAATATCCATTTGACGTAACGAGCCAATTGAGAGAGAGTTACTTACTCGCAAAATATCTGACTCATAAGTATTTATACGTACATACCACGTATTTATTTAATGGATAGCATTTAAGCATGGTCGATTTAAGAGCAGTCAATATATCTATTGCCGCATTCGACAGTTGTTCCTTCATGCGGGTGCCATTGTAAAAAGCACATTATCATACTTCCTCATGCAGACCAATCAAGAGCAGGAAACATCAGGAACAAGCCGCGAGCTGCTGACGTTCACACTGGGCAGCGAAGAATACGGCATCGACATCCTCAAGGTGCAGGAGATCCGCGGCTACGACGCCGTCACCACCATCGCCAACGCACCCGAATTCATCAAAGGCGTGATCAACCTGCGCG
>JANXXH010000151.1 GCA_025350705.1 Gallionella sp.
CGCGCAGGTTGATCACGCCTTTGATGAATTCGGGTGCGTTGGCGATGGTGGTGACGGCGTCGTAGCCGCGGATCTCCTGCACCTTGAGGATGTCGATGCCGTATTCTTCGCTGCCCAGTGTGAACGTCAGCAGCTCGCGGCCTGCTTCATTCGCGGTTTTTCCTTGGTCATTTTGCATGGTGTCCTCCTTGTTCCATTTTGCGTTGCATACTAGTTGATCGGCTCGGGGATGCGGGCTGCCGCGCCAATTGGCTAGCAGTCATCTCAGTGATACCATCAAAAGTTATTAATACTTGGACGTTGCCGTGGAGTGAAATGCTGGAGTGTTTTATCAGTTCTCTGTTTTTATAAATTACTTGAGGTGTGCCATCTTTACCAACGCACCCACGTCTATAATCATCGCAACCCGTCCATCGCCCATGATCGTGGCCCCGGACACACCCGGCACCTTGCGATAATTGGTTTCCAGGCTTTTGATCACCACTTGATGTTGGCCGACCAGCTCGTCTACGAACAACGCGACTTTTTTACCTTCTGCTTCTATAAGCACCAATATGCCTTCAGTTGGATCGGTAACTCTGGGCTGGATGTTGAAAAGTTTATACAGCGCGATCAATTGCAGATATTCGCCGCGCACATGCACCACTTGCCCTTGCCCGCTGATCTCCTTGATGTCTCCGACATGGGGCTGCAATGATTCGCTGATGAAACCAAGCGGCACGATGTAGATCTGGTCGCCTACGGCGATGGACATACCATCCAGGATGGCCAGCGTCAGCGGCAAACGGATCGACATGGTGCAACCTTGACCGGGCCGTGAACTGATGTCGACTCGGCCGCTGATGGCATCAATGTTTTTCTTGACCACGTCCATGCCGACACCGCGCCCGGAAACGTCTGTGATGACTGCGGCGGTAGAAAACCCGGGCGAAAAAATTATTTTCCAGACATCCCAATCGCTCATATTGTCGCTGACCGGCATGCCTTTTTCTCTGGCTTTGGCGAGTATCTTTTCACGATTCAAACCGGCTCCGTCATCCGATACTTCGATGACGATATTGCCGCCCTGATGCGCGGCACTCAAGGTGATGGTGCCTTGCGGGTCTTTGCCTTTGGCGATACGTTCATCCGGCGGTTCGATGCCATGATCCAGACTGTTGCGCACCAGGTGGGTGAGCGGGTCGCTGATTTTCTCTATCAACCCTTTGTCCAGCTCAGTACTTTCGCCGACGATCTTGAGCTGCACATTCTTGTTGAGTTTGACAGCGCTGTCGCGCACCACGCGCTGGAAGCGGCTGAATACGAGACTGATCGGCATCATGCGCACCGACATGACGGACTCTTGCAGGTCACGGGTGTTGCGATCGAGCTGCGCCAAACCGTTTATCAGGCGCTCGTGCAATACCGGATCCACATCGGATGCGGCTTCCGCCAGCATGGCCTGAGTGATCACCAGTTCGCCGACCAGATTGACCAGATTGTCGACTTTACCAACACCGACGCGGATGGAGTTTTCGCCTCCGGCTGCAGCGGCAGCGGCAGCGGCGGCTCTATCGGTTTCGCGGCGTCCCGGAATGTCATCTTTCCGGGCATTTAATTCAGGCGATGCAGCGGCCTGATTTTCTACTTCGCCGAAGAAGCCGTAGCCGTTCGCATTTTCAACTCCTGACTTGATCGCCTCTGGCTCTATGAAAAGGCCATAACTTTCCGCACCTGCAGAAGATTCGCTGCTTGCGAGTATGCTCCTGATTCTTTCCGGTTCATCAAAAAAGCCATAACCTGACTCATCATCACTGTATAAAGTGCTGCCCGACTCGGTAATGGTAAGTTGCTTGGGTTCGAGAAAGAATGAAAATATTTCGCGCAACTTCGTCTCTGATTCAAGTGAAACCAGAGACAGCGACACTTTTTTGGCGGTTATTTTCTGATTATCGATCTTGCCGATATTGTTCAGCTCTTTCAACAGATTCTTGAGGTGGGTTTTGCTGGGGAATGCGCTGCGAGTATTGGCGAACTGGATTTGGTAAGTATGCTGCATCAAGGCTGGCGGCGAACTTTTCGCAGTGCTTGGCACACTCTGTCTGCGGCTCCTTTTTTCCGTGTCAGCATCTACCTTAGCAAGAACATCTGATGGCGTTTCCTTTACGGGCATGGCAGCCGCGCCCTCGGTCAAACGTTCCAGTTTTGCGCAAATTCCTACTGATGCTACCCCATCGACCGCGCTTCCATTCTGGTGCGCCTCCAATAAGCCGCGCAGCACATCTCCCGCTTGCAGGAAGGCATCCACCATATCGTGCGTAAGGGTGATTTCATTTTTGCGTACACGGTCAAGCAATGTCTCCAATATATGTGTCACTTCGGCCATGTCGGTAAAACCGAATGTGCCGCTGCCGCCCTTGATGGAATGTGCTGCGCGAAAGATGGCGTTCAGCTGGTCAGCATCGGGGGTGCCAAGGTCAAGTGAAAGCAACAAACTCTCCATGCTCGCGAGATGTTCTGCGACTTCATCGAAAAACACTTGGTAAAACTGGCTCATGTCGATGGACATTGGCTTTATCCCAAAGTTACGGTGTAGGAAATTCTGGCTGGGGAATGAAACAATTTGCAGTTTGAACTGACAATGTTAACCAATCACTTTTTTGACGACTTCCAGTAATTTATGAGGATCGAATGGCTTGACCAGCCATCCAGTTGCACCCGCAGCTTTGCCTTGCGTTTTCATGGCATCGCTGGATTCGGTGGTCAACATCAGAATAGGCGTAGCCACGAATTGCGGAAGGCCACGCAGGGACTTAATCAACGTCAATCCATCCATATTGGGCATGTTCTGGTCGGTCAGCACCAGATTGATGGCAGTGGCATTAGCATTAGCCTTGGCCAACCCTTCTACGCCGTCAGCCGCCTCTATAACTGTATATCCTGCGGATTTAAGGGTGAAAGCCACCATTTGTCGGATGGAGGTAGAATCATCAACAGCTAAAATAGTTTTGGCCATTTTTTCCCACTCAGTTTAAATGGTTAAAGGTAATTGTGGGGTGCGACATCAGATTGCATTAATTACCCAAAAAATGCAATTGACCACTTTTTATTTCGCCAGCTATAAATAAAAATTAGCCTATACAGCAGCGCGCTAGAACAACTCTATGTCGCCCGTGCCAAAATCCTTCTGTGCGACAGGGTTGGCCTTTTGTTTGTTCAGCGATATGACATGTTTGTCCAACAACCGATTGTAGGCGGCAATTTGCTCCATATATTCTTTGTGCGTCGGACTGCCGTCTTTACCCTTGCCCATCTCGTTGGCGACTTCCTGCAGGGCAGTCATGCGCAATCTGGCATGCTCGATCAACTGGGAGCTCATGTCCTGGAATTGCAATGTTGATATCACCACCAGCACGTTCTGTTCGACATTGGTACTGATGAGATTCAGCTGGACGGCATTTTTGGCGACAGCCTCATTAAACACCGCGAGCTCCGCCATGACAGTCTGGACATGTTTATTGGCATCCAGCGCTACCGACTTCTCGTTAGCAGCAAGTTTGCCGATAGTGCGCTCTGCGACAGCCTGCGAGTCGCTGACTTTGCTTACAACTTCGCGCACCTGTTTGCTGAAATCGTTGGTATGCTCCGAAAGATTGCGCACGCCGTCGGATATCAAAATAAAATTGCTGACCAGCTTGCCTATGGCATCGGTGAGAATAGCCTGAGTGTTACCCAGCTCGGTGTGCGCCGAGCTTAACTGTTCGGCGATCTCATGACCCAGTTGCACGTGGAAGTTGCTGCTTGTCTTAAGGAACTCATGCCCGCCCGTGGCCGACAAATCAACCTTTTCAATGCTGTTGTTGCCAGCTTGTTTGAGCAAATAGCCCCAACAGGCCACGATGATCAAAAACACCAGCGCATCGGCCAGATAGATATTCGTGCTATCAAAATACAGCGCGTGCCCACCCAACAAAACGCCGCTGGCCAGTGCGCCGACCAAGGCAAGGCGAGAATAATTTTTCATGATTTGCAACCCCTATATTCCTCTCATACTTAATTGACTACAAAAATTTCTCAATGCAGCGCCCTTGACGGATATTACCGAGTTTAGAAAAGAAGCACAACATCGGTATCATATCGAATCATATCATGCAGTCACAGCCGTTTCATGGACGAAATCCGCTTGCAATGCATTGTGTATGTGTTTGAGCAAGACATCATCAGTGTATGGCTTGGTCAGATAGATGTCTACCCCGGCACGCATCGCTTGCTCGCGATGCTTTTCTGTCGAGCGCGAAGTGATCATGATGATGGGCAAATGTTGTGTGGCCACATTCATGCGCAGATGTTGGGCGAGCTCCATGCCGTTCATGTTCGGCATTTCCATGTCGGTGCAAACCAGGTGCGGCTGGAAGGATTCAAGCGCACGGATAGCCTCCATGCCATCCCCCGCGCCTTTGACTTCGTAAGCCGCATCTTGAAGAAGCTGCATCAACCCCTTGCGTACGGAAAGGGAATCATCCACGACCAGTATCCGGCGGGCCTGACGACGCGCGGCGGCAGCAAGATCGGCGATTGCTCCCGTCACTGCGATAGGCGCAGCCAACAGTTCCGGCAGATTGAGCAAAGGTACCAGTGCGCCGTCACCCATGATGGTCACCCCCGAGATGCCATGTACACGAGGCAGGTATTTCCCCATGCTCTTTACCATCACGCTACGGCTATCGATGAGACGATCTACAGCTATAGCCACAGTGCCGTCCATGGTGCGAATAAGCACTTTTGGCATCGCCGAGAAGAACTCTTCGCTTGGCGGAGACGGCGGATAGCCGGTAAGCGGAGTCAGATCACGAATCGGAAAACTTTCATCACGAATGATGAATTGCCATATTTTTTCGCTCGGCTCATTTTGTTCGCCGGCTGATTGCGCCAGCTTTACTTGGCCAAATTCGCCAGGAAAAGCTTCTTTGATATAGTGTATGGGAATCGCAAAGATTTGCTTTCCTGCTTCCACCATCAAAGTATGCTGGGTCACCAGCGATGCCTGGAATCGCAGCACAACTTCGCAACCATGTCCGGGCTCCGAACTTAGCTCTACCGTTCCTTTGATGTTAGCCAAACGCGTGGCAACCACATCCATTCCAACTCCACGCCCGGAAATCTCACTGACTTGATCTCGAGTTGAAAAGCCCGGCAACAACACCAGACGCGCAAGCTCGGGCTGTGTCAACTGCTTGTCAGCACGAATCAGTTCCCGCTCTATCGCCTTGGCACGAATACGTTCGTAGTCGAGTCCTTTGCCATCATCACGTATGGTGACCACTATGCCCGATCCCTGACGGGCAAAAGTCAATTTGATGGTGCCTGTGACTGGCTTCCCCGCTGCGGTGCGTTCCTCAGGAAGTTCGATGCCATGATCGACCGCGTTACGCAACAGATGGAGCAACGGATCAGCCAGCTTGTTGAGCACGTCACCATCCACCTGAATCTCTCCCCCTGTAATAACAAGCTCGGCCTGCTTGCCTGTTTGCTGGCATGTCTGGCGCACATTGCGAGTCAAGCGCGCCGCGAGCACATTAACCGGGGCAAGGCGTGTTGCAATAACCTGATACTGGAGTTCTTTGTTGATGTTGGAGTGTTGTGCGACATCGATGCGCAACCTTGTTACACCATTTTCAAGGTTATCCGTCATTTCACGAGCGTCGGCGGTTACCTCCACAAGCGCGCGTGTGGCACCATGCAACTCGTTGTAACGATCCAGTTCCAGGGGGTCGAATGATTCATTGTCCGCAGCTTCTGCCGGTGTGAGCGACATGCCGCGCAGCATCACCAGTTTTTCGATATCCATGACCCGCTGTTGCACTAAAAGATTATTTGCGATCAGCGCATTGGTGCGGGCATTCACATTCGCCACCTGTGATTCGAGCTGTACGATCTTGGTGGTCATCTCACCAACGAGGCGAAATATCTCGTCAACGGTATTGACCGGCACGCGTAGCGTTGCTTCACCTTCTGCTGCGGGTGCAGCTTGTGCCTGTGGTCGTGCTGCATCAGACGAAAGTGGAACGATCTCCACACTGGCTTCGTCTGACATGTTTGCGATTTCGCCCGACTTGACCTTGTTTGCCCATGCTACGATTTCACTTAAAACTTCGAACGCATTATCCGGCGCACTCTCGTCACCGCGCAAATAGCCCACCATTTGCGCAAGGCAGTCACTTGCCTCAACCAGGGTTCGCCCTAATGCGCGTGGCGGTTTCACCGGATTTTTCTCAAAGTACTCAAGCACATCTTCGGTATGATGTCCGAGCGTCGCAATTCCGCGGATGCCCACGATGTTGGCCGACCCCTTGAACGAATGCGCGATTCGCTTGGCGTTGCGCATGTCCTCGGCATCTGCCTGCCCTGCTGCGATCCTGGAGGTCAGAGCCGAGAACTGCTCCACGTTGTTCGGCGCTTCGTCGATAAATGCATTGAAGACTTCGCGATCGGCATTCTGAGGCACGGCCAGAGATGTGTCCTCGACACTCACATTAACCGGTGCTTCCGCTTTGGCAAGCTGAGCCAGAAGCTCGTCGGGTACAACAGGGGGCGCGGCTAATAATTCAACCAGGGCGATGCTGCTATTTTCGTCGAAAGGCTGTGAGAGGGACGGATTGGCCAGATATTCGGCAAGCGCCATCGAGTTATTGAAGTCAGCCGGCGCCTGCAAGTATTGGTCTACCAGCTTCGGCCATGCGGCCAGATGCTGACAGGCTTGCATGCGGGCATCACCTTCCATAAAGATGACACCCGGTAAAATTCCGTTAAGTGAATTGCACCAGGCATTCAAACCGGGCATGCCTATCATTTCTGCCGTTTGACCGATACGCTCCAATTGATTGGCGTAGTTTTCCAGCGCTTCCATCAACGGCGGATCGTCACCTGCGGCAGTGGCCATCGTGCCGATCCACCGCTCGAAATCAGGAGCGGTTTGCGCAAGCTCCCTGCGCATCTCGGAAAAAAACGGCGTGAGTGCTTCAATAGACATAAAGGGTTGAATTATTCGCTCATATGCCGCTCATCGGTTCAGCGGGTCGTAAATTTGCGTTTGTTCACTCTTTGGAGTTTGTGCACTCTTTTGTATTTGCTCACCGTCTATATTCGGCAACTTGAACACCTTTATCGCACCCACCAATTTTTGCGACGCAGCGACGAGACTGGCGGCACTCTGATTTTGCGCAACCAGTTGCTCGGCAGTTTTTTCCGTGAATTGAGCAATCTCGTCCGCAGCCGTGCGCAAGACAGCGGCTATCCTGGTTTGCTCGGCGGAGCTGGTTGCGATCGTGGCCACCAGCCGCACCAGTCTCGCGGTAGCCTCATGCGTTTCGCGCATCCTCTCACCCGCGTTATGCGCCAATTCGGATTCGTTAACCACCTGCTCGATGGTTTTGTTAACCGTTGCAATGGTGTCGTTGGTTTCTACCTGAATGTTCTGTACCAGCTTGGTGATCTGTCCAGTCGCTTGTCGTGAATTCTCGGCAAGACGCTGAACTTCTTCGGCCACCACCGCGAAACCTCGCCCAGCTTCTCCTGCCATGGCGGCCTGCATCGCGGCATTTAACGAAAGCACGTGGGTGCGCTCGGAAATAGTGTTGATCAGATTAACGATCTGCGAAATTTCCTGGGAGCGTTCACCGAGACGCTTGATGCGTTTTTCCATTTCGGAAATGGTTTCGCGGATCGCGTTCATACCGCTTAATGTCGCTTGCACGGTTTGCATCGCGCTCTCTGTAGACTTCGTAGCTTCCGCTGCCGCGCGGTTTGAATCGCGCGCAAATATAGCCACTTCGCCGATTGAGGCCATCGCTGTTTCCAGATTGGAGATCAGCCGCACGACGATGACATCTTCTTCCTTTGCCATCTCATTGACCACATCGGACTGTTGTTTCATTCGTTCCGATGCGTCCTCAACGACTCCGGCCACCTTGGTCACATGATGCAACACGGTTGCAATCACAGTGGTCAATTGATTGATCGCATCACCCAGTGTGCCGATGATGTCATCGGTCATCGGAGCGCGTACTGTCAGGTCTTTTTCGGACAATGCCCCCATTGCACCGAACAGCCCTATCACGGAAGTATTAAGGCGCTCGTTTTCAGCTGCGGCCGTTTTAAGTGTGGCTATGTGCGCATCGATCAGCTTATCAAATGCACGCCCCAGAGAGCCTATCTCGTTATGTGCCTTAAGGTTTACACGCCCTTCATAGTGCCCGGCTTCCACTTTGACAATTGCCTGCCGCAACTGGTTAAGCGGGTTCATGATTCCTCGAATGACGAGGTTAAAACATAATGCAAGCATGATGAGTGCTACGCCCACAACCAAAATGATAGTCTTGGTCGCCCCAAGCGAAGCATCCTCTATACCTTGCTTGACACCGTCCATTTCCGTTGCGATCAGGCCGTTTAATAACGACTGATCGCGATTCAGTTTTTTATACGATTCATTAAATGCCTCAAGCTGCGTTTCGGCTCCCGCAGCATCCCTTTGCGCCAGGATGACGATATCCTGTGCCGACTTTGCATAACCTTCAACATCTGCGCGTACAGTGGCAGCAGCCTGCCTGGACTTTTCCGACATTCCTGCAGAGCTCATGATTTTGGCTGTGTTGCCAGTCAATGACTTTATGTGGTCATTCAAATTCTTCACGGCTTCCTTGTAAGTCACCGTTTCACCGATTTTAGCTTCACGCAAGATTTGCAGCATATCGGCGCGAATCTCATCTTGAGCTATATTCACCCGCATACTGGTATTGGTCAGCACGAAGTTACCCTGCGCACTGTCGATGGCATCATTCAGTTCGGATTTGCTGTAATAACCAGCACCGCCCACCAGCACAACGCACAACATTGAGAGGAAACTGAAGCCAATCAATTTGGCGCGAATGGTTACAAACATAACGTTCTCCTGAAATACCGGTCAGAGCTTCTGTAAAAACCCATCGCAACGTCCCGATCGGATGCGTTGTTGAGCATTAATATTTTCAGCATGAAATTGTCAAATTGACGAGTGTTCGGCATGGAAAACCTCAACAAAAAGTTTCTCGGTATCGAGGTCGATCCAGGTACCCTGTCTATCCTTATAGGCCGCTTTGGCATAGCTTGCAATCGGATGCGTAATGGCCGAAAGGCCGATTTCGTCACCCTGAACAAATCTCTTGCGTTCAGGCAAACTGTTGATAACGATGCCGACAGCTTCATCTCCCCGTCCGCACACCAATAGCCACTCGTTAACGGCATGATCTTGCTGCGTCCCGTACAACACGGACAGGTCAATCACCGGTATCACGCGTCCGTGGCGATTCGCGAGTCCTTTGACCCCGGTAGGCGCCCCCGGCAAGCGAAACAAAGGTGGCATCTCCAGCACCTCGCTGGCAGCCTCCAACAGCATGAGCAGGCGAAGGTCGGCGATGCGGAATCCGCGACGCTGTATGAAGCGTGCGGAATCCGCTTCGATCAACAGACGAGCTGCGATTTCGGCATCGACCTGCGCCTTAAGAACATTGATGTCGACTGTCTGGTTGGGCTCCGTCTTAGCCATGCCTTATGACCTTCATGTGTCTTGCGTGCGACAAATCGGTGGTGATGCCGTCAACGCACTGCGCTCTGTATACATCCATCGCTCTTTGCCTTTTGCTTTACCTATTGGTCTGGAGTCCTTCAAAACTTCCTGATTTCTTCCATTATCGCTTGTTCTTTTATGGGTTTGGGCACAAAACCTTTGGCGCCTTGCATTTTGGCCCATGCTTGGTCAGCTTTCTGGCTTTTGCTGGAGACGAAGACGACTGGAATATCTTTTGTTGCCGGATCTTTCTGCAGTTCGCGCATCACGGCAAAACCATCCATCCCGAGCATGACTATATCGAGAAAAATCAGGTCAGGCTTCTCGGATCTGGCCAGATGCAGGGCATCTTTGCCGTTGGTTGCAGAAACACCAACCAGATTCGCGTTCGCCACGATTTTTAAAATCAAGTCTAGCTCGGCGGCAGAGTCGTCAACGCATAGAACTTTGCGGACTGTCATATTTGATCTTATCTAATGGGGTTGAAGAAATTTGGATATGGTTTCCAGCAACTTTTCTTCGTCGACAGGCTTGGTAAGATATGCATCGCAGCCCGACATGGAGCCACGGATCTTATCGAACGGCGAGTCCTTGCTGGTCAGCATGACAACTGCTGTTTTTTGGGCAGACTTGGTAGATTTGATCAGCTTACACACCTGATAACCGTCAATACCCGGCATGACCACGTCCAGGAATATGCAGGTGTAATGTTTCTGTCCGGTGAAACCGATAGCTTGCTCGCCATTTTCAGCATAGTCCACGTTAAAATTGAATGCTGCCAATTTGCTCTTCATAAATTCGCGCACTGTCTGGTTGTCATCTACCACGAGCACGGAGTCGGCATTAGCGGATGCTCCAACCACCGACGGAGCAGATTTTGCTGCCGGAGACGGGGCGGCAGCACTTGCTGCGACGGGGGGCGCAACTGCAGGTTTCGGAGCTTCACCTGCTGACGCCCCGATAGCCGCATCGAATGCCTGAAAAAGTCTCATCCAACGAATCGGGCGCGGAAAAACCGGCCAATTGGTTCCGCAGTTCGAATCTCCGATCAGGATTGTAGGTATAGCTCCCGTAGGGTTGCGCTCTTGAAGCTGCTTGACCGCAGCCGCGTCACTTGCATCAATCAGAAAAATATCTGGCGGCGTATCGGCCGCATTGTGTCGCGCGAACTTTGGCACGCGACGCGAGGAGAGCTCAAAAACGCTCGCTAGCGCCATTAGCTCGGTTGGGTTAAATCCGATTACTTCGACTGAATAAGTATCTTTTTTCATGGAATCGTGTGCACTCTGACATTTGATTAAAAAAGGATCAACTTAAATTTCAACTGCAAGTACGTGGCAAATATACCGCTATTTCTACAAGCTATGCATCCAATTTATGTACCGCCACAAAATCTGTGATGTTCTGCAGCAATTCATCTTCCTGATAAGGCTTGCCCATATAAGTGTTGACGCCCAGTTGCAATGCGTAATCGCGATGTTTGTCGGCAGTACGCGAAGTAATCATGATAATCGGCATATTCTGCGTCCTGGGATTGCGCCTTAATTCCCTGGCAAGCGCAAAACCATCCATGCGCGGCATTTCAATGTCCAACAGCATCACGTCCGGTCTGCACTCATCCAGCTTTTCCAGAGCATCCACACCGTCTGTCGCGGTCACCACCCGATAACCGGCGCGGCTCAGCATGCGCGAGGTGATCTTACGCACGGTGAGTGAGTCATCCACCACCATGATCAACGGTTCAACACTCAGGGGCGTGGACTTGCCTATGTCCGCTTCTTTTTTCACCTTGCTGACACCGCCGCCGATACGTTGGGACAGCTGCGCAGGATTTAATATCAGAACTACCTTGCCATCGCCGAGCACTGTCGCTCCGGCAATCCCCGAAAGCCGCGCCAATTGCGGGCCAATATTTTTTACCATTACCTCCTGATTGCCCAACAATTCATCAACATGCAGGGCAATGCGTTGCCCGCCGCTACGCAGCAGCAAAACCGGATTGCGCGGCTGATTTTCCTGCATCGCCTCAATATTACCCAGCACATGTGGCAGATAGTACAACGGGTATATGTTGTCCTGCCATTCAATTTGCCGCTCGCGATACAAGGCACCAATCTCCGACAGTTTCACCTGCCTGACCTGTTCGACCATCGCGGATGGGATCGCATAGATCGCTTCGCCCGAACGCACCATCAAGACCTGCGTGACCGCCAGCGTTAGCGGCAAATGAATGACAAATTGCGTGCCCTGACCCCTGGTCGAGCTGACATCGATACGTCCGCCCAATGTGGCAACCTCACTGCGCACCACATCCATACCGACGCCGCGTCCGGCGATTTCAGTGATTTCGCTCGCAGTGGAAAGACCGGGAACAAAGATCAGTTGCGCCAATTGATCGTCGCTGGCCTCTTCATCAGCCTTCAGCGAACCATTGGCTATTCCTTTTTCGCGCAGCTTCGCATAGTTCAGGCCGGCGCCGTCATCATTGAATTCAAATACCACTTCATTGCTTTCTTGGTGCACACTCAGGCGGATCTCACCGATTGGCAGCTTGCCGCTTTTCGCGCGCATCTGTTCATCTTCCAGTCCATGCACGATGGAGTTGCGAAGCAGGTGCTCGAAAGGTGCGACCATTTTTTCCAGCACGCTACGATCCAACTCTACGCTCGAACCCTTTAATTCAAGGTTGGCACGTTTGTTCAGCTCCTTGCCGGTTTGTCGTACAGTGCGATACAAACGGTCGGTAATGCTGTTAAACGACACCATGCGTACGTTCATCAAGCCTTGCTGCAACTCGCGGTTAAGCCGCCCCTGTGTCAACATCACGGCCGTGGTTGCCTCTATATTTTTCAACATCGTTTGCTGCACTGTCTGTACGTCATGCACGCTCTCATTCATAAATCGCGTCAATTCCTGCAAGCGGGTAAAACGGTCAAATTCAAGCGGATCGAAATGCTCCGCATTATCTTTGGCTAATGTGACGCGCGCCTGCATCTGGCTCTCGGCCTGAATCTCCACCTCACGCAATTGCTGGCGCAATCGCATCACGCTGGCCGTCAATTCCAGCAAACCATCCTTTAAAACACGCATCTCGTTTTCCATGCGAGAGCGTGCCACGCTGATTTCACCAGCTTCGTTCACCAGCCGATCCACCACGTCGGAGCGCACACGCAGCACATTGCCAAGTACGGCACGCTCCGCGCCTGGCTCCACTGCCCGTCGATCCGCCCTATGCTCGCCCGGCTGATCTGTTGCGCGCCGCCCAGTTGAAGCTTGTTTGACCTCAACTACAGGTTTACCACCGCGCAACTCTTCGAGCAAAGCCATAACGCGATCAAAGTCACTTTCCAGCGCATCCCAATACCCCGCTTCTTCACGCAACTTGGCAGACTCCATCACCCGGTCTTCCATTTCATGTGCGATTTCACCGATCCGCATCGCACCCACCATGCGCGAACTACCTTTCATGGTATGAAGCAGGCGTTTTAATGATTGCACCTGCTGTTCGTCGTTCGGATTCTCACGCCAAGCGCGCAATCCTTCACCAATCTTCGGCGCCAAGTCCTCAGCCTCCTCAAGGAATACGGGCAGTAGCTGATCGTCCAACTCATCGTACACTTGCGGCTTGTCTGCTTCGTCGCTCTCATCAGCCGGCTTGACTATGGTAAACACGACTGGCTGCAACGCTGCTGATTTACTGGCTGACTCAAGGACTGCGTCGCTGATCTTGCTCATATCAGCCATCAATTGTTCGTATGATTCGTCGCTCACTTGAGGCTTGCCTGCTTCAATATGCGCTTCGGTCTGCTGAGCAGGGGCGGATGAATGCAATACCTTTTCAGGCACGCTGACCGGCTCTCCAGCCTCGCTGACCACGTCCATATCAACCATCAATTGCGTAGTTGCTACATCAGGCACTATTTCTGGAACGACGGCGGGTTCTTCTTCCGGCTCGCTGATCTTGTCCATATCGGCTTTCAATTGAGCGAACAAATCATCGCTCACTTGAGAAACAATTGCATCTGGGGATAAAGCCTTTTCTTGATCGCTGGCCATGTCCATGTCAGCCATCAATTGCGCGTACAAATCATCTCCCACTTGAGACTTGTCCGCTTCAGCTTGCTGAGCTTGAGGAGAAATCGCTTCTGGAGGAAATATTCCAGGATCAAGGGTCGGCTCTTTGGCTGCTTCGCCAAACGTGCCCATATCAGCCAACAATTGCGAGTACAAATTATCTCCCACTTGAGACTTGTCCGTTTCAGCTTCCTGAGCTTGAGGAATAGCTGCATCTGAAGGCAAAACTTCCGGCTTCAAGGTTACCCCACCGAGATTGTCCTTGTCGGACAGCAACCGATTAACCAAATCGCTGCGTACCTGCGGCATTTCTTTGTCGCAAATGCTTTGCACCATGCCATCGAGCGCGATGATGGTTTTCTCAAGCGTTTGCAATTGGTCGTCGCTCAACGTGAATAGTTGTTCGACGCGTGACTGCAACCAGCCTTCGAGGGCGAAGGCCAGTTCCACAGCTGCAGCAAATCTCATGGTGCGACTCACCCCCGCCACTGTGTGTGCAGCACGCATGAAATCATAATTCACCACTGGCGGCGCTGCTGAGCGCAACCCAGCAAACTGTTGATGCAAAATAGCGATATTCTGTTTTAACTCGGTAATGGCAATATTGAACAGTGCCGATGTGGATAAAGCCGCCTCTCCAGCCACAAAAGCCTTTTCTGAAGGCGCTGGAGTGAACTGTAAAGTTGTGACTGCTGAATCCTGCCCGGAGCCTGTGGCGGGCAATTCACTGACCGGTGCTGCGGTCGGCTGAATTTCTGAATCGGAACCGTCCTCAATTTTTTTCGCAGCAGCTACCAGCTCGCCTGCATCGATGGTTACCACACTTCGTGTACCGAGCATATCCACCCAGCTGGCAAATATCGGCACGGCCATTTTGATAAGAATCAGCAACCCCGGCGTGGCCGTTTTGTTGTCCTGTAACCATTTGTTCATGGCGCGCTCGACACTCCACGCAACCTCGCCCAAATCATTCAAACCAACCATCCGGCCGCTGCCCTTGAGAGTATGAAAACTACGCCTTATGGTCACCAATGCTTCATGATTGTCTGGATGTAACTGACAAATCTCCAAGTTGGAGCGCATGGTAGCCAACACCTCTTGCGCTTCTTCCAAAAATATATCGAGCAATTCCTGGTCTTCCTCTGACAGTTGCTGTGCCGCTGCAGGCACATTCGGCGGTTCAGCTGGCGCGCTTCCCATCTGCTCAGACTCATGCTGTTTCTCAACAGCGAAAAATTCCAACGGAACGGAAACCTGCGGCTTCTCGACTGGCGCAAATTCCAGAGGTGCAGAGATCTGAGGCTTCTCATTCAGATTGATTTCCAGGGGTGCGGAAACTTGAGGTTTTTCAACTGGCTCCATTTCCAGCGGTGCGATAAATCGGGATGGCTCGACTGGAATCACTTCTATCGGAGTAATAACATTGGGTTGCTTGACCGGAGGAGCTGTTGCAGCCGTTTTGGTAACCACAGCTTGTTGAGCGACCGGAGCTGCTGCGACCGGCTCGGGTGCGTGCTCCGACTTGACCATTTCGACCAATGCCGACTGCAGTCGCGAAACATCACCTGACTGTCCGTGCGTCAGGTGTTGCATATAATTTTCCAGCGTGCTCATCGCATCGGCTATTGCATACCTTTCAGCTGCCCTAAGAGCGCCTTCACGCTGCATGAAACGTCGGACATTATTCTGGATAGCCTCAAGCAATTGTTCAGCATGCTTCAGGGATGAGATACGCAAGCCACCTTGAATCTGGCTTAGCAAACGCAACAATTCCGGCAACTCTTCACGCTTGGTCGAACCATTAAAAAAGGCGTTCAGTCCTTGCTCTACATGCTGAAGATTCACCAGCATTTCGTTAGCCAGCGGACCCATCACGTCGCCACGCTGTTCCATCTGGTAATGCAAATCAACCAGCTCAGTCAGCCGCTTCGTGTCTTCCGGCTGCTGCTTTACCGCTGCCTGCATACGCTCGGTCAATATGCGCGCCTGCTCCTGAAACCCGCTTCCTATCCGGCGGTAATTCTCTATACCGCTTCCCATCAGCAGCAGTGCCATCGCCATATCCATAGCGATCGGCTTCGCATGTTCCGGTGAACTCGCGTATTGCGACAACATTTGAATCTGTTTAGCCAGATACCTCAAAACATCACGGTCTAGCTTATCGCTCTGCAAGGCAATCTGTTCGGTATATTTGATGAATTTTTCGCATGCCGCCGTGTCGCCTTGCGAGCACTGTTCCCAACATTCTTCGGCAACACGCAATTGATCATGCATGACTTCAAGCAGATCATCCACTTCGTTTGGTGACAGAGCCGAAAGTTCTGGCATGTACTGATCCAGTGCGTAAATCTGCTTGATCGCCTCCACATGTTTGCTCTCGGTGTGACCGTGCCCGATCAGATAGAGCATTTCATTCAAAACCGGTTTTACATCCCCTGCATTGCCCTCGACTATCGCACGTAGTTGCTGATCTATTCGGCCCAACAACTTGCGTACATCCATTTCAGGAGGCAATCCGTCAAGTTTCAGGCACTCAAGCAAGCCGTAGCTTATCCACCAAAACGCGCGACTGTCGTCCTGTGGCGCACAGCTCAATGCGCCCTGCACTGCCTGTTGCATCTGTTGCATTGAGGTAGCAGCATCGTCCTGTTTCAACCACTTCAACAGGCCTTGCTGATACTGGCTGCGCAACATCTTGAAGCGCGCCATCGCATCGCTCGGTATAGGCAAGCTCAGTACCTGTTGCGGCAATTGCACATCCAGATTGGGATAAAACAGATCCAGTTCGAACGACATCTCCAAACCGCGCAATTGTTGCATCTCTTGATATTGGGGGAACAAGCGTAACGCGGCGTTATCTGCTCCATTGGCCAGCGCGTCTAGAAAGTGTGTAACACTGAATAAGGCGCGGCGCAGCACATCGCGATGCATCGCGGAAACTTGTTTCGGATTAGTTGCAATCTCGCTCAGTGTGAGCTCAACCTCAGTACAAAATACCGCTGCACCATCCAATCCGACCATCTTTAACACGCCCAACAACCGGTGCAACTCGGAACGCGCCGCTTCCAAAGCCGTCACATTAGCCGCAGGATCGCTAAGATAAAGATCCATCTGCGCGCTAATTTCAGCCAGTGTGCCGTCCATGCCGGGCTTCACTGCGGCAAGCGTGTTGCGGTCAAATTGTGCGCTGTCGGTCATGAACGAGATTTTTGTCCGATTACAATTTAAAGCCCGCCACCGAACCTCTCAGGTCAGATGTCAGGCTTGTCAACTGCGCGATGGAATTGGCTGTCAAACGGGTTCCTTCCGTGGTCTGCACGGTAATTTGCAGAATGTTTTCCATCACGCCCGCCACTTCGCTGGCCATATCAGTCTGCACTTGAGTGGATGTCGAAATACTATTGATCAGCGCCGCCAGTTCATTCGACACCTGTTCAATTTCCCGCAGCGATTGACCCGCCACATCGGAAAGCTTGGCACCTTCCACTACACCCAAGGTACTTTTCTCCATCGCCGCCACCGCGTCATGGGTATCGCCCTGAATGGTTTTCACCAGCGCACCAATCTGCTTGGTCGCCTCACCGGAACGTTCCGCCAGACGTTGCACCTCTTCCGCCACCACCGAGAACCCGCGCCCTGCTTCACCAGCAGAAGCTGCTTGAATCGCCGCATTCAACGCCAGCACATTGGTCTGTTCGGTAATATCGGAAATCAGATCCACGATTTCGCCGATCTCCTGCGAACTTTCACCGAGTCGTTTGATACGTTTGGAAGTATCCTGAATCTGCTGGCGTATGCCATCCATACCGCTGATTGTATTGCGCACTGCCTGCGCACCCTGCTCGGTCACCATCAAGGTGCGGCGCGCCACCTCAGAAGACCTGGCCGCGCTGGAATCCACTTCTTTAATGGATTTAGTCATCAACTGCACCGCTTCGCCAGCCACCTGAATTTCCCGCGCCTGTTTCTGCGCCGCATCCAGAAGGCCCTTGGAAATATCTTCGGCAGCTTTTGTTGCGGGCCCCATTTGCTCTACCGCAGCTATAATCCGGGACACCAGCTTACGGAACTCTTCGGTGGTGTAGTTCAACGAGTCGGCGATCGCACCTGTCACATCTTCCGTAACTGTGGCACGAACCGTCAAATCGCCATCCGCCAGATCGCCCATTTCGTTCATCAAGCGCAAAATAGCAGTCTGATTCTGGCTATTGATGCGCGCCGCTTCTTCAGCTTGGCGGCGGGAGTCTTCCACATAAGCCCTGGCCAACAACAGCAGTGATGTTAGTAGCAGCAGGCCGAAAAGCAAAGCGGCCATAGTGATATTCCGTGAAGATGACTGGTAGGAATCCATCAGACGCTGCGCACCGGCCAGCAATGAATCAGAATCATCTACGATCGCCTTGGCTGCACTCTTCGCTGCCACCAAGTTATAAACCTGAAAAACCAGAGTCTCGACACTTTTGCGGGTTGGATCAAACAAATTCCGCATACGTGCTGCATTTGCATCCGCCGCAGGCAGCGCGGCCAAACTATCTTGCGCTGCAATGGTGTCGATCGCGAGCCTGGCAACCTGATCTATGGTCACCCCTAATCCCGACAGCCGACCCGCATCTTTACCAATACGCTCTGTCGCCAGAGCAAAACGCATTACCAGCTCCTTTTGCATACCGCCAAAAGTATCCATCATCGTTTGTATCAGGCCACGCAATTCGGCACTCACTGAGTCTATCGTTGACACCGCCACCCCTAACGACACCAAGACAGCCCGCCCGTTCTGCAATGTTTGCACATCCAGTAATGTTTTGTTTGCGCTCTTCATGAATTCGTCGAGCGCGACGCGCGACGCACCTGAAGTTGCGGGCAACGAGCCCTCGCCATTATCCAGTCTGGATAGAATGTTTGACAGGTTCGCCCTATCCTCTTCCATGGCATCAAATGCTATCGAGTTGCCGGATAGAGCCTGTTGTGCATCCTTGGCTAGTCGCTGCGACAACATGAGCAACTGGCTGGATTGCCCGACGTTGCGGACACTGTTGCTCTCTTCCCGGTTGCTCATATAGCCAGCAATCGCGGTCAAAACAAAAAAGATTGCCGCAGCCACACCAAATACTTTCAGCTTGGACTTGGGTAATGTCAATTTTAATGCCATGTTATTCCTCTCCCTCTAGGGAATTTCTTGAAAAAGCCGAATTGCTAAACGCTTATCTGCAAAAACTCCGCCTGTTCCAGCAAGCCAGACATATCCAGTTTGCGCCAAGATATGCCCTGTTCATCGTGATACTCGACTTGCCCACCAACTTCGCTTTGTCGCCATTTACGCGCATCACGCAAACCCAACACACGATTGACTAGTAACGCCGCATTAAAAGCGTATCGCTCCGAAACCATCAACACACGGTTATTGGCATCTCCTGATGCCGCCCCGCTATGCTCATAGGCAGCCATATCGATCACGCCATACAGGTTGCCGCGCACATTTGCTACGCCACGAAACCAGGGCTTGGTAAAAGGCACAACGGTCAACGGTGGCAATGGCAACACTTCATCGATCTGCGACAGATCCACCAACCAATTTCGCCCGGCTATTTCCACACCCAACGTGGATACCCGCGACTCGGACAAGTCCGCAGCCTGAAGCCGGTCGATCAGGTTCTGCTGGAATTCGCGCAGATTGAGCCGCTTTGACATTAGATCGAGCCTTTAAAAACCAGGGTTTTCCGAGATTCCCTGCGTAAGATTACCGAGCCGTTACAGCCAAACGCAACAGGCGGACTATTCGTATCCATGTTTCGGTTATGTCGAAGACCGGCAATCCAATGCACAGCAAACAGGGCGTGGGGTTGATATTGTAAAATTGATGCAGTCCTTGCAACAAAATTGTACGCGACGCGCTCGATGAGGAAAGCAAACAAACCACGTAGAGGCTTTTTGAATAAAATTTTGGCAACGCCCCATATGTTTGATACATAGACAAAAAAATAAGGTTTCGGTGTCAAGTAACTTATCAGTAGACCGAAACCGACCTTTCCCCACAACGCAGCGATAAAAGCAAAGTAGTTTAAGCAGACAATCCGCTCAGCGGATACACTCAACTCTGAATTTTCAAAGGCTTCCATGTCGCTTAGCGTCACTTAACCCAATGCGGTAATCTTGCTTAACAGATCTGCTTCAACTACCGGCTTTACCACGTAGTCTTTGGCTCCTTGGCGCACACCCCAAACCTTATCGGTTTCCTGATCTTTGGTGGTACAAATAATCACTGGGATATGCTTTGTTTCTGGATCATTGGTAATCGCTCTGGTCGCCTGAAAACCATTCATGCCAGGCATCACCACGTCCATGATGACCAAATCCGGTTTGGTCAGCTTTGCTTGTGCCACACCCTTTTCGCCGTCCTCGGCAAAGGAAACCTCAAACCCTCGTTTGCTTAATATTTCCCCTATAAGATGGCGTTCTGTTGCCGAATCGTCCACCACCAATATTTTTTTAATGCCCATAATCCGCTTCCTTCTTTTCCTGAGTATGCTCGATGACGGCCTCTATCAAACTTTTTTTGTTGAACGGTTTAAGTAAATATTGATCTGCCCCGACCAGTTTGCCGCGAGCGCGGTCGAACAGTGTGTCCTTGCTGGTCAGCATAACCACGGGGGTGCTTTTGAACTGCTGATTTTTTTTGATAAGCGCGCAGGTTTGATAACCGTCCAGGCGCGGCATCATCACATCCACGAAAATGACGTCCGGCTGGTTATCAACGACCTTGGCCAAACCGTCAAACCCGTCTTCCGCAAGGATGACTTGGCATCCCGCTTGCGACAGGAAGATTTCTCCGCTACGCCTTATGGTATTGCTGTCGTCGATCAGCAAAACCTTCAGGCCTGTCAATGGCTGTTCCTCGCTCATCTTGATCCCTCTTGCTTTTGCTCTACGGCAATCATCATCATGCTTTCGAACGATTTCGAGGCTTCAATGCTAACGTATCTCGCCCCCGCTGTCATGGCGATTTTAGCGCCTCCAGAAATGCGGGGTGAACAGGATCAGCACCGTGAAGATTTCCAGCCGGCCGACCAGCATCGCAATCGTACACACCCAGGTCTGAAAATCGGACAGCACCCCGAAGTTGCTGGCCGGCCCCACCACACCCAGCCCGGGTCCCGCATTGTTGATACAGGCGATGATCGCGGAGAACGCGGAGATGAAATCCAGTCCGCTGATCAGCAGCGCAAAGGTCAGCGTCGCCACTGTCATAAAATACAGAAAAATAAATCCCAGCACAGCAAACACGATGTTGTTCGGCACGACACTGCCGCCTATCTTCATCGGGTTGATGGCGGCCGGGTGCAACAACTTGACGAATTCGCGTCCCGCCTGCTTGAACAGGATCAACGTGCGCACCATCTTGATGCCGCCGCCGGTGGAGCCTGAACTGACCGTAACGCAACTCAGGAACAACATCCACATCGGAGCGAATATCGGCCACTGGTTGAAATCCACGCTGGCAAAACCGCAGTCCGTCGCTATCGAAACCAGATTGAAGCTGGCGTGGCGCAAGGCAGTCCAGAAACTCGGGTAGGTGCCCTTCCACCACAGGAACAAGGCTATGCCCAGACAGCTTGCCAATATCAGTCCGACGGTCGCAACAGCCTCGGCATCACGCAAATATAGCTTCAGGCTTTTTTCCCGCCACACCAAAAAATGCGTGGAAAAATTCATCGCAGCAAGTAACATGAACACGATCAACACGAACTCGATCGCGGGAGAGTTGAAATAACCGACGCTGGCATCATGCGTGGAAAAACCGCCTAACCCCATTGTGGCGAACGCATGGCAGATTGCGTCCAGCCAATTCATGCCCACAATTTTTAATGACAAAATGCAGGCGAAGGTAATGCCCAGATAAACCAGCCACAGGTTGCGCGCCGTCTCGGTGATGCGAGGAGTGAGCGCAGAGTCCTTCATCGGCCCGGGCGTTTCCGCCTTGAACAGTTGCCGCCCGCCGATACCGAGCAGTGGCAGGATCGCCACCGCCAACACGATGATGCCCATGCCGCCCAGCCAATTCAACTCATGCCGCCAGATATTGATGGCGGGCTGTAGATTATCCAGTCCTGTCAACACGGTCGCACCGGTGGTCGTCAGTCCTGACATGGTTTCAAAATATGCATCGGTAAATGATAGGCCATTGATCACCAGCAGCAGCGGTAACGTGGCAAAAGCCGGCATAGTCGTCCACATGGTCACCACCAGCAAATAGCCATGCCGAACCGATAACTCTCCCCTATGGTTGCGCGTCATCAGCCACATCAAACAACCCGCCGCAAAAGTCATTGCCAACGCCAGCGCAAAATCGATCATCGTGCCATCGCCATATATCCACGAAGTCAATAACGGCATCAAATACGCTAAGCTGAACAACACCAGCATCAAACCTAAAGCGTGAATAACTGACAGGATGCGTCGCATCAGAAGAACCCGATGCTGACCTGGAACAGTTTCTCGACTTTTTTCACCATCTTCTTGTCGATGGCAAACACGATTACGTGGTCTTCCTCTTCGATCACCGTGTCGCGATGCGCCACGATGACTTCCCCACCGCGCACGATGGCACCGATGGTCGCACCCGCAGGCAAATCGATCTCATCAATGCGACGGCCGACCACCCTGGAGGATTGGCGATCACCGTGCGCCACCAGCTCCAGCGCCTCCGCCGCGCCGCGCCGCAGCGAATGGACTACAGCGACATCGCCCTGGCGCACATAAGCCAGCAGCGAGCCAATAGTGACGTGCGCCGGTGAAAGTGCGATATCAATCTTTCCACCCTGCACCAGGCCTACATACGCGCTGCGGTTGATCAGCGCGATCACCTTGTGTGCGCCACCCTGCTTGGCGAGCAGGGCCGACATGATGTTGTTTTCATCATCGTTGGTGAGCGCGCAGAACACGTCTACATCGCCGACATGCTCCTCTTGCAGCAGTTTTTCATCCGTGCCGTCGCCGTTCAACACCAGCGTTTTAGTCAGCTCTCCAGCTAAATTCTGGCAAGATTTTTTGCTGTACTCGATCAGCTTGACTTCATAATCGTGCTCCAACGCTTTTGCCAACCGCCTGCCAATATTCCCCCCACCCACGATCATTACTCGTTTGGCGGGCTTATCCATGCGGCGCATTTCCTTGAGCACACTGCGGATGTTGTCGGTGGCGGCAATGAAAAAGATTTCGTCTCCCTCTTGCACCACTGTATCTCCTGCCGGGGTGATTGGCCTGTCCTGACGAAAGATCGCCGCGACGCGGGCCTCGACTTGGGGCATATGTGAGCGTAAGAAACTCAACGGTTTGTCCACCAGCGGGCCGCCCTCAAAGGCGCGCACTGCCACCAGCGATGCTTTGCCATTGGCGAATTCCAACACTTGCAATGCCTCAGGAAATTCGATCAACTTGACGATGTAGTCCGTCAGTATCTGCTCGGGGCAAATGGAAAAGTCCACGCAAAAATTATCTTTACTAAACACCTCTGGACGGGCGAGAAAGTCGGTCGAACGGATTCGGGCAATGCGCGTCGGTGTGTTGTAGAGGCTGGCCGCCAGCTTGCACGCCACCATGTTGACTTCATCGCTTTGAGTGACGGCCAGCAGCATATCGGTATCGGCAATGCCGGCCTGCTCAAGCACCGAAGGATGGGCGGCATTACCCGTCAAGGTGCGCAGATCCAGCCGATCTTGCAATTGGCGCAGCTTTTCACCATCGGTGTCCACCACAGTGATGTCATTCGCTTCGCTGGCCAGGCTTTCCGCTACAGTAGATCCAACTTGTCCAGCGCCGAGTATCAATATCTTCACGGCAGATCCTTAAATTTTACGACTGCGCACGTATCCAGCGTTTCCATGCCTCGAACAATTTTGCATCGCGCGCGGCGATGACTGAGCGTTGCCAAATATCACATCGCGAGAAATCATCATTCTCAATGCAGCAAACATGCCCGCCCGACTCCTGCAAAATCAGCAAACCGGCGGCATAATCCCAGAGCATTTGCCCTCCATGCAAATACACATCGTAGCGACCTGCCGCCACATAACACCAGTCTAACGCGCTCGCGCCGAAATTGCGCTGTGAGGAATATGGCGGATCGGTTGACAATTGAGTAACCAGCTTCCTTTTGAGACGCTTCATGTCTACACACGCCAGAGACTGTTCCAGGGAGCTTTGAGCTTCGCGGCCTACCAACTTTTCACCATTCAGGAACGCGCCCTTGTCCTGCTCTGCGGCGAACATCTCATTGGCTACCGGGTCGTACACCACACCCAACACACTTTTTCCCTCCCGAAGCAGCGCAACCGATACTGCGAAATAAGGTAGGCCGCGCACAAAGTTGGATGTACCATCGATCGGATCGATGCACCATATTCCGTCCCTGCCTGTCTCCCATAGCGCTCGTTGCTCGGCGGCAGTCATCTCTTCGCCCAATACCGGCACGTTGAGAATAGCTTGCAGCTTTTTGGTCAAGGCGCCCTGTGCGGCAATATCCGCCTCGGTACACAGACTGCCGTCGTACTTGTGATGATGCGCCACCTTGAGATAACGCGGCATGATCTCTTCAGCCGTCACCAGTTTGACTGCCGCGACCACCGCCTTGAGCAGCGCGCTCATTGTGTTCGGGGCTGGATGGCTCCCGCTGGAAGTTGAAAGATTCATTCTGCTTTCCACTTGATCGAACAGCCCATGCTGGCGATCTGCTCGCGCGGCCCCTGCCCGGTTTTCGCCACTTGTACCATCGCGTTGAACAAATCGCGCGGTGCATCGGCCACCGCTTCCTTGCGCGAAGAATCCAGACGCCCGCGATATTGCAACTCAAGATTGGCATTGAAACCAAAGAAGTCCGGCGTGCATACTGCACCGTAATCCTTGGCGACCCGCTGGTTCTCGTCCCATACGTAAGGAAAGAGGTAACCGTATTGCTGCGCAACCATTTTCATATTCTCGAAAGAATCTTCCGCATAGTCGGCAGGATCGTTCGACATGGTCGCGATACTGCTGATCCCATGCGCTTGCAGCTCGCGCGTGTCGCGGATGATGCGATCACGTATGGATTTCACATACGGACAGTGATTGCAAATGAACATCACCAGCAGACCATTCTTGCCGCGCGCATTGGCAAGGTTATAGCGCTTGCCATCCACACCGCGCAGATCAAAATCGCGGGCTTTCCAGCCGAAATCACATAGGGGTGGTTGCAGACTTACCATTACCATATTCCTGACAATATCTTTGAAGCCGTTATATTATCACGATGACACTCTTACTTCATTTGCGCCCCGACCATGCCGCGTTTCTTTTGCCCACCACCGTTGCCGCTCAATGGCTCATTCGACTTACCTCCGGATGCATCGCATCATGCTGGACGCGTGCTTCGTTTACGTAAAGGCGACCCAGTACAAATTTTCGATGGTATCGGCAACGAACGTCACGGCGTGATCGCCGAGCTCGACGGCAAACGCGTCGTCGTCGGCAGCATCACAGCCGTAGACGACGACCGCGAATCTTCGCTCAAGGTGCTACTGGCACAAGCATTGTCCAGCAGCGAAAAGATGGACTGGATAATTCAAAAGGCCACCGAGTTGGGTGTGACTGACATCCAACCCATCGACACCGAACGCAGCGTGGCCAGACTATCTTCCGAGCGCGCCACGAAACGACTCGAGCATTGGCAACAAGTCGCCGTCTCCGCGTGCGAACAATGCGGACGCAACACGCTGCCGCAGATTCTTGCGCCACTGGACATCATGGTGTGGCTGCAACAAACCAAGTCGATACCCGATGCAAAATACATTTTGTCGCCGCACTCCACAACCTCGTTACACTCTCAAACAAAACCTCAGGGTCGCATCATGTTGTTGATCGGCGCGGAAGGGGGATTTACTCAGGCAGAAACCACTGCTGCTCTACACTGCGGATTTACCCCCATTCGTCTCGGTGCGCGCGTGATGCGTACCGAGACGGCCGCGATTGCCGGGCTCGCCGCGATGCAAACCTTATGGGGCGATTTTCAAGGAAGTTCTAAATCAAGTTAGCCGCAGCGGTTTTAATCAAGTACTGCAAAATACATCTCGCATCATCCCCACCAATTTCAGGGTACGCAAATCACCTATGCGGTAGAAAACCCGATTCGCATCTTTGCGCGTTGCCAAGACACCTTTGTCACGCAGAATCGACAGATGCTGCGAGATGTTGCTTTGCGATGTCCCGACTTGTTCAACGATGTCCTGCACACTGACCTCCTGATCGCCAAGCACGCATAAAATCTTTAAGCGTAACGGGTGGGCGATAGCCTTGACAGCATTCGCTGCCTGTTGAATATCCTCATCCCTGTCTATCAGTTTGTTTGCCATATGTGTGCCCTCTTACGCTATATTGCCCTACAAGCCATGCACCAAGTTGTGCAAATTCGTCTAAAATGCGCCTTCCAGAAAATCACTATCCGCTTATATTCTACACCAATGAACGTCACTCCTGTTTTACTGGTTATTCTTGACGGCTTCGGCTACCGTGAGGATGCTGATCACAACGCTATCTTAGCTGCGCGCAAACCCAATTGGGACAAGCTTTGGCATGATTATCCTCACACACTGCTTAATGCTTCCGAAAAGTTTGTTGGCCTGCCTTCACTTCAAATGGGTAATTCTGAAGTGGGGCATCTCAACATTGGCGCTGGGCGCGTGGTTTATCAGGATCTGAGCCGCGTGGATGTCGCTATTGAAGATGGCAGTTTTTTTTCCAATCCCGCCTTAAGCAATGCCGTCGCTTTAGCCAAGAAAAACAACAGCGCTTTGCACATCATGGGACTGCTGTCTCCGGGTGGAGTCCACAGCCATGAAAATCATGTTCTTGCCATGCTTGAAATGGCGGCGCGCAACGGCTTAAAAAAAATCTACTTGCACCCGTTTCTGGACGGCCGCGACACACCACCCAGAAGCGCTGCGCAATCTCTTCAGCTCCTTCAAGATAAGTGCACCGCATTGGGGGTCGGTCAAATTGCCTGCATCATTGGTCGTTTTTACGCGATGGACAGGGACAATCGTTGGGAGCGCGTGCAGCCGGCTTACGAATTGCTCACCCAGGGCCACGCCGATTTCACAGCGCCAGATGTGTTGGGCGGACTGGAACTGGCCTATGCACGCGGAGAATCGGATGAGTTCGTCAAGGCCACTGCGATCATCCCTCCCGGCTCTCAAGCCGTGACCATGCATGATGGCGATGTCGTGGTATTCATGAATTTCCGTGCCGACCGCGCCCGCGAAATCTCAAACGCGTTAACCGACAAATCGTTCAGCGGATTTGTCCGCGCATATTTTCCCAAACTTGCCAGCTTCGTCACGTTGAGCCGCTATGGCGACGACTTTGATTTTCCCTGTGCTTATACCCAGGATGCCATTCACAATGGCTTCGGCGAATATATTTCCAGCCTGGGGCTCAAGCAATTGCGCATTGCCGAAACCGAAAAATACGCCCACGTCACCTACTTCTTCAACGGCGGCAGAGAGCAGCCTTACCCCGGCGAAGATCGTATTATGGTTCCATCGCCCAAGGTCGCCACCTATGATCTGAAGCCGGAAATGAGCGCATTCGAAGTGACGGACAAACTTGAAGCCGCGATACTAAGCCGACAATATGATGCCATCATCTGCAACTATGCCAACGGAGATATGGTAGGACACAGCGGCAATATGGCTGCGGCTGTCAAAGCTATCGAGGCATTGGATAGTTGCATCGGGCGCGTGGTCAAAGCAATGCAATCCATCGGCGGCGAAGTCATCATCACCGCCGATCACGGTAACGCGGAGCAAATGCTGGATCGTGCCACACAGCAGGCACACACTGCACATACATTGAATCCGGTTCCTTTCCTGTATATCGGACGTAAAGCCAAGCTGGCCGACAAAGGCGCGCTGCGAGACCTCGCACCCAGCCTGTTGACGATGATGAGCTTACCTCAACCGTCTGAAATGTCTGGGCACAGCTTGATTCAGATTCAGTGATATTACTCAGACTCTTATTTTCGCTGGCTGTATGTTGTTTGACCTTGGTCAACATGGCACACGCCGGCCAACAGGAAGAGTTGGAAAATCTTCGCAAGCGCATCGCTGCCGTGCAACACGACATGGACCAAACCAGCGAGTCAAGGGACGAAGCGGCAGACGCATTGCGAGAATCTGAACGTGCGATTAGCAACAGCAATCGTAAACTTGCCGAACTCGCCGCGCTACAACATGCAGCAGATCAAAAACTCAGCAATCTGCAAGAGCAGCAACGCAAACTGAACAACAACATGACAGGACAACAGGCTCTGCTTGGCAAACTGCTATATCAACAATATCTTGGTGGTAAGCAGGAATATCTCAAACTGTTACTGAACAATCAAGACCCCAACCAGGTTGTTCGCGATCTTCGGTATTATCAATACATTGCCCGCAACCGCGCAACATGGTTAGCCAACTTGCGCGAGAGTCTCGCCACACTGAATTCAATCAGCATGTCTACACGCGAACAGCACGCGGAATTGACATCGTTACGCGCTGAACAAGCAGTGCAAAAGAAGGCGCTGGAAAAGGAACAGTACGCTCGGAAGCGATTGTTGATTCAAATTTCGCAGCAACTACACCAGCAACGCCGCGAAATTACCAGCCTGCAACGAAATGAGAACCGACTCGCACAATTGATCGACAAACTGACCAAAATGCTCGCACAACCGAATTCGGCATCTCTGCTACACAATGAAAACCTCCCAGATACTCGCTTTGACAGCAGCCCTTTCGATCAATTAAAAGGCAAGCTGACGCTGCCGGTCAGAGGTGACATTACCAATCGCTTCGGCACACCTCGACCTGACAGCACGGTGCAATGGAAAGGTCTGTTTCTTAAAACTTCCAGCGGGCAAGCAGTAAAAGCAATTGCCGCCGGGCAAGTGGTGTTTGCAGATTGGCTGCGCGGTTTCGGCAATTTGCTTATTATCGATCACGGCAAAGGCTACATGAGTTTGTATGGCAACAATGAAACGCTATACAAACAGGTCGGAGATGTACTGCGTGGCGGCGATACCATTGCCTCAGTAGGGAACAGCGGCGGCAATGAGGATTTCGGTTTATACTTTGAACTGCGCCATGAGAGCAAGCCGCTCGATCCTATGAAATGGCTGACAACAAAATAACATTGAGGAAATTATGCGTCTTCTGGGAAAAGTAGGTTTAGTTAGTTTGGGTCTGGTCGCAGGAATGTCTATCAGCCTTCATTTCGCTGCGATTGCGGACAAGGAACCACTCTCCACGCCGCTCCCTATTGAAGAATTACGCGCATTCTCCGAAGTATTCGGTCGTATCAAAAGCGACTATGTCGAACCAGTCACTGACAAAAAATTGATTACTGACGCTATCGCCGGCATGTTGAACGGCTTGGATCCGCACTCCTCCTATCTGGATGCAGACGCCTTCAAAGAACTACAGGTTGGCACGCACGGCGAATTCGGCGGGCTAGGTATCGAAGTCGGCATGGAAGATGGCGTGGTAAAAGTCATTTCTCCAATTGAAGACACACCCGCTTATCATGCCGGCATCAAGAGCGGAGATTTCATCATCAAGCTGGATGATACATTAATCAAGGGTATGTCCTTGAACGATGCAGTCAAGCGCATGCGCGGCAAGCCAGGTAGCAAAATCCTTCTGACCATCATCCGCAAGGACGAGCCTAAGCCGCTCGAAATTACTTTGGTGCGCGCAGTCATCAAAGTACAGAGTGTAAAATCCAAATTGTTGGAATCTGGTTATGGTTTTGTCCGTATCACCCAGTTCCAGGAAATGACCGGCGAAAACCTCGCAACCGCACTGGAGAATCTTGTAAAGCAGAATCAGGGTCCACTAAAAGGCTTGATTCTGGATTTACGCAATGATCCGGGCGGCCTATTAACTGGTGCAGTCGCGGTTTCCTCCGCTTTTCTGGCCAAAAATGCACTGGTTGTTTACACCGAAGGTCGTACCGAAGATGCCAAAATGCGCCTGACCGCTAACCCGGAAAATTACTTGCGCGGACGTAACGATAATGATTACCTGAAAGCCTTGCCTGACTCCATTAAAAATGTACCGCTTGTAGTACTGGTAAATGCCGGCTCTGCATCCGCATCCGAAATTGTTGCCGGTGCACTGCAAGATCACAAGCGCGCAGTCATCATGGGCGTACAAACTTTCGGCAAGGGTTCCGTTCAAACTGTCTTGCCATTGGGTAACAACACCGGAATCAAACTTACCACGGCGCGTTATTACACACCCGGAGGGCGCTCCATCCAAGCAAAGGGCATCGTTCCTGACATACTAGTGGAAGACCCTGCCTCTGCCGGGCGTGACAGCGGCATATTTCGCCTGCGTGAAGCTGACTTGGACAAGCATTTGGTCAACGACAAACCTTCTGATGAAAAATCCGCCAACTCAAACAAGAAGACGCTTTCCCCACCTGATACCAAAGAAGATACAACGAAATTTACTCCAACCGAATTCGGATCCAAGAATGATTATCAGCTTAATCAGGCATTGAATCTTCTTAAAGGAATTCAAATACTGCAGAGCAAATAATCTTGTTACTGTGAGATCAATATGACTGATCCAATTGAACTGAATAAGCAGCGCAAAATCGTATTCAGTGCGGAACCAACCGGACAAGTAGCTCGCGCCTATCGCCTTTTATCAGGACTACCCAACTGCCAAGTCGAATATGGCGATTCCCCGAATACATTGCGTGTCACTTACAACTTGCATCACTACACACTCAATGGCTTGGAAGATGGCTTGACCGAAGAAGGGTTCCACCTCGACCACAGCCCATTGCACAGTATCGGACGCCAGGTGATTTACTACTGCGAAGATACTGCCTGCCATAATCTGGACATCCCCGTACACCCAACAAAAAAGAATGAACGTGAGGTATTCGTCAAAGCTTATGACCATGAGCCACACGGCGACCATGACGACACGCCTCCGGAGTTGCGTGACTACAAGTAAGGCATATCGACCATTCCATATTTCACCTCAAGCTATAAACTCAAGCAGGTCACAAACCAAACCCACCAAGCAAAACGCCCCACCATTTCTGGAGGGGCGTTTTGCTTTATAAGGAGTCTGACGATGACCTACTTTGGTTTCGACATCACATCGGTGAAGCTGATGTGAGTCTCCGCCGCAACAAGCGCCTGCGGCGCGTGTTGTCATAAACTCAAGCCGGTCATGGTTAAAACCCACAAAGCAAAACACCCCGCTTTTGGGCGGGGTGCTTTACTTTATAAGGAGTCTGACGATGACCTACTTTCACATACGTATGTACACTATCATCGGCGCGGAGTCGTTTCACTGTCCTGTTCGAGATGGGAAGGAGTGGGACCAACTTGCTATTGTCGTCAGACATAACTGTCTGCGGCTTGTTTGGTTTTAATGCTAAACAAGCTGCAATAATCTGGGAGAAGTAAAGTTTGGTTTTTAATTGTAAACACGAAACGTTTTGTAAAACTTGTCATCCTTAATGTTATAGGATCAAGCCTCACGGGCAATTAGTATCAGTTAGCTTAATCCATTACTGGACTTCCACACCTGACCTATCAACGTGGTGGTCTTCCACGACCCTTCAGGGGGATTAAATCCCCAGTGAAATCTCATCTTTAGGCGAGTTTCCCGCTTAGATGCTTTCAGCGGTTATCTCTTCCAGATTTAGCTACCCGGCAATGCCACTGGCGTGACAACCGGTACACCAGAGATCTGTCCACTCCGGTCCTCTCGTACTAGGAGCAGGTCCCTTCAAATT